>JABXKR010000291.1 GCA_013619145.1 Psychromonas sp. | reverse complement strand
TCTATCCTCCTCATTTGATAATGACAGAAGAAATGAACCTGACAGGATTAGATTCTTAGATAGAAGTCCAGACTCTATACCTGTTTTTGAAAATAGTTTAATAATTTACTTATGTGAACAATTTTGAGAAAATCAACAAATCCTCTATTACTCTTAGTGAGGGGATCAAAAATGGCAGGGAAATAACCTTCTTCATAATTTAAATGTCTTTAATAACTGGCGAAAATAATGCGATTACAACTCAATATTTTTCTTCATAAGTGTTTCCTGCTTCTCTTTCCTTTAGTTGTGCTAGTCAGCTGTTTTTCATTAAATGCAACAAGCGATTTTATTTATGCCTAGATTAAGAGATAGCTTGAGTTTAAAAATCATCTCATTAACACTTTTACTGGCATTAATGACGCTGATTTCTGCTGGAATTGGAGTGCATTCGCTTAATGAATTTAAAGATGATTATCAAGAGGTAAAAGATCGTCATTTGAATGCATTAATGAAAGTCTCTGAATTAAGACGACAATCCCAAGAAATTATTAATGCCTCAATGGAAATGTTCCTTGCTACTGATTTGACTGAGCTTCAGTCGGGTATTCTTGATATATCGGATAAAAAATTGCGGATCGATAAAATTATTGAGCAGTTACAAGGCGACAGTATAAATTTTAAAGCGCTAGACGATTTAAAAAAACAACTCTATAGCCATTTACAAGATTTAGTCAGTGCGCTTGAATATAAATTCCAATTAGAGGATAAGTTCTTTGCTTCTTATCGCTCGGCAGAGGCGCTTAAACTGAGCCAGTTAAATAAAAGTAATATGCAGCTATTTGTGGTTATGGATAAGGCCATCTCTCATTTTAATCCGATTATCAATAAAAATAATGTTGCTTATCGAGCAACGGATCTTAAGGCATTAAGCTCATTTATAAACAGCTTAAAAGGTGAGTTAGGGGCGGAGCAATTGGCTAAAATTCATGATGTTTTTATTGATAAAACTTCGCTTGCATCCACTTATCAGGATTATGTAACTCATAATGATAAAATTAGAAAACTAAGTAAAAAAAATGAATATTTTACGAGTCTGTTTGTTTCAACTTTGGGGAGTGAAGTGCTCGCGGTGCAAAACCGTTTACTAAATGTTCTTAACAAACTTGAACATGAAACTTATCTGCGTAAATCCCGCTTATACTTTGTTCTTTTTATCAGCCTGATTGCAACATTTCTTTTTGTGCTAATCCAACTCAATTTTATTAAACGGATCTTATTAATCCGCAATATTATTGATTCTGGGCATAATGAAAAAACAACGGCGAATTTTCCAATCAAAGGGCGCGATGAACTAAGCCATATGGCTAAAGCTATTAAAAATTATATCGAGCGCTTGTTGAAAAAAGAGCAGGAGATAATTACAGTAAATAAACAACTGACTTACCTTGCATCACATGACGTTTTAACAGGAATTTTTAATCGCCATTATTTCGATCAATTTTTAAAGCAGGAAAATGAACGTTACTTAAGATATAAAGAAAAATACTGTGTCGCAATGATCGACCTGGATCATTTTAAAAAAGTGAATGATAACTACGGTCATGATGCTGGTGATGCGGTTTTAATTGATTTTTCGCAGCGGGTTCTAGCGCATATTCGTAAAACAGATGTTTTTGCCCGCTATGGCGGAGAAGAGTTTGTTCTGCTAATGCCGAATACGGTTGAAAAGCATGCCTTGATGTTACTTGAAAGGATACGAGAGAAAATTGCCTCAGAAGCTTGTACATTTAATCAACATCAGATTTCATTTTCGATAAGTGTTGGGCTGACAGAGGTTCAGAAAATAGACAGAGCAGAGGAACAAGACAAGCAACTGACTTTTGCCGATCTTGCGCTATACGATGCCAAAAATTCTGGGCGAAATAAGGTTTGTGTATTCAACGCTAAGAAATGATTGTAAAAGGAAGGGCTTAGAAAAAGCCCTTAAAACTGCAAATACTTAATCTTTTAAATTAATTTTAAAAGAGCTTAGCGTTTTAAAAAGAAGTTCTATCTTGACCACAATTGCGGGTAAAAGTGTTTTGTAATGCTCTTCATTATCGGTTTGAATTTCTTGTAGATCAGCAGCCAGCTCTTCTACATAAGGCAAAAAAGTGCTGGAATGATTTTTAAAGGCGCTATCACCAGTAAATATTTGTACAAAGCCGGCCTTTTCCTGCTGACGTAATAATTCAAGTTGTTTATCCGCATCAACTGCTTTGTGGTAAATGATTTTTAAATTTTCTTGTAACTGCTTAATCACATTTTCTTGGCTCATTGTCTCTTCCTGTTTGATGCTGAATTTATAAGGACTTGATCTGATTATAGCGAACTAATGATAGTTTTACTTTTCTGACCTGCAATTTCTCTGCTCAGTTTGGGCACTAAATACCCAGGTAACGCCAAACTCATCTCTTTAATTAATAGTTGAGCCTTTTTTTCTTCCAAATCAAAATGTTGTGCGCCCTGTACCTTATCTAATAAAAACAGGTAATAAGGTAATATATTGGCACTAAACAGGGCTTCACTAAGTTCAATCAAGGCTTGGCTGCTATCATTCACGCCTTTTAATAATACACTTTGGTTTAACAGTTGAACGCCTGCTTGCTGCAGTTTTGATATCGCCTCTGTAAACGCACTATCAATTTCATTAGCATGATTGATATGTAAAACTAAGACCACTTTTAAGCGGCTCTTCTTAAGCATAGAGCATAATTGCTTTGTTACTCTTGCCGGGATAACAACTGGAAGACGGGAGTGAATACGTAAACGGGTTAACTGCGGCATTGAATCTAACGCGTTAAGTAAATACTGTAAAAAATCATCTTTGCTCATTAGCGGATCACCTCCGCTTAAAATCACTTCATTCACTTCAGGATGAGCTTCGATATAAGTAATAATTTCCTGTAACTGTTTTTTGTTAATATTGTTATCTTGATAAGGAAAGTGACGTCTGAAACAGTAACGGCAATTCACAGCGCAACCCGATTTTAGTATCAGTAATACACGGCTTCGATATTTGTGTAACAGACCCGGCGCGGCACTATTATGTTCCTGTAATGGATCCAGGCTATAACCTTCACTTATTAACTCTTCTTCTGTAACAGGCAGCACTTGTTTTAATAGTGGGTCGTGAATATCTCCCTTTTTCATTTTTGCAATAAAGGGTAGCGGCACTAACATTGGAAAACATTTACGCGCTTTTAAGCTTAATGGCACACTTTCTGGTGATATATCCAATAATTTCAAAAGTTGTAGCGGATTTTTAAGCGCATTTGCTAGTTCCTTTTGCCAAGTTGCTAACTCGGCGGTATCATTCACGGTAATTATTTGTGTCATTTTTTAAAATCAAATTATATAGAGGTTAATATGGGATCATATAGTACCAGCGAATTCAAAGGTGGGCTAAAATTCATGATGGATAAAGAGCCTTGTGCAATTATTGAGAATGAATTTGTTAAGCCTGGTAAGGGGCAGGCATTTAGCCGTGTTAAATTTCGTAAGCTGTTATCTGGTAAGGTAGTTGAGAAAACATTTAAATCGGGCGAGTCCGTTGAGTCTGCAGATGTGATGGAGACTGATCTTGCATACCTTTATAACGATGGTGAGTTTTTTCACTTTATGAATAACGACACATTTGAGCAAATTGCTGCAGATGAAAAAGCTGTCGGTGATATGGCTAAATGGTTAGTTGAACAAGATATGTGTACCATCACAACTTGGAACGATAACCCGATTGTCGTGACACCACCAAACTTTGTAGAAATCGAAGTGACAGAAACCGATCCAGGTCTGAAAGGTGATACAGCAGGAACGGGCGGTAAACCTGCAACACTTGCGACAGGTGCAGTTATCCGTGTTCCACTATTTATTCAAATTGGTGAAGTAGTTAAAGTAGATACACGTAGCGCGGAATATGTTGGGCGTGTGAAAAAATAAGTCTCTGTAATGAGCTGCAAAAAAACCAGCTGCTTAGCTGGTTTTTTTATAGTCGTTTTTTGTTAAAAACCAAATAAGCTTGGCGCGGTTAGCATTTGTAATAAAAGAGTGAAAACAAAAACGCTGACAGCAAAAGCAAAACCATAACAGATCACTTGTTGCCAATCACGTCCACGATTAATGCCGATATCATGTAACGCATGGAAAATTCGGTGCAGGGTATGCCAGAAGGGCAGTGCCACTAAAACTAAAACAATGACGGAACCGTACCATGTTGTGGCAAAACCATGTATTTTTTCATAACTAAAGTAGTGCTGATCTATAATCCCAAGTGGAATTAAGAGCCCTGTAATTAAGATCATAACAGGTGTAAGAAACGCAGTAAGCATACCACCTGCGCCAAATAAGCCCCAAAAAACGGGTTCATGAGAGCGTTTATAGGTTTTCTCTGTGGTCTTTGACATCAAAAGCCTCCTTTTATAGGGTAATAATTAACAAGCAGAAAATAGTCAGCACGGCAAAGGCGCCGTAATGTGCTGCGACAATCACCTTATCATCAAGCTTTTTACCTTTTATCCATAAATCAACCGCTTTAGGTGCGAGAGAGAACCAGGTAATTGTGTGGTATAAGGCTAATATCAGCATAAGAAGATGCAGGATAATTGCAAATGGGTTTTGCAAAGCTTCAAGCCAGCCGTTAAAAGCGGTCTCTCCCTGGCTAAGGCGAAAAACACCCCAAGCTAAAATCAGGCTGTATAAGGTAATTAAAACACTGCTGCCTTCCCTTATCATATATTTTGTATAAAACAGTTGTTTCATCCACCAATCCCTTGGCAGTTCGCGTATATAAGGTTTACGTTTACTCATTGCTTAGTCCTCTTTATCTACTTCACGACAGTGCTTAATCAGAGTCGAGAGCTACGAAAAGTTAACATTTACTAGTATCTAAAATAGTAAAAATGATATTTCAACCAGCCATTGAAACCGTTGGCAGTTCGCGTATATAAGGTTTACGTTTACTCATTGCTTAGTCCTCTTTATCTACTTCACGACAGTGCTCAAACTGTGTTGAGATATACGAAAAGTTAACATTTACTTATCACTTTTTCATTAATCTGGTTTGAACATACCAATCAGGTAATCTTTACTGCTTTCAACTTTAAGCAGTTGAATAGCAGCAGCAGGATCGACATCTTTTGGACAAACAACGGAACAATATCCAACAAACGTACAGCCCCAAACCCCTTCTTCCTGGTTAACGATTTTCATACGCTCGGCTTCGCCATTATCTCGACTATCTCGATTGTAACGAGCAAGTAATGCCAAGGCCGCAGGTCCGGTAAACTTATTGTCTAACGCATATTGCGGGCAGGCTGCATAACAAAGACCGCAGTTAATACACATTGAAAACTGTTTAAATTTAGCCATCTGTTCAGGCGTTTGCTGATATGTGCCTTCAGATAAACATTTCTCTTTTTCCGGGATGATATAGGGTTTGATCTCTTCTAATTTTTTAATGAAATCATCCATTACCACCACAAGATCGCGTTCAATAGGGAAGTTAGCTAAGGGCTCTAAACTTATTTTTTGGGGGTAATAATCACGCAGAAATGCTTTGCAGCCTAATTTAGGAACGCTATTCACCATCAAACCACAGCTACCACAAATCGCCATACGACAAGACCAGCGGAAACTTACCGTGCTATCTAGGTGATCTTTAATATATTGCAGCGCTTCCAAAATGGACATCTCGGCGGTGTAAGGCACTTCAAAGGTTTGCGTGAAAGGTTCGTTATCCATCTCAGGACGGTAACGAAGCACATCAATTTCAATCGTTAATTCACTCATTAAACTTTCTCCTGCGCATGTGCTTTTTCACCTGCCGCACCATATGCCCTTTCTGCGGGTTGGCTTTTGGTAATAGTTACTGATGAATAATCAATTTTTGGTGCTTTATCACCTTGATAAAAGGCCAGTGAATGTTTTAAGAAGTTGTTATCATCACGTTTTTCAAAACCATCAATACGCTGATGAGAGCCGCGAGACTCTTCTCGTAAAATTGCACTGTGTGCCATCGCTTGTGCGGTATCGAGCAGGTATCCAAGTTCAATTGCATATAAAAACTCCGTGTTAAACACACTCGATTTATCGGTGATTTGGATGTTTTTATAGCGCTTCTTAAGTTCGGCTAGTTTATTGATGGTTTGTTGCATCGACTCTTTAGTGCGATAGATACCCACACCTTCTTCCATGCAGTCACCCATCTCTTGGCGAATATCTGCCATTTTTTCCGTGCCTTCACTGTGCAGCAGGGCTTCGGTACGAGCCATAATCGTTTCGGCTTGTTTCCTTAAAGGGGTAATTTTTTCATGTTTGCTATTACGCGCATAATCAGCCGCTTGTTGTCCGGCTAACTGACCAAATACAGCAAGCTCAGTTAATGAGTTTGAGCCTAAACGATTTGCACCGTGTAAACCAACCGAAGCACATTCACCTATTGCATATAAACCCGCAAGTTTAGTCGCTGTTTTTGCATCGGTTTCTATGCCGCCCATTGTGTAATGCACGGTTGGACGAACTGGGATTGGTTCATGAACCGGATCAACACCAACATAAGCTTTAGCAAGTTCGCGGATAAATGGCAGGCGCTCATTAATTTTTTCTTCACCTAAATGGCGAAGATCAAGATGAACAACATCACCACGTGGGCCTTTAATCACATTGCCCTTTTGTTGCTCTTGCCAGAAACATTGGCTGAGTTTGTCGCGTGGGCCAAGTTCCATATATTTATTTTTAGTCTGCCCTACGGGGACTTCAGGCCCTAGACCGTAATCTTGTAAATAACGGTAACCATCTTTATTTAATAAAATACCACCTTCGCCACGGCAGCCTTCGGTCATTAAAATACCACTGCCCGGTAAACCTGTTGGATGGTATTGTATAAACTCCATATCACGTAGCGGAACGCCATGGCGGTAAGCGAGTGACATTCCGTCACCTGTGACAATGCCACCGTTGGTATTGTAACTATAAACACGGCCCGCGCCGCCAGTTGCCATAATCACTGATTTTGCCTGAATTAGTTTTGCCTCACCTTCGGCAATATCAAGAATTAAAATCCCCTGTATTTTGTCATTTTCAACAATCAGATCTAAACAAAAATGTTCATCAAAGCGGGTTATTTTAGGGTGCTGCAGTGAAGTTTGAAAAAGAGTGTGCAGAATATGAAAACCACTTTTATCGGCAGCAAACCAGGTGCGTTCTATTTTCATGCCGCCAAAAGCGCGTACGTTAATAGAGCCATCCTCTTTACGGCTCCATGGGCATCCCCAATGCTCAAGCTGAGTCAGTTGTTTGGCTGCATTTTCAACAAAATATTGCACTACGTCCTGTTCACATAACCAATCTCCACCGGAAACGGTATCGTTAAAGTGGTTATCAAGAGAGTCATGATCTTGAGCAACTCCCGCAGCTCCTCCTTCGGCTGCCACAGTATGGCTGCGCATCGGGTAAACTTTAGAAATTAATGCTATATCGAGATCGGGGTGGTTTTCTGCAATTTCAATAGCGGCTCGTAAACCTGAACCGCCAGCGCCAACAATGGCAACATCTGTTTTAATTATCTGCACACTTTTTCTCCCATAAAAAATTTATGATAATTTAGTGTATCAGCGCTTGTGGAAAATTCCGTGAGAAAAGTAAGGTTTTTCAACATTATATAAATATTGAGAGGTAGCAACAGGATAGTCTTAACTATTCGTTAGCAGTGTTTTTATTTCCGAAAAATCATTTATTGGGTAAACTAGCGCAAAAAAGGAAATAAGATGAATTGGCGACCAAGCGCAAGCTTACAACAACTGCAAAAACGGGCGAAAATAATACAAACTATTCGCCACTTTTTTATCGATCGTGGTCTATTAGAAGTAGAAACGCCAACTTTAAGCCAAGCGGGTGTAACCGATATTCATCTCTTTTGCTTTAAAACTAATTTTATTGGACCTGAAATATCTTCAGCAAAGCAGAACTGTTTAGGTTTACCTTTATACCTGCAAACTTCCCCTGAATTTCATATGAAACGTCTCTTATCTGCTGGTAGCGGCTCGATTTTTCAAATCAGCAAAGCCTATCGTAATGAAGAGTCGGGACGATTTCATAATCCTGAATTTACCCTGCTTGAGTGGTATCAAGTTGGTTTTGATCACTTTTTATTAATGGATGAAATGGATCTGTTATTACAACTTGTTCTTAATAGCGAAACTGCCCGTCGTTGCACATACCAAGATGCTTTTCTAGAAGTCTTAAATGTTGATCCGTTAACTGCTAACTTGAAAGAGTTAAAAGAGGCGGGCAGTGAGTTGAATTTAGGCGATGTTATTGATAATGAGACAGATAAAGATACCATCTTGCAGCTGCTATTTTGTGTCGCAATCGAGCCGGTTATCGCTTTGTATAAACCGTGTTTTATTTATAATTTTCCCGCTTCACAAGCTGCACTTGCAAGAATATCACCGGATGATCCTCGTGTTGCCGAACGTTTTGAGGTTTATTATAAAGGGATTGAACTTGCGAATGGCTTTCATGAATTGAGCGATGCGACGGAACAGTTAACTCGTTTTCAAGAAGACAATCGCCTGCGCAGACTTAAAGGCCTTGAGGAGATGCCGATTGATCAGCATTTTATAAGCTCTCTTAAAAGCCTGCCTGATTGTGCAGGTGTTGCGCTAGGCATTGATCGTCTGGTGATGCTGGCAACAGAGCAGACACATATTGATGACGTGCTGAGCTTTACAATAAAGGGGGCCTAATAGTGGCTAAATTATGGTTAACCGATAAAGTCTACTCTATTTGGGCATCGCTGTTTCGGATCTGCTATTGGTTAGCGGCGATATATCTTTCTTCTTTATACCTGCAAAATTATCAACAGCAAAGTTTCTTTAAGATTGGTTTGATGGTGATGGGTGCTTTATTTTAATACTACACTTTTATTAGAATTCAAATGATTAGTAGAGGTGCGTATGCCAATAACAAAAGTAAAGTCTGAGTTTGATAAGTTATCAGAGATTCTAAATAATGATCTGATTGCTGATGAATGTACTGCTGGTGAGCTGCAGCAAGTGCATGATCAACTTCAGGAAGCGATAAGATCCCGCGATCCCGCACAACTTATTCGTGATAAAAAGCTTGCACAGCAGTTGTTAGTCTTTGAAGAGAGTAATCCGATTATTGGTAAAGCGATTAAAGATTTTATGAATGCATTATCAGGAATGGGGATCTGATTTTAAATCTTATTTTCGCTATAAAAAAACCAAAAAAGAGAGCCGAAGCTCTCTTTTTAATTAATTGTTTAATAAACCTTGTTTATTTCACTTCTACTGCGCGGCCAGCTCGACCCGTTGTTGCAACGGTACGAACTTGTACACCAGCTTCGACTTTAGGCTGATATGATGCATCGTAATCTAGCCAATTTACCCCATCATTTGAGTATTGAATGGTTAAACCCGGGAAGGTTGAATTAGCAATTAACAGGCCATTTTCATCGATTATTGCTCCTGGAACGGGTAGGCGATATGCAACGCCTGCCGCATCTAGTTTAGCAAGCTCTTTGTAACCGATACCATTTGCGAATTTCTCCCACTCAGCGTCACGTTCAGCAATACGTTTGCCCATGTGATTAGTACCCTCAAATCCAGCCAGGTTAGATTTGTAAGATTTCTTTGCATCGTATGCCAGTTCCCAATCTGCTTTCGCCCATGCGCGTTCGGCCAATGCAATTGCACGTGGGAATGCCATAAAGTCTTGCTGCTGATCGGTGCGGATAGCCTCAGACCATAGGTGACCTTGTATCCCTTTGAAAGATTTACCTTTTTCAAGAGCAACAGTGGTTGCATTATATTCGTAAGGAGCGTTATCACGGCTTAACATTGTTTCAGCATTTGCTGGCATGTTTTCAGGCATAAAGTTAAATACCTGGCGTGAGTTAGTGTCGCGACTACCCCAGTAATAACCTGGCTCTTGTGGATCTGCTTCATATGGGAAATCGAAGTAGGTTACATCTGGAGTCGAGATAACTACGTCGTAACCAGTGTTCGCTAGCGTGTGCACGTCATTTACGCCCCCCCAGAATAATGTTCCCCAAGCGTAAGCAGAGGTGCTGCCTGCTAGTTTCGTTGGATCCATGTATTCACCGTGTTTCAGACCATCGTTCCATGCGGCAAGGCTAAGATCTTTCGCATCGAGGATATGGCTGATACGCTCGATAAAGTAACCTCCTAAGTCAGCAGCAGAGTCAACTCCGTTAGTGGTATCAACAAACATTGCGCGACATGTTGGAGAATCTACCCAGGCACCAGCAGTTTCATCAGCTCCGATATGGTAATCGGTTAACGCTTGACCCGCTGCTTTATGCTGATTCGCGATTTCAGAAATCACTTTATCCATAAAGACAAAGCTTGATTCCATACATGGATTGATGGTGTTATCCGTATAGTTTTGGATGGAGAAGTATTTCGATTCGTCATATTGGTCAGTTAGTAAGTACATTTCAGCGGCTTTCATATCGCCTTGTACTGCAAACTTTTTGTAACGAGCTTGCATAGAGATTACCGCAGCACGCGAATGACCCGGCATATCCATTGATGGGATAACTTGGATATTACGTGCTTGAGCGTAGGCTAAAATTTCAGCGTAATCAGCAACCGTGTAGTAACCAGAGCCAGTAGTTGTTGCATCAGGACCTGAACCTAACTGAGGAAGCAGACAAGTTGTTTGTTCTAAATCGTGACAACGTTTTGCACCGATCTCGGTTAGCTCAGGAAGTCCAGGGATCTCTAAACGCCAGCCTTCATCATCAGCTAGATGGAAGTGAAATTTATTCATTTTATAAGCAGCCATCTGATCTAAGAACTCTTTTACTTGTTCTTTAGAGCGGAAGTTACGAGCAACATCCATATGCATACCACGGTATTCAAAACGTGGCGCATCATATTTGACTGTCACTTTAGGCAGTTTGCCGCTACCAATTGTGACTAGAGCGGTAACAGATTGAACACCGTAGAAAGCCCCCTCCGCGTCAGCACCAACAACAGTGATACTTTTATCAGTTACTTGAAGAGTGTAAGCGCCTTTAGTTTCTTTACCATTAAAAGCTTTGTTTTCTGAATTAACAGAAACGTTAACAGCAACACCAGCGCCGGTAGTAACACCTAGTTGTTCAAAACGAGCATTCAAGGCGGCAACTTGATTAGCCGGAAGGCTTTTCTCAGCTGCAATAATGTTCAGACCTGTAGCGATATCTACAGAGCCAGATTGAATTGTCATATCAGCTGGTGTCGGGATGATTTTAGCCGATGCAACATCAGCGCCTAAATCAGCAACATCGATGTTACTGTCAAAACGAGTTTTTGCCGATGCAACAACTGTTTTATCGCCTGGATGACGTTGCCACTGGTTTGGGTTTGCTGGATCATTGCTAATGGGTTTTGCATAAGTTGTTAAGTCTTCACGACCATCAACCATTGCAGGAATAGTATTTTTAATTATACGCGCTTCGGCACCTGGAGCTGTTATGTAGTAGCTAGGCATGAAGTCTGTGTCTACGATTTGCCAGTACTCCGCATCATATTGCAGGGTGATTGATGCACCTGCTTCTAAGCCAGTAAACTTATCGGTAGCTGTTATTTTATGTAAATCACCATCAATGTGCGTAATTTCAAATTCTTCGCTGCGTGTATCTAACACGCGATGAATACTTGAGAAGTACATTTCCCAACCTGCATCGACTGCACTGTCACTATTATTTGTGATAGTAATTTCTGCTCGATAGCAAAACCCCCAAGGGCAAGCAGCTTTACTGTCGGCAACTTTATTTGCGACTAAAGATGTTGTTACATAAAGAGCTGATGCGGTTGTATCAAGTGTTTTTTGTGCGTTTGAATCATCTGTTGCGTTTATTGTTGCTGTACAACCTGTTAGTGCAGCTGTGAGCGCCGCTACTAGTGTGCTTATTTTAAAATTCAAAATTTCTCTCCTTGATGGGACTTTCAATTAGTGATTAATGTGGAACTTTGGGGAATCCACAGAAAATTAGCGATAATTCGCTATTAACGCGAAAGTACTTTAACTTAATTTGCTGAGAGAATTAAGCGTTGAGGATCTCATTATTTGCTTAAAGTTGAGTTCTTCTCACTGAAATCAGGAATAAAAGGCACAAAAAAACCGACATAAAGTCGGTTTTTATTCAGGCTTGAAAATTAAAGGCTAGATTATAGCGCTTTTATTTTTGCCTAATATCACAGTGGCTTAAAAAGCCAATTGTAATTAAAGAGCTTTAATTTTAACAAGAAGACGGCTTTTCTTACGAGCAGCTGTATTTTTGTTAATTAAGCCTTTTGTTGCGTAGCTATCTAAAACTGATTGCAGTTTTAAGAACTCAGCTGTAGCAACTTCTTTATTTGCAGCTTCGATTGCAACAACAACTTTCTTGATGAAAGTACGCATCATTGTACGACGGCTTGCATTGTGTTTACGGCGTTTTTCAGATTGAATCGCACGTTTTTTAGCAGACTTGATATTAGCCAAGACCTTAACTCCTAAATTCTGTATAACAAGGGATAATCAAAGATCGAGGAATATGCCTTGTAACACGTATATTGTCAAATGGTTTCTTTTTAACCGCTGAAAAAACTGGTAAGAAACCTATCAGATGGTTAAACTGCGCGCATTTTATACCAAAACTGCATATAGATGCAAATTGATAGTGAAGTTAACCTGCCTATTTATGCCCATAAATAGAGGGTTTCTTGTTCTTTTTTTATTTGCTTTATTAAACCTGGATCTTCGGAGCAAATGGCTTTTAACGTTAAATTTTATTTGGAAATTGAATTGTGAGTAAAAAATTATTGAAATCTGGTTTAATTGTTAGTTCTATGACCTTGATTTCACGTGTCTTAGGTTTGGTTAGAGATGTCGTTATAGCCCATTTAATGGGGGCAGGGGCTGCGGCCGATCTGTTTTTCTTTGCTAATAAAATCCCTAACTTTTTACGCCGTTTATTTGCTGAAGGCGCTTTTGCACAAGCCTTTGTTCCGGTATTAACCGAGTATGAAAAAACAAAATCAGCCGATCAAGTGAAAGATCTGATTGCTGCAGTGTCAGGAACATTAGGTACGATTGTTACTGTTATCACTATTTTGGGGGTTTTAGGATCATCTGTTATCACCGCGCTATTTGGTTTTGGCTGGTTTTTGCAGTGGTGGAATGGCGGTGCGGATGCTTATAAGTTTGAGCTTGCTTCTTATATGCTCAAAATAACTTTTCCTTATCTATGGTTTATTACTTTTACCGCACTCTCTGGAGCCATTTTAAATACCTTGGGTAAATTTGCCGTGGCCGCATTTACCCCGGTATTTTTGAATATTGCCATTATCAGTTGTGCGCTTTTTGTTTCTCCGCATTTAGCACAACCTGAAATTGGTCTGGCAATTGGTGTGTTTATCGGTGGTGCGATTCAATTCTTTTTTCAAATTCCGTTTCTGCGTAAAGAAAATCTTTTAGTGAAACCAGTCTGGAACTGGTCGCACCCTGGTGTGGTTAAAATCAGAACCTTGATGATCCCCGCTATATTCGGTGTTTCTGTCAGTCAAATTAATCTGTTGCTTGATACCTTGATCGCGAGTTTTTTACAAACAGGTTCAATCAGCTGGTTATATTATTCGGATCGCCTGCTTGAGTTTCCATTGGGTCTGTTCGGTATTGCTATCGCCACGGTGATTTTACCCAGCTTGTCTTCATCACATGTCTCTCAATCAAATCATCACTTTGCTAAAACCTTGGACTGGGGCATTCGTATGGTCTGTTTTTTAGGTTTCCCTGCGATGTTAGGCTTGATTGTGTTGGCTGAGCCTATGTTGCGGGTTTTATTTATGCGTGGTGAATTTGATATGCAGGATGTGTCTATGGCATCAATGAGTTTGTGGGCGTATGCCAGTGGCTTGCTGAGTTTTATGATGGTTAAAGTCTTAGCGCCAGGTTATTACTCTCGCCAGGATACGAAAACGCCAGTTAAATATGGCATTATTGCGATGCTCAGTAATATGGTTTTAAATATTATTTTTGCGATTCCCTATGGTTATGTCGGCTTGGCTATTGCGACGGCTCTTTCCGCAACGTTAAACGCCAGCTTATTATGGTTTGGTTTATATCGTAGTGGTGTTTATCAGGTGCAGAAAAACAGTGTTTCAGTATTGCTGCGTATTGTTATTTCAGGTGTGGTGATGGCTGCTTTCTTAGCCATTTTCAATCCTTCTTTGTCACAATGGGGACAATTTTCACTGTTTGCAGCCGCTTTAAAACTGTTTATGTTAATCGCTGCGGCCGTGCTAGTTTACTTTACTGTTTTGCTTGCGAGCGGACTACGTTTCCATCATTTTAAAGTTTCAGTTGAGAATGATTAAAATGAGAGCTGATTAGTTGCGCACTCTGTTATATAATCGCCTCTTTTATATTTTCGAAGCTCTTATTAAGTAGAACAATGGAGTTCATTTAGGTTGCTTCGTCGTTTTTATCGTTGGAAATAATAAATAAATAAAATGGAATTATTACGCGGAATTCACAATCTCAATACAGAACACAGAGGCTGTGTATTAAGCATTGGTAATTTCGATGGCATTCATTTAGGTCATAAAGCGGTGTTATCTCGATTATTACTTGAAGCAAAACGCTTACAAGTTCCCGCGACAGTGATGACCTTTGAGCCTCAACCTGCTGAATTATTTGCCGGAGATAACGCACCGGCTCGATTGAGTAGGTTGCGTGACAAATTTATGCAGTTAGAGAAACAGGGCTTAGATCGTCTACTGTGTGTTTCATTTACGCACCAGTTTGCAAATTTAAGTGCTGAAGATTTTATTGAAGAGTTATTAATTAAAAAACTTGATGTGAAGTTCTTGGTGATCGGTGATGATTTTCATTTTGGTTATCAACGTAAAGGTGACTTCAAACTGCTTAAAGCTGCAGGTCAAAAGTACGGCTTTGAGGTTGTTGATACGCAAAGTTTAATGCAGCAGCAACAACGTATCAGCAGTAGCCGTATTCGGGGTTTTTTAGCTGATGGTGAGTTGGAACAAGCCGCGTTAATGCTGGGGCGTAAATACAGCATAACAGGACGTGTCGGACACGGGCAAAAATTAGGGCGCACTATTGGTGTTCCAACTGCAAACCTACTTTTAAAGCGTCGAGTTTCGCCTGTATCCGGGGTGTTTGTTGTATCGATATTCGGTATCGATGGAAAAATTTATCAGGGGGTTGCGAATATTGGGCAACGTCCAACTGTACAAGGTATTCGCCAGCAGTTAGAAGTGCATATATTTGACTTTAATGCGGACCTGTATGGAATGCAGTTAGAAGTGGTATTAGAAAAAAAATTACGCGATGAAGTGCGTTTTAATTCATTTGCAGAATTAAAAATTCAGATAGATAAAGATATCAAGTTGGCCAAACAATGGCATCAAAATAAATCGTAATTAAACATTATGTTAATGGAAAATAGAAATGAGTGACTACAAAGATACGTTAAACCTACCTAAAACAGGTTTCCCGATGCGTGCAAATCTTGCCAATCGTGAACCTAATATGTTGAAAAACTGGTACAGCAAAGATCTTTACCAAAAGATCCGTGCGGCTAAAAAAGGTAAAAAAACATTCATTCTGCACGACGGTCCTCCGTATGCAAATGGTGATATTCATATCGGTCACTCCGTTAATAAAATTTTAAAAGATATTATTATCAAATCAAAAACGCTTTCTGATTTTGATGCGCCGTACATTCCAGGTTGGGATTGTCATGGTTTACCAATTGAATTAAAAGTAGAGCAGAAAGTAGGTAAGCCGGGTAAGAAAGTAACAGCAGCCGTTTTCCGTCAAAAATGTCGTGAATATGCCGCGCGCCAAGTTGATGGTCAACGTAAAGACTTTAAACGTCTGGGGGTGTTAGGTGAGTGGGAAAACCCATACTTGACCATGAATTTTGACACTGAAGCAAACATTGTTCGCGCACTGGCTAAAATAATAAAAAATAATCATCTGCATAAAGGTTCGAAACCTGTGCATTGGTGTACAGACTGTGGCTCTGCGCTAGCCGAGGCTGAAGTTGAATATGAAGATAAAAAATCACCCGCAATTGATGTAGCCTTTACTGCGGTAAATCCAGAGCAAGTTATCAGCTGTTTTGAGCCTCAATCCGATGATTTAGGTCATGGTGATGTTTGTCTTGTTATCTGGACAACAACGCCGTGGACACTGCCTGCTAACCGTGCAGTTGCACTGGCAGAAAAAGTTGAATACTCATTAGTGCAGGCGGGTGAACGTCGTTTAATTTTAGCAACACATCTGGTTGCTGATTGTTTGGCGCGTTATGACGTTGAAGAGTTTAAAACGTTAGCGATTTGTACGGGTATTGATTTAGAGAATAAGTTATTCAATCATCCCTTCTTAAAAATAGAAGTACCATCGATTGTTGCCGATCACGTTACAACGGACGCGGGTACCGGTTGTGTACATACCGCACCTGGTCATGGTCAGGACGATTACTCTGTTGGTTTACGTTATAATTTAGAAGTAGCGAACCCAGTTGGGGATAACGGTGTATTTAGAGATGACACTGAGTTTTTTGCTGGTTTACATGTTTTCAAAGCAAATGACCGTGTTGTTGAAGTACTGCAGGAACATAATGCATTGTTATGCCATAAGCCGTTATTACACAGTTACCCGCACTGTTGGAGACATAAAACACCGATCATCTTCCGTGCAACGCCGCAGTGGTTTATCTCAATGGATCAAAAAGGTCTGCGAGACAGCGCATTAGGTGAAATCAAAGAGGTTAAATGGATCCCAAGCTGGGGACAAAACCGCATCGAAAAAATGATCGAAAACCGTCCGGATTGGTGTATCTCTCGTCAACGTACCTGGGGTGTGCCGATTACACTGTTTGTGAATAAAGAAACAGATGAGTTACACGAAAACAGTGTTGAGATGATGGAGCTTATCGCCCGTAAAATAGAAAAAGAGGGCATTCAAGCTTGGTGGGATCTCGAGCCTGAAAGCCTGTTAGGTTTTGAAGCAGATCAATACCGCAAAGTGACTGATACTTTGGATGTTTGGTTTGACTCTGGCACAACACACGCAGCAGTAGTTGCTGTACGTGATGAATATACTCAAGAGTCTGGTGAGCAAGCACAAATTGATATGTATCTGGAAGGTTCAGATCAACATCGTGGTTGGTTCCAATCTTCACTGATGACCAGCATGGCGATCAATAATAAAGCGCCATATAAAGAGGTATTAACACACGGGTTTGTGGTTGATGGACAGGGCAAGAAAATGTCTAAGTCTTTAGGCAATGTTATGTCTCCACAAACAGTTATGAATAAACTTGGTGCAGATGTGCTACGTTTATGGGTCGCTTCAACAGACTACACTGGCGAAATTACTGTTTCCGATGAGATCTTAAACCGTAGTGCCGATAGCTATCGCCGTATTCGTAATACATCACGTTTCTTATTAGCGAATTTAAATGGTTTTGAGCCAAGTACCGATCTGATCGCACCTGAAGAGATGGTTGCACTGGATCGCTGGATTGTTGCACAAACCTTAACCCTGCAAAATGATGTGATTGAAGCATACGAAAGCTACAACCTGCATGTTGTTTACCAAAAAATCATGCACTTCTGTTCAATTGAGCTAGGCAGTTTTTACTTAGATATCATTAAAGATCGTCAATATACAGCCAAAGCAGATAGTAACGCACGTCGTAGTTGTCAAACTGCACTGTTCCATATCGCGGAATCATTAGTGCGATTAATGGCACCAATTCTAAGTTTTACCGCGGATGAAATTTGGGGACGTATGCCGGGACAGCGTGATGAATTTGTATTCACGGGTGTTTGGTATGATGGTTTATTTGCTCTTTCTGATAACGAAGCGCTAAGTAACGAATCATGGGCGAGTTTATTATCTGTTCGTGCAGAAGTGAATAAAGCATTGGAGCTAGCACGTAAAGAGAACGTGATTGGTGGCGGTCTTGAGGCGGAAGTAACACTTTATGCTTCGCCGGAACTAACAACATTATTAGCAAGCTTGGAAGATGAGTTACGTTTTGTATTAATCACCTCTAAAGCTGCTGTTAAACCATTATCAGAAGCACCAACAGATGCGATTGCAACTGAAGTTAAAGGGTTATCGGTCAGTATTGCTAAAAGTGCCGCTGCAAAATGCGCACGTTGTTGGCACCATAATGAAGAAGTTGGTAAGCATGAAGCTCACCCTGAATTATGCGGCCGTTGTGTAACAAATATTGACGGCGTCGGTGAAGTACGTAAATTTGCTTAATCAGCGATAAAGAAAAATCGAACTTAAACGCCTTAGTTATGAAAATGATTTAAGGCGTTTTTTTTAGGGCTTTATTTTTATTAAGGATAAAAAATGACAGAAAGAGTAGAGAGATCCGGACTGCGTTGGTTATGGCTTTCAGCGATAATGTTTATTATTGATCAAGTCACTAAATACTGGACAGTAAAATCTTTAGATTTGCATGAATCATATCAAATACTGTCATTCTTTAACTTCACCTATGCGCGCAATTACGGTGCGGCTTTTAGCTTTTTGGGTGATGCGGGTGGCTGGCAGAAATACCTGTTTACAGCGATCGCTTTTGCTGTTTCAGCTTATCTGATTTATTCATTAAAACGAAACAGTCAGGCTCAACGCTGGACAAATATCGCCTTTGCTCTGATTTTAGCGGGCGCACTTGGTAATGTGACGGATCGTTTGATGTTTGGTTATGTGGTTGATTTTTTAGATTTCGATTTAGGTTTTTATCGTTGGCCAACCTTTAACGTTGCAGATATCGCAATTTTTATCGGTGCAGCCATGATTATTTTAGAATCATTTTTTTCACCGGAAAGTAAAAATAAAGCGCAAGTTAAAGGTGAGCAGAATGAGCAGAGCTAAAAGCAATTCGATTAAAGAAAATAGCGAAGTCCTGATGCATTTTTCAATTCGTTTAGCAGATGGCTCTGCCGTTGATAGTAGCAAAGTGAATAATAAACCGGCCAAATTTGTAATGGGTGATGGTAGTTTAACGCCTGGTTTTGAAGATTGTCTGCTGGGTTTAATCGAAGGTCAGTCTGAGATATTCACACTTGCGCCGGAGTCGGCCTTCGGTCTGCCAAATCCGGATAATATCCATCATCTTGAATTGAGTAAATTCAGCAGTGACGTACCTGCTGAAGTGGGCACTATTATCAGTTTCACCCAAGCTGATGGCTGTGAAATACCCGGCATTATTCGTGATGTGATTGCTGATAGTGTAACTGTGGATTTTAATCACCCGCTTGCCGGGCAAACACTAACATTTGAAGTTGATGTGTTAGAAGTGTTGAATTAATAGTGATTATTTAGAGGTTATCGATGAAAATTATTTTAGCCAATCCGCGTGGTTTTTGTGCTGGAGTGCACCGCGCCATTTCAATTGTAGAGCGAGCACTGGATCTTTTTACACCACCCATTTATGTTCGCCATGAAGTTGTACATAACCAATATGTGGTTGACGGCTTAAAAGCTCGTGGCGCGGTATTTGTCGAAGAGCTGGATGAAGTGCCGGATAACCATATTGTTATTTTTAGTGCTCATGGTGTGCCACAGGCTGTACGTGCCGAGGCCAAACGCCGTGAGTTAAAAGTGTTTGATGCAACTTGTCCGTTAGTGACCAAAGTACATATGGAAGTAACACGCGCCAGTCGCCGAGGGCAAGAGTGTGTTTTGATTGGTCATCAGGGGCATCCCGAAGTGATTGGTACAATGGGCCAATATGATAATCAAGCTGGTGGTATTTACCTGGTTGAATCGCCTGAAGATGTGGCCAAGCTGCAGGTTAAAAATCCACAAAGCTTATGTTACAGCTCGCAAACCACCTTATCAGTTGACGACACTTTCAATATTATCAATGCGTTACGTGATAAATTTCCTGAAATTGAAGGGCCTCGTAAAGATGATATCTGTTATGCCACTCAGAATCGCCAGGATGCAGTTAAGGAGCTTGCGCAAAAAACCGATCTTGTTTTAGTCGTTGGTTCACCAAATTCATCCAACTCCAATCGTTTACGAGAAAAAGCCAGTTATATCGGTGTTAATTCATACCTTATTGATAATGAGACTGATATTGATTGTGCTTGGTTTGAAAACGTTAATGTTGTGGGGGTCACAGCAGGTGCATCGGCACCTGAAGTTTTGGTCAAAGCTGTGATTGATAAACTAAAAACCTTAGGCGGCAGTGTGGTGATTGAAAACCCCGGTGTAGAAGAAAACACCGTATTTGAAGTACCTGCTGAATTACGTATCAAGCAGGTAGACTGAAAAACAACCATTCAAGTTCACTTTTTTTAAACTTTTCCTTTTTATTTTTTTTGTTGCAAGGGTATGCTAGCGCCGTCTTAAAAACATGATTAGCAGGGAGGCATCATGAGAGCGCAGGGGTTTAGTTTACTTGAAGTAATGATAAGCAGTTTTATTTTAGCAATTGGCATTTTAGGCCTCGCTGGGATGCAGTCGGTTGCGGTTAAATCTGTCACTGAAGTACAACAAAGAACGTTGGCGAACTCGCTGCTTGTTGATATAACGGAGCGCATGCAGTTAAATAATGTGTGGTTAACAAACAGCGCAAATGATTACGCGACCCCTAGCCTGCAAGCCGCCCAGTTAAGGGCTCCCCCATGTGTTACAGATGGCACTTTTTCAAATTGTACCGGTGAACAGATTAAACAAAACGATCTGTTTGAGTGGCGGCAGAAACTGCTTGCTGCCCATGTTAATAATAACTCTGCTCATGGTTTAATTGATGCCGATGCTTGTATAAGCGCGCCTGATGAGAAAGGTAAAATTACCGTTGTTTTATCTTGGCTTTCTACATTGAAGAGCAGTGATGCAGCCGCTAACGCTTCCCCTAGCAGTATTTATGCAACTTGTGGCACATCTGGCAAATATCGTCGCCAAATATCTGTTCAATCTTTTATTAGCCAATCCTGATGATTATTTTTCCTAACTTTAAGCTGCGTGACATAAATCCCCAGCCTTTACCTGGCAAGCAAGGAGGATTCTCTCTTGTCGAACTGATGGTCGTAATTGTTTTGGCGTTGTTTGTTATTGCTGGGATTTTTACCGTATTTGTCTCAAGTAAACGCCTAACAGCAGAAACGCTTGTCGCCAGTGAGCAGCTGGAAAACGGCGCATTTTCAATGCAAATTTTAAGTCGCGATTTAAAGCAGAGTTACTTTTTCGCACAAACAACGGGTGAAAATAAAGATTTATGGAATAATATTCCCACCATAACAAACAATAATGACTGTTTAGACAGTAAGAGTGCAGGCTCTTTTCCCGGTGCCAATGGTTACCGTGCGCTATGGGCCTCGACGGTATCGTCTGCGCTTGGCACTTTTAAAATGAGCTGTATCTCTGATGATGATGCAGACACTGAGTTAATAAATGGCAGTGATTATATTTCCATAAAACGGGCAAGAGGCTTGAATGAAGACTCCACTTCTAGCGCTGATTATGATGCTGAACGCTATTATTTGGAAACGGATATAGCAGGTATAAATGTATATCTCGGAGGAACCGCTTCTGCTGCGACTACTGCATGGGAATATATCCATCATGTTTATTACCTTGATGAAAAAGATAATATCCCGCGCTTACGACGTTTATCTCTGCAGAAAAATAAGATGCTTTTAGATGACGATGTTCTTGCGGAAGGTATTGAAAACATGAAGTTTATGTTTGCACTTGATGATTTGCCAGTCGCTGACCGGGATCAGTCTGTGCATGCTTTTGTAAACAGTGCCAATGTGACAGACAATGATTGGAACACGGGCCGAGTCATCGGTATGAAAATATTTTTACTGGTGCGCTCCCCAAAAGAAACTGCGGGTTATACCAATAAAGAAATATATCAGCTTGGCGATACCACTCTCCCTGCTTTTGATGATGCTTTTAAAAGAAAAGTCATATCCCGTATTTTAATGTTCCCGAATAGAGCAAGGTGATTAATATGCGTAAACAAAGTGGTGCTGCCCTGTTTGTGGCGATGATAATTCTACCTGTTCTTGTGGTACTTGGGCTTATGCTGCTCGGCGGTTCATTTCTCGATTTGAAAATGACAGATGCGAGAGCTTCGCTTGATGGCTCAAATATCACATTAAATGCAGCTTCTGTGGACCTTTTATCTGCAGGCAGCGCAACGCCATTTGCCAGTGCAGCCAATGGCACAGTCTTAAGCTCTGATTCATTTGAAGATGTTGTTAGCGTAGTTGATTCGGTCAGTGCTGAGCTTGATTGCAGGCGCGATTACAACCCCAATGGTAATGGTAAGTGTTTGTATTTAGACGTAAAGCTCAGCCATAGTTTTGGCCGGAAAAAATCGAATGGCAAAAAGTGGGGCACTAACAGGATGGGGCTTGGTGTAGAGCAACCCCTGCTTGCTAATTAGATTTGAATACAGTAACTCTTTGTACTGAAAATTAGATTTTTGTGGAGTAAATTAAAGATGTTGACAATATGCAGGATCCTGACCGTCAGTTTTATTTTATTGGCGGGTTCGCTACAAGCGGATGATACAGAACTGTTTGTATCTGATATTGGTGAAGAAAGGAATATTAGTCCCCAGGTGCTAATTATGTTTGATAACTCAGGGAGCATGGCAAGCACCGAGCAGGTAGCCGCTACCCCGTTTGATCCTTCAAAATCGTATACAAGTTCAACTAAAATATATTGGGCAGAATCGGGTGATGGAATTCCAAGCTTAAATAGTGATAACTATTTGCAGGCTTCTGAAAATAAATGTTTTGCATCAGTTGCTGCGTTTGAGGCAACGGGCAAATACAGTGGTAATGTGCGCCGCTGGAAGCCGAATAAAAAAAAATGGAAGACTCTTAGTGAAAATCAAGGTTCATTATATGACTGTAGAGAGGATTGGGTAAATGATTATACAACTAATCAAGATGAGCAGGATGGTTACCCAATAAATGGTAATACTGATGCCTATTCAACCACTAAGGGAGATGATGTGTTTGGTGGTGATGATGCTGTTACCTTGTATTCTGCAGACTATGTTTATTGGAATGAAAACACAGGCACTTCATCTCAGAGTCGTATATCAATAGCAAAAGAAGCGATCACTAATTTGATTAATAGTACCTCCTCGGTTGATTTTGGATTAGTTATTTTTAATCATTCAGCAGGAGGACGAGTCGTCGGTAAAGTGCAGAAAAGAACGGAAGCGGAAACACAAAGCTTAATTAACACGATAGACGGTTTAAAAGCAGAGACATGGACTCCTCTTACTGAAACTATGTATGAAGCTTATCGTTATTATGCTGGAGAAGCTGTTTATTATGGTGATGATGGCGGAAGTGCAACCCCTTCACGAGACTTGAGTGCTGAAACGAATAAAGTTTATAACTCTCCTTGTAAAGATTGTCAGCAGCTTGCTTATATTATTTTAATGACCGACGGTGAACCCACCGAAGATAGTGGCGCTAACAGCAGAATTCAAACATTAACCGGTAATGGCCCTATTGAGGGCAGTTATCTGCCAACACTTGCGCAGTGGATGAATAATTCTGATGTGAATGGTAATATCCTAGGTGAGCAAAATATTATTACTCATACAATTGGTTTTGGTCAGGATGTGATCGATGATGCAGGTCAATTATTAAGTGAAACTGCAGTGCGAGGTGGTGGTAAATATTTCCCCGCAGCCAGTGCAAAAGACCTTGATAATGCATTCAATGAGACAATATTGGCCATTTTAAATAACAGCTCAAGTCTTACCTCTCCCGCTATTGCAAATAACAACTTTGATAGAACCCGCAGTTTAGACTCATTGTATTATTCAATGTTTTTCCCCAGTAATAAATCGGTTTGGAAAGGCAATATCAAAAAATTAAAAATGAACAGCAGCGGGATTATAGTTGACAGCGGCGATCAGCCGGCGATAGATGCAGATGGTAATATTAAAGAAAATGCCTCGACTTATTGGGGAGGCGTTGCGGATGGTAATAGTGTGAATGAAGGTGGTGTGGCTGCTATGTTAAGTGCCGCGACTACCCGTAAGGTGCTCAGTAATATCGGCACAGAGGGAAGCCTGATTGAACCGTCAAAGGCTAATTTAAAAAGCTACTATAGTGATGTGAGCACTGATGATGAGTTAGCTGGGAAATTAGTTATTGACAGTGCAGACTTAGACACAAGCTTGGACTGGTTATTGGGTATTGATGTAGCTGATTCAGATGCCGATAACAGTAAAACTGATTTCCGCAGTGATATTTTTGCCGATCCGCTCCATTCAACGCCGCTTGCGATCACCTACACTGAAAGTGGCGAGCAGGTTGTGCGTTTGTTAGTGGGAACCAATGCGGGGTTTTTACATATGTTCACCGATCAAGGTGATTCCGTTAAGGAGGAGTGGGCATTTATTCCCGATGAGTTACTGCAATACGGCATTGCATTAAAAGATCAGGCGGATATGGCAGCCCATAGTTACGGTATGGATTTAGCGCCAGTGGCTATCAAAACATATGATGAAGACGGGCTTGATAAAATCATCGCCATTGCCGGTATGCGTCGGGGAGGGGATAGCTATTATGCTTTAAATGTTAAAACCCCTGCAGCGCCAACGCTGCTTTGGAAAATTGATTCAGATACAGCTGGTTTTTCTGAGCTGGGACAGACATGGTCAGTACCCGCGCCGGGAAAATTGGCTTATCAATCGGGCACTACAACCATTGAGGCGCCAGTGATTGTCTTTGGTGGGGGGTACGATACAAATAAAGATACTTGCAGTCCAAGTTCCGATAATAACTGTGATGACTTAAAAGGGCGGGCTATTTATATCGTTAATGCTGAAACCGGTGCTCAAATCTGGAAAGTAGAAGGGGGGAGTTGTGATACTGATGAGATACACTGTCTACGAGACAGCATACCTGCGCAGGTTAGCCTGCTGGACAGTGATGCGGATGGTAATATCGATAGAATCTATGCGGGTGATACTGGTGGTAATGTATGGCGTGTGGATCTTAAAGGAACAAATACGAAAGAGTGGGCACTAACTAAACTGGCCGCGTTAGGTGGCGATACTGCTACAACTGACAGACGTTTTTTTACTGCGCCAGTGATTGCGCGTACTTATGTTGACCAGGTAACGGGCTCTATTGATGGTGGATTTGAAATTAATGCTGTCCCCTATGATGGGGTATTAATTGGCTCTGGTGATAGAGCCAATCCCGCTTCAGATACGACTGTTTTAAATTCATTCTATCTTATTCATGATTATAATATTCATCCTGCAATATTTGGTGAGGAGAACCAGCCGGCCCTTAAAACGGTTAATGATTTGTACAATATCAGCAGTGATCCGATAACTAATTACAAGGGGGAAAATGTTTTAAGTGCATATAAAGATCTGACAAGCGGCTCCGGGTGGCGATACAATTTCACTTCTGCCGGTGAGAAATCATTAGGCCGTGCAACATTACTGGAAGGCACGGTTTATTTTACTTCGTTTGTGCCAAACTCCCTTACAAATATCGATTGCGGGATTAGTGACCTTGGCCAGGGGTGGTTATATGCGGTTAATCTTCATTCCGGTATTAACCATCTAACTGAAACAAAAGAATCGATAGGTGCTCGCGTGCCGGATGCCCTGGTTATTCACTCGGGTGTTAATGAAAAAGGTGAAAGCGTTATCCGTCTGTTAGGGGTTGGTGCCGGAGATGAAATAGTCGTTGTTGATCCTGAAACAGAAGAGACTGAGACAGTTAATGCAGGCACAAAGGATACCGGGGTGGGAATGATAGCAAAGCGTATTTATAGTTATTTTGAAGAGAGGTAACGGACTGCACTCGCAATTAAACTCCTCGAACTATTTTAATCGAGGAGTTTCAAGCTCATTCAAGTATTATTAATTACAATTAGCAAACGCACTCTGATCGACAATCCTGGATCGTCCGTTAAGAGATAGTTTGACCCCGGCTCGTATATCGCCACTACAGTAACGGAAGATAGGAGTTGTAGGTAAGCTCGATAGTTGCCCTGCAGGTGTAAAGGTAATATTATTTACAGGAAATTTAAGTTGATCACTGCTGCTGATCGCTTGCCCCGTTTCTAATATTACATCATCACCATCTAATTTATTCGCTACGCCTTCGTCAATAAAAACATCAACTCCCGTTGACCAGTCCGACGAGCAGAATTTTGTGATATTGTTTAGCGGACAGACTGTCACGTTGTTTAGCGTGCTTGCTGAATGGTTTCGTGCGAAAAGCAGGCTTTTGTGTATTTTACTGGCCGCAGAGTCGACACTGTTATTGTGCACTAACCCCTGCATGCTAAAACCTGAGATACTTAATAATATTGTTATAATGGCAAGAACAATTAATAGTTCTAATAATGTAAAACCTTTCTTTGCGTACATATCTCCTCCGTGAAGATAATAGATTTAGATTCGTTACATATTCTCGTGATTTCAATGATTTTTGTAAGGATACCAAGCTGTGCTCCTTACACAAGTAAACAAAGCATAAAATGGTTAATTTTTGAACTTTAACGTTTTATTTCAATGTTTAGTTCATTTACAGATGGAAATGTTGTCTGCAACCTTACTTTAATTTAAAGTGCAGCTTTAAGACTAACCTTTGAAATATAAGTCTTTAATTTTTGTTTAGGGGTAAAGGGGGGGCATAATCTTTTTTTTGCCCGGACAATCTCTTATTTTTATATCAGTTTATTCTTTTATTGATTTCTATTTTGCAGTGCGAGCTATAATTAACTATTGCGATCATTTTTTCGCTTATAATGGATTGTTTTTATGAAAATGCGTGGTTTTAGTTTAATTGAAATTATGATTAGCAGCTTTATTTTAGCCTTAGGTTTGCTGGGTTTGGCGGGAATGCAGTCTACTGCGATAAAGTCGACAGTGGAGATCCAGCAGCGCACATTAGCCAATTCTCTTGTTGCTGATATGAGCGAACGGATGCAATTAAATCGATTGTGGTTACAGGAAGCTGGAAATGACTATGCCATTGCAAGCCTGATGAAAGCGGATCTGTCTGCACCTAGTTGTATTGGAACGGGTGGGGTTTTTGACAATTGTAGTGGTGAAGATATAAAAAATAACGATCTGTATGAGTGGAAAGAGAAATTTATCGGCGCAGATGTGGTTAGTGATACGGGCAATAATACGGGGTTAATAGGTGCAGATGCTTGCATTGAAGCTGCCAGCACAGGTGTTACTACCATTATTTTAAGCTGGTTTTCTACCGTTAAAAGTAAAGATGCCGCTGCCGGTCGTGATCAGGCAAGTTTGGCATATAAGTGTGGAGAGGCAAGCTCCTCCCGTCGTCAGTTAGTGGTCGAAACCTACACTGGTAAATCATCATGAATCATTCTCCGGTAATACCCTGCCTTCTCAAAAAAAGCCAACTTGGTTACTCAATTGTTGAATGGATGATTGTTATTTTTCTTGGTCTATTTTTAACCGCAGGCCTGTTAACTATTTTTGTTTCCAGCCAGCGGGCGACAACAGAATCTTTAAGCAGTGGCGAACGTCAGGAAAATGCATCGTTCGCATTGCAGATTTTAACGCGCGACTTAAAACAAGCTTATTTTTTTGCGCAGACAACAGGCGAAAATAAAGATTTATGGGAGCTCAATGGCGCGGCATTAGCAACAAGCCTTGATTGTATTGATGATATTAGCAGTGGCACCTTTCCCGCATCTGGTAAATATCGTCAGCTTTGGGCATCAACAGTGCCGACTGTTATTGCTAATTTAAAGATGGCCTGCATTAATGATAGCGATAGTGCAACAGCACTGATTCCTGGTAGCGGTTTTATCTCAATAAAACGTGCAAGAGGTTTATCAGAGACGAGCGGTTTTAAATCTGATCGGTACTACCTGGATATAAAACCTACGGGAATAAACGTTTACCTTGATGATGCCAGTGAATTAACAACTGGCGCTGTGTCACCTGTCTGGCAATATATTCATCATGTTTATTATTTAGATAAAGAAGGCGATATTCCAAGATTACGGCGCATTCGTCTTGAAAAAGATAAAATGGTAAGAGAAGAGGTCTTGGTTGAAGGGATCGAAAATATGCAGTTTATGTTTGCGTTAGATAAACTGATTCCCAGCGAAAGAGATGGTTCAATTCATGCCTTTGTCGGTGCATCGCAAGTAACTGCTAGTGATTGGGATAGTGGACGGGTAATTGGCATAAAAATTTATCTGCTGGCACGCGCTTTAAAAACGACGCCTGGTTATATTAATAAAGATACTTATCAGTTAGGTACTGAATCTTTTACAGCCCCTGGTGATGCCTATAAAAGAGAATTGGTTTCACATGTATTAACCTTTCAAAACAGCGTGGTATTGGTCGATGATTAGTTTACGTAGGCAAAATGGCATAGCTCTCTTTATTGCGATGCTGATTCTGCCGCTACTTTTAGTGCTTGGTGTTCTGGTGATGAGTAACTCTTTTTTAGGGTTAAAAATAATTGATACGCGAGTGATGCAGGGGAAGTCAAACATCATCTTAAATGGTGCGGCGCACGATATCTTGCATCAAACCGACAGTGCGACAGCATTTGCAGGCGCACTTTCTTCAGACACCTTTTCATCGGCGTTATTTACCGACGTAGGCAGCACGGTGACCCTGCAGGGAGAGTTGAATTGCAAGCGGAGAATTAAAACAAGCAGTACTAAGTTTAAATGTAAATACCTACAGCTTAACTTAAATCATTCCTATGGTAGAGAGATGGCGGGGGGCGCAAAATGGGCTCTTAACTCTATGGGGCTCGGGGTTGAACAACCGATAATTGTTGAATAGAAGTGCATTGAACGACTTAAGGATTGTTGTCGGATAAGACAAATGGAGTAAAAATTATGTTATTAAAACGATTTTCAATAGGCTTGTTGAGCCTGTTTTGCGCAGTTGCAGTCGCGGATGATACGGAGCTTTTTGTTGCAGATCTCAGTGCGCAAAATGGGATACGTCCGCAGGTGCTGATTATTTTTGATACTTCCGGGAGTATGCGTAGTTCAGAGGAAGTTGTACTTGAACCGTACGTTCCTAGTCATGATTATGGTGCCGGAGGAAATGCCAATAAAATTTATTGGACAAAAGTTGGCGGAGATACTCCCAGCACCGGCAGTAGCCAGTATTTTGCAACTAATAAAAATAACTGTCAGGCATCTCTAGCGCTGCTTGATTCTGACGGGTTATATAACGGTAATGTTCGACGTTGGGTGCCAAATAGAAGAAGCTCCCGTTCTCGCTGGAAAACTTTATCCGGTAATAGCGGTGATTATTTTGAGTGTAAAGAAGATGTTTTAAATGCAGATCCGAGTAACCCGGCAACTACAAATAATCTAGGTTTTCCACAAGATGGTCGTTCAGGCCCCTATATAGCAACAGTTAACAATGTATTTTCTGGTAGTGATGCGGTTACTTTATATTCAGGCAATTACATCTACTGGTATAACACGGTTGGTGTGACCAGTAAAAGTCGTTTAGTGATCGCTAAAGAAGCGATTGCCAGTTTAATTAAAAGCACTCCATCAGTAGATTTTGGTTTAGAAGTGTTCAACAACAATAGTGGTGATACTTCGAGTGACAAAAATGGTGGGCGTATTGTTGATAAAGTAATGACTCGAGACTCAACGCAAACACAAGATCTTATCAATAAAGTAAATAACCTCAATGCCGCTGGTTGGACGCCGCTTTGTGAAAGTATGTATGAAACATACCGTTATTATGCGGGGAAAGCGGTGTATTACGGAGATGATGATTCAACTTCAACACCTGCGCGCGATATCAGCGCAGAAGATGGCGGAGTTTACCTCTCGCCATTTAAAGCTTGTCAGGAACGTTCTTACGTTATTTTAATGACCGATGGGCAACCAACCAATGATGGTGCAGCAAATTCATTAGTGGCAACGCTTACCGGAAAGGGAGCAATCGAAGGTAGTTATATGCCGACTCTAACGGAGTGGATGAATAACTTTGATATTGATGGTGATGCAAGCAATGGCGCGCAACATGTCACCACCTATACCATTGGATTTGGTCAAAGTGCGGTTGATAGCGCAGGTAAATTATTGACTGAAACAGCGGTGAGGGGGGGAGGTGAATATTACCCTGCGACCAGTTCGACTGCATTGCAAAAAGCATTTCAGGCAACTATTTTAGATATTTTAAATAGCTCATCTAGTTTGTCTTCTCCTGCGATAGCCAATAATAACTTCGATAGAACGCGTAGTTTAGATTCAGTTTATTACTCTATGTTTATGCCAAGCAATAAATCAGTCTGGCAAGGAAATATTAAAAAATTGACCATGAATGCATCTGGAATATTGGTTGATAGTTTAGGGGTACCGGCGATAAATGCCGATGGTAATATCAAAGATGATGCTTCAACGTATTGGGGAGGCGTTCAAGATGGTAATGCGGTTGCCGAAGGCGGCATTGCAGCTATGTTAGGAGATGTCACTACGCGTAAAATATTAACTGATTTAAGTGCTAGTGCGCTGTTAGAGCCAAACGTAGCAAATCTTAAAACTTATTATGGCTTAACAACTGATGCGGAGCTTTCTCTGGAATTAGGCGTTGCTGAAGCTGATTTGAGTGAGTATCTGAATTGGTTAAAAGGGTTGGATGTTGATGATCAAAACGGTAATAGTGAAGTCACCGATTATCGTAGTGATATTTTTGCCGATCCTCTGCATTCCAAACCATTAGCTATTACTTATGTTGAAAGCGGAAAACAAGTGGTACGCCTATTGGTGGGCACAAATGCAGGATTTTTACATCTGTTTACCGATAACGGTGATACCGTCACTGAAAATTGGGCATTTATTCCGGCACAACTATTAGCCTCAGGGCTTTCCTTAAGAGATGCACCTGATTCAAGTGTGCATCAATACGGTATGGATCTATCCCCGATTGCAATTAAAGTCTATCAGTCAGGTTCAGTACAGAAAATTATTGCGATTGTAGGTATGCGCCGTGGTGGTAGTAGTTATTACGCATTAGATATAACAAGCCCTGATTCACCTACACTTGCGTGGAAAATTGATTCAAGTAGCACAGGTTTTAGTGAATTAGCACAGACCTGGTCAATGCCAAGTGTCGGTACCTTCTCCTACAACGTCGGTAGTGTCGCAACGGTTAACCCTGGTTTAGTGTTTGGTGGAGGTTACGATACTAATAAAGACAGCTGTACACCATCTGATAGTGAGACATGTAATGATGTAACGGGGCGCGCTGTATATATCGTTGATGCTCTAACCGGGGATAAAATCTGGTCGATTGATGGTGCAAGTTGTGCAGCCGATGATAAACACTGTATTCGCGATAGTATCCCAAGCCAGGTGGGGATATTAGATAGTGATGACGATGGATATATTGACCGTATATATACAGGGGATACGGGTGGCAATGTATGGCGTATGGATTTAGCGGGCAGTGATACGAGTAAATGGTCAATAATTAAGTTGGCGAGTTTAGGGGGGGATACTGCGAGTACAGATCGACGTTTCTTTACCGCCCCCGTTATTGTGCGTACCTTTGAAAATAATGTAATCAAAAGTGACGATGCACAGTTTTCATATAATAAAGTGCCATATGATGGCATTTTATTCGGCTCAGGTGATCGCGCTCATCCCGCTTCGAGTATAGCTGTTGATGACGCTTTTTACCTGTTACATGATTATGCAATAACGCCGACACTGTTTGGTGAAGATGGCTTCCCTGCAAAACCTGCATCGCTTACCGTTAATAATCTTTACGATATTACCAGCGATCCCGTTGGTTCATATTCAGGTGAACAAGTACTAAATGTGTTTGCGGATATGAGTAATCTGTCTGGGTGGCAATATCGCTTTACATCGATAGGTGAAAAATCACTGGGGCAAGGTGCCGTGTTAGAAGGCACAGTGTATTTTACCTCTTTTGTTCCCAACTCGACGGTTAATATTGGCTGTGGTGTAGGGGATTTAGGAACGGGCTGGTTATATGCGGTTGATTTGCACTCCGGGCAAAGTCGATTTACTGATGAGAACGGTGAACCAGAGCCTAAAATCGATATTGGCTCCCGCGTACCGGATTCATTAGTTATTCATGCTGGTGCTGATGAAGATGGTAATAGCGTGATCCGTCTGCTCGGTGTTGGTCAGGGCGATAAAATCACCATGATTAATGAAGATACTAAAGAGGAAGAGGTGATCCATACTGGCACCGTTGATACTCAAACAGATCTGATGCCACGGCGAATTTATAGTTATTTTGAAGAGAAATAATGTGAAGCAAATTCTAACAGGCTGTTAATTAGCCTGTTAGAATGGCTTGTTGACATTATTTGTTTTTAAAAGGGTAAGTAGATGAAAAAGAATGGTTTTACTTTAATCGAACTATTAGTGACGATTGCCATTATTGGTATTTTAGCCGGGGTTGCTTATCCAAGTTATATGCAGCACGTTTTAAAATCGAAACGTAGTGAGGCGCAGTCAACATTAATAGAGCTAGCTAATCGTCAAGAGATGTATTATTTAGACAACCATAAGTATGCAGCTAATTTAAACACTGAATTAGGCTTATCAGCGAATCCCTTTATTACTGAAAATAAGTATTATTCGATAGCGACGAGCTCTGCAACAGCCACTGCCGATTTCACATTAACAGCAACGGCAATTAATACGCAAGCAGCCGATAGCGACTGCGCTAAATTAACTATTACTCAGGATTTGGCTAAGAAAGCATTTAATTCTGCAGCTGCCAGCAATAGCGCTTGTTGGAAGTAAAAGTATTTTGTACAAGGAGAAATAGATGAACAGTAAATTAGTACTGGCAATAGTTGCGACAATATTAGCAAGCCCGGTTGCAGTTGCTGAAAATGACAAAAGTAGTGACCGTATCCATTATAAATGCCATGTAAGCCTGCAGGATAAGAGTGACGTTGTACATGGATTTGTAAGTGTAGGAAAAACTCAAAGTGAGTTTGAGAGCGGACTTGAAGGCAGCATGGTTTACTCTGCTGATGGCGTGACGGGATCTGAAATAGAAAGCGTTTATGAATGCGCCAAAGCAGATAACAGTTTTAAAACTAAAGAAGCAAGAGAGCTGGAAGCCAAAACACCATTTTAACGCTGTCACTCGCAAGTTGTGAATAGTGTTACTCACTACTCACTAATCACAATTAGCAACATCGACAATTTTAGCACGTCCGCTATAAGCGACGTGCACACCAATTTTTCCATCACCGCTACAGTATCGAAACTGTGCAGAACTTCCTGCTATCTGCCCATCTGGGGTGTAAGTGATACTTGATGTTGGGAAAACCAGCGTATCGTTAGCGTTAAAGCTATCTCCCGTTTTCAGTAAAACTTCTCCGCTGTCGTAGGTTTTACTTTGGTCTGCATCAATAAATACATCTATCCCTTTTATCCAGTTATTAGTACAGCTATTGCTCTCTAACGGGCAGACAGTGACATAATTAATCAGACCAACCGACTGACTGCGAGCGAATAATAGCTGGTTTTGAATGGAGCTGGCGACAGTGGTTAAACGGTTATTTTGTATTAATGTTTGAAACCCGGGAATACCAATAGTTATCAGTAACATACTGATGATTAATACAATGATAAGCTCTAAAAGTGTGAAACCTCGCACAGGGGGCATGTTTTTTTCCTAGCGGTAGAGTATAAGCTATCAGTGTAATATTATTTTGCATTTTCTGCCTGTATATTTATCTTAATTGTATTACAGTAGACAGTTCTTATTATTAGTTTAAAACAGCATAAAGAGATCATAATGAAAAAAATAGAAGCAATTATTAAACCGTTTAAAATGGATGATGTTCGAGAAGCGCTTGCTGATATTGATATCACAGGGATGACGGTATCAGAAGTGAAAGGTTTCGGTCGTCAAAAAGGGCATACAGAGTTATATCGTGGTGCTGAGTATATGGTTGATTTTTTACCGAAAGTGAAAATTGAACTGGTTGTAAAAAAAGAAGATGTGGATCGTTGTATTGAAGCGATTATGAACACAGCACAAACAGGAAAAATTGGAGATGGTAAAATATTTGTTATGCCTGTTGAGCGTGTTATTCGTATTCGTACCGGTGAAGAAGATGGGGAAGCGGTTTAATTCTCTTTTAGTCAGAAAGGAGAGCTTGGCTCTCCTTGTTATTGACTATTTTGTAAAGTTATTAATCAGCTTTATTCAACAGTTCATTACCTATTACAATACGGTTTTTAGGGGATTTTAACTTCATTACCTCTTATAATACGGTTTTTAGGGAAGTTTAACTTCAATACCGCCAGCGCATTATCTTTTGGCTCTTTAATGCCAAGCGCATCATAACCTGCAATCATTATTTCCAGCGCATCTTCAACAGAAGCGGTATCTGGATAGTTATTTAATACAGTTTTACTACGATTAATCGCTGCAATATAAGCTTCACGTTTAATATACCACTTTGCTATCGCTATCTCATAACGTGCTAATCTATCTTTGATGAAAATGAGTCGTTGCAACGCATCGACTGCATATTGGCTGTCTGGATAGTATTTAATAAGGTGCGCAAAGTCTTTGAATGCTTGTTGCGAGTGACTTGGATCGCGGTTAAAGCGATCAATTCCAAATAAGTTTTGGAAAAATTGCTGATCCGTTGCCATGTATGTTAAACCGCGCATGTAATACAGATAATCAAGATCTTCATGAGTTGGATTAAGGCGAATAAATCGGTTGATACTTGCAAGTGCTAAAGCGGTTTCGTCACGTTTGTAATAAACATAAATAAGATCTAACTGCACTTGATCTGAATGAGGGCCAAAGGGGTAGCGACTGTCTAATGCCTCCAATACTTCTGTTGCTTTTTCAAAATTTGCCGATTCTAATAATATTTTTGCCTCCGCATAAAGTCCCACAGGAGGTTTATCTTCAACTTTAGGTTTTTCATTTTTTTTAGAAGAGCAACCAGTGCCTAATAAAACAATAAAAATAGAGGTCGTTATTAGTCTGAGGATCTTTTTCATAAGTGTTATAATGCCAATGCAGATAAAAACGCACAGTATCTTCTATCGACTAAAAAAAGAAAAGTTAAAAAAGATAAAATGTGCCAAGATTGTAGAACAAACCATAAAATTAAAGTTTATTATCCTTAATTGGGCAGAGAAAGAGAACAATTATATGAGTCAACAGTTAAAGCTCAGTGCAGAAGTTACTGACGAACAATTAGGATTTCGTTTAGATCAGGCGTTAGCCTCGTTATTTCCTGATTATTCACGTACGCGTATTAAAGAATGGATTTTGGCGGATATGGTCAAAATTGATGGCGAAGTTATTGCTCGCCCTCGAGAAAAAGTTTACACAGGACAAACGGTTGATGTAAATGCCGTATTAGAAGATGAAGTTGTATTTAAAGCGCAAGATATTAAATTAGATATCGTGTTTGAAGATGAACATATTTTAGTTATCAATAAACCTGCAGGTTTAGTGGTGCATCCTGGTGCAGGTAATCCTGATGGCACAGTTTTAAATGCTTTGTTACATCATTACCCTGAGATTGTTGAAGTGCCACGAGCGGGCATCGTACATCGCTTAGATAAAGACACAACAGGTTTGATGGTGATAGCAAAAACAGTACCAGCACAAACACATCTGGTGGCAAGTCTGCAAGCGCGTGAAATTACGCGTGAATATGAAGCAGTTGCTATGGGCTGTTTTACTGCTGGTGGGCGCGTTGAAGCTGCTATCGGTCGTGATAAAGTAAATCGTATAAAAATGGCGGTAAGTACAACGGGTGGTAAACATGCGGTAACTCATTATCGTGTTGCCGAAAAATATCGTGCCCATACTCGTCTGCGTTTGCGCCTTGAAACTGGTCGTACTCACCAGATTCGTGTGCATATGGCGCATATTGGTCATATATTAGTGGGAGATCCTGTTTACGGTGGTCGTCCTCGTCCACCTAAAGGTGCGTCAGAGGAATTAATCCGCACGTTACGTGCCTTTAAGCGCCAAGCATTACATGCAACTATGTTACGTCTAGCGCATCCAATCACTGGTGAGATGATGGAATGGCATGCACCAGTGCCTGATGATATGGCTGAGCTCGCACGCGTTTTACGCGCAGATACAATTTTCTTTGCAAAGTAAGATAAATGCTCAACTTAATAAAGCCCGATTGGTCAGCACCAGCACATATTCACGCCTTTTCAACAACACGATTAGGTGGTTTGAGCCGCGGTGCTTACCAAGGGTTAAACCTAGGTTTACATGTTGAAGATGATCCGCTTGTTGTATTAAATAACCGGGCCTTGCTTAGTGAGGCTTACTCTTTACCCGCTTCATTATGTTGGTTAAATCAAACTCACAGCACAATATTACTGAAACTTGAAAGCAATACTGAAAACAATAGCAAAATCGGCATTGAAGCTGATGCTGTTTGGACCACCCTTAAAAATCAACCTTGTATCGTAATGACTGCCGACTGCTTACCTGTTTTAGTGACCGATAAACAAGGCAGTTTTGTTTGTGCTGTTCATGCAGGCTGGCGAGGTTTATGTGATGGTATTATTGAAAAGTCGATTTATTCAATCTCTCGTGAGTTAAAAACAGATCCTGAACAGTTACTCGTGTGGTTGGGGCCCTGTATAGGGAAAGATGCATTTGCAGTGGGTGATGAAGTGCGTGCTGAGTTTATTGCTGAAAATGAACAAGCCATCTGTGCTTTTACACCCTACCAAGATCGTTGGCTCGCTGATCTGCATAAGCTTGCTCGTTTACGTTTAGCGCCGCTTAATATTGCTGAAATAACCGCAAGCGGGCACTGCACTTTTAGTGAACCGGAGCTATTTTACTCTTATCGTCGTGATGGAAAAACAGGGCGTATGGCGACTGTTATTTGGGCCTCATAAACCTCTTATTAACAATGATGCTTTAATAAATAATAATAAATTCAAACAAAAACACTTCCCTGCTTCATTTTCAATATCCTATCCTTGAAATTTTTTAAATAAACCTCCATCTTAGGTTATAAGGTACTTGCGGAGATTAAAGTGATGCGTTTAGACAAATTAACCAGTAAATTTCAATTAGCAATTTCCGATGCGCAGTCGTTAGCATTAGGGCGTGATCATCAATATATTGAAGCAACTCACTTGATGCTTGCACTGCTAAACCAAGATAGTGGCTCGATTCGTCCTATTTTAGCTGATTTGGAAGTTGATATTAATTTACTGCGCTCGCAACTCTCCGGAGAATTAGACAAAATTCCAAAAGTTACAGGTATCGGTGGCGATATTCAGCTTTCTGCCTCGTTAGGTATTCTTTTTAACCTCTGTGACAAATACGCCCAAAAATCCAAAGATAAATTTATCTCTTCCGAGCTTTTTTTACTTGCCGCCTGTGAAGATAAAGGCCCGTTGGGCGCGATATTAAAACAGCTGGGTTTAAGCAAACAAAAAGTTGAAGCCTCGATTGAAAAAATTCGCAACGGCCAGAAAGTCGATAATCAAAATGGCGAAGGACAAGAGCAGGCATTAGCTAAATTCACTATTGATTTAACCGAACGAGCTGAACAGGGCAAGCTGGATCCGGTTATCGGGCGTGATGATGAAGTGCGTCGTATGGTGCAGGTTCTGCAGCGTCGCACTAAAAATAATCCGGTTATTATTGGTGCGCCCGGTGTTGGTAAAACTGCGATTGTTGAAGGACTTGCGCAGCGTATTATCAATGGCGAAGTGCCTGAAGGCTTAAAAAACAAACGGGTATTATCACTGGATATGGGATCGCTGATTGCGGGGGCTAAATATCGAGGCGAATTTGAAGAGCGTCTGAAATCAGTATTATCTGAACTGGCCAAGGAAGAGGGGCAGGTGATTTTATTTATCGATGAATTGCATACTATGGTCGGGGCGGGTAAAACCGATGGTGCGATGGATGCCAGCAATATGTTAAAACCGGCGTTAGCGCGTGGTGAACTGCATTGTGTTGGGGCGACGACACTTGATGAATACCGCCAATATATTGAAAAAGATGCCGCTCTTGAACGCCGTTTCCAAAAAGTACAGGTCGATGAGCCCAGCGTTGAAGATACCATTGCAATTTTACGTGGTTTAAAAGAGCGTTATGAGCTGCACCATAAAGTCGAAATAACCGATCCTGCGATTGTCGCCGCAGCGACACTTTCTCATCGCTATATTGCCGATCGTCAACTACCTGATAAAGCTATCGATCTGATTGATGAAGCCGCATCCAGTATCCGTTTACAGATGGATTCTAAACCGGAGGAGTTGGACAAACTGGAGCGGAAAATTATCCAGCTGAAATTAGAGCAAAAATCGCTACAAAATGAGAATGATGACGCGAGCATTAAACGTTTACAGGATATCGAAAGCTCCTTGGTGGATAAAAGTAAAGCTTATCAAGTGCTTGATGAAGTGTGGGAAACGGAAAAAGCGGCATTGTCAGGCACACAAAATATTAAACAAGCATTGGAGCAGGCGCGTCTAGATCTCGAGGTTGCAAGCCGTGCTGCTGATTTAACGCGTATGTCTGAGCTGCAGTACGGGAAAATCCCCGAATTGGAAAAACAGCTGGATCTTGCAACGCAAGCGGAAATGCAAGAAATGAGATTACTAAAACATAGTGTCACTGAAAATGAAATTGCGGAAATTCTCGCGCATTGGACGGGGATCCCTGTGGCAAAAATGCTTGAAGGCGAGCGTGATAAACTGCTTCAAATGGAAAAACACCTGCACTCTCGTGTAATTGGGCAGAACGAAGCGATTGATGCAATTGCCAATGCCATTCGCCGCAGTCGCGCAGGATTAAGTGATCCCGACCGTCCAATCGGTTCATTTCTATTTTTAGGGCCAACTGGCGTGGGTAAAACGGAATCATGTAAAGCCTTAGCTAACTTTTTGTTTGATAGTGAAGATAATATGGTGCGTATTGATATGTCTGAGTTTATGGAAAAGCACTCAGTCGCGCGTTTAGTCGGTGCACCTCCCGGTTATGTGGGCTATGAAGAGGGCGGTTATCTGACCGAGGCGGTTCGCCGTAAGCCCTATTCTGTTATTTTGCTAGATGAAATTGAAAAAGCGCATCCCGATGTGTTCAATATTTTGCTGCAGGTCTTAGATGACGGGCGTTTAACCGATGGGCAAGGGCGTACTGTCAATTTTAAAAATGCAGTGATTATTATGACCTCTAATATCGGCTCCGACTTGATTCAAGAGTCTTTTGATAAAGTTAGTTATGATGAAATTAAATCGGCATTATTTGAGCAATTAGCTCAACAATTTAAACCTGAATTTTTAAATCGAATTGATGAAACAGTGGTCTTCCATCCTCTGGGGCGCAAACACATCAAATCGATTGCGACTATTCAGCTGCATGCGCTGCAGCAGCGTCTTAAAGCACGAGATTATGAGCTGACCTTTAACGAGCAGTCAATCCAGTTGTTAGTCGATGCGGGGTACGACCCTGTGTACGGAGCAAGGCCATTAAAACGCGCTATCCAGCAGTTATTAGAAAACTCACTTGCACAAGAGATACTCTCTGAACGATTGCTAACGGGTAAAAAAATACTGGTTGACGTAAAAGAGGGGAAAATCCATTTTGTGCAGTGAATGAGTTACTCATTTAACTATTTAAAAATTAAATAGTCTAATATTGGGTTGGAAGAAAAGGGCAACAAACGGTGTCAATGTCCGTTAGATATGAGGAGCTAATTGCTCCTCAAAATACAATTCTACGGCTAGTATCATCTTATTTCTTAAGCTTGAATAAATCATCAAATGCTGCATGATCTGGCTCATGACAGTCTGCACATAGCTCTTCGGGTTTAGTTTCTTCATGCGGCATATGGCATTCGATACAGGGCATATCTTCCTCATCTCGGTGCTTCACATTGTGCTGCTTACCCTCAAGTATCCCGAATTCGTCATGGCATTCAACACAACTTTTATTTTCAAATTCAAGTTCCTCTGAAGGTCCCTCTTTTTTATGGCATCCCCCAGCACAATCCTGATCTTTAAGATGAAAATTTGCCAGATTATCAGCTTTGGGATTAGGTAAATCTTCTGCCCGGCTACTAGTTGTCAGGCAGAGAATAAAAGTAAGTAATATGGTTTTTAATAGTTTCATAATATAAGTTCCATGAATTATCAGTCATTGAGTCTCTAGGCTGGTGTCATCTGCCCTGCATATAGAATGAACATTCGCAATGAGAACACGCCAATCAGGGTCAAAATGGCACTGCTCAGTATGAAAGTATTGCAGTGTTTGAGTTTAACACTGGCAAGTTGATTCATAAGCAGAGGTAAAAACAGACCAATACCCACGACAGCAATCCAAAACAGATTTGCCCAAAAGCCGCCCCAGAAAGCCGCCTCTATAGCCAGTTTGTCCATTTCTCCCCCAAAGTTCATACCAATAATTAATATCATCAGTAAAGCTAACTCGGCCCAGGCAATCGGTTGTTCTAAACGATGACTTAAGGCCATACCAAAAGTATCTGCTTTAGCAGAGAATAGGATTGCAGCTAAAATGATGGTTGCCGCGATACCTGAAGACAAACCAGAGGCCAAGAACAGTAAGGGTAATACAGGCTGGTTAAGTAATGGATATGCCGTTAACGCTGAAAGCAGGAAACCTGTGTATACCCCAAGCAGAACGGCGAGTATTGCAATTGATATTTCAAGTGGCTTTTCAATTTTGTCTATTGTATTCCATAACCATAAAACGCCCGGTGTTTTCAGCAGCCAAGGCATAAAACGATTAATAAGTGCCATTAACTCTTCTCTAAACACTATGGCTATCCAGGCAAATGTTGCGATTTGATAGAGTAAAAACAGGGTAACTCCGCGTCCCATCACCGATTTAGGGTTGGCAAACTGATAAAAAATCACCTTCCAAAAATCAAGCGGTTTGGTTAAATCGACAATCAGGATAAGCAGACCCAAAATGACCATGCTCGGAACAAGAATTGCCGCAGCAATAATCAGTGGATTTTTTGCTGCGCTTTCCTGCGCTGACAGTTTCCACTTAATGACTAAAGCCAAACACATTGCTCCAGAAGAGATACCTAGTACAAACAGATAAACCGCGATAGGCCAATGCCATACAAGGGAATCAAAATGCAGGGCGTGATGCAGACTTTCCATCATAACTCAATCTCCCCTTTTAAGTCCGGTACCCGAAACATTTTCGGTTTGGTGCCCAAATGTTTTTTATAGCGATAAACGGTTTTCTGCTGCAGAGTTTGAACGATATCGCTGTTTGGATCATTGAGATCCCCAAAGATTAGTGCCTGCGTAGGGCAAACCTGAACACATGCGGGTAACTGACCTTTGGCGAGATTAGTCTTACGACAAAAATCACACTTATCAGCTGATTTAGTTACCGGATCAATATAACGAACCTTGTATGGACAGGCTGCAATGCAGTACATGCAGCCTACGCAACGATCCGGATCTACATCAACAATTCCCGTTTCAGTATCAATAAAAGATGCGCCAGTCGGGCAAACATTAACGCAAGGTGCATCTTCACAATGCTGGCAAGATTTCCTAAAAAACTTGTAGTCTGCATCTGGAAATTCGCCACGGGGCTCACTGCGAATAATTTCCAAACGACTTACTCCTTCTGGGACATTATTTGTTTCCCGACAAGCATCTACGCATGCTTCACAACCAATGCACAGCGTTTCATCGTGGATCATGGCATAGCGTTTACCGTCAACGGTTATGGTCTGTATAACAGTGGTGCCAGCAACACCTACGGTTGCAAACATCGTTGTGGCAGCAAGACCGGCTAAAAACTTTCTTCTTGAATGCTCCATTATTGATCTCCTTGCGGCTTGTCTACCGAACTGTGGCAATCAATACAAAGTTTGATCCGTGCTGTGCGGTTAATATTAATGACCGGATCAACTGGCTCATGTAATTGATGGCAAGAGGAACAGTTTATTTTTTTATAGTGTACATCGTGTGTCCATTCAGCTTGGCGGAGCTCAGCAGGAGTATGACATGCTATACATTGACCATTTTGCTGCTTTAATGGGGTTGGTGATTGCACAGAAAAGTTAATAATAGTTGAGCCATTTTTTGGATGTTTACCTTTGTCACCATGGCATGCCGTGCAGTTATTATAAAATTCCTCGCTGGCATGAGCGCCTTGCATTTTCATCGCTGCAATGTTTTTTAGCTTGCGCTTTACTTTATGGCAGCGGATACAGCGTTTGTTTTCCTTGAGCAGCTTTTCCATCTCTTTATCATTTGCAGTTTGCAGTGAGAAACTAGGCTCAACAACGACTCTGGTTGGTGCTGCGCCGCTTGCACTACTGTTCGCAAAACCAGGCTGGCTTAGCAAACATAAACTGATAAAAGTGAAAATTAGCGTCCGCTGCAGTTGTCTCATAATTTCTCTTTTTATCTAGGTATTAAGTCTATCTCGGATTAGCTTTGATGCCTCAAAGCGCCTTGCTTATGAAAATCAGGAAGAGATTGTTAGTGAATATGTATCTTCATTTATATATAAAATACCAGTTGGATCTTCCAACTGGTATTTTGCTTACAACTAACTGACAAAATGGTAGATGTTATTTGAATTCTAAATTCAGCACACCACGGTGGAATATGTGATTAATTTGCGTATTGTCAAATACAGCGACACCGAATGGATATACTTTACTCATATCATCAAACTGTACATCTTGAGTTGCCGCATGTTCACCTTTCGTCACTAATTTACGTTTAATTTCAAGTGTCCAGACTCCATCTTTCCAGACGCCGACGGTGGCAATATCACCGCGAGAACCGCTAAACGGCTTAGTGACAATGCCGGGGATGCGTTTGGTTTTACTGTAATCAGCAGTGAACGGCTGTTTCTCTGCATCAAAGATAACCACACTATCTTCTGTAAGCATAGGAGCAACGAACTTAGGCTGTTTGTTTTCTACGTTGTTTACGTAACCGCCACCTGTTTTATGATCACCTTTTCGTCCCCAGCCTTTATTCTTATCCGGATCCGTATTGCTGTCGATATATTGATCATCAATTTGCCCATTCGGGTTGGTACGTACACCTTTCCAGTGCCACATATCGATAGTTTGCCCTGGCTTGGTATATTTACGTGCCGGAGATTTTGTTTTTATACCATTTACTTTGCCGTCATCAGCACGATGACAGGCCGCATTACAGCCTTTTTCTGCGAATCCGTCGCTATTGATATCCCAAAGGATAGCGAATTTATCTTCGTAATAAGTATTGTCGTGACCGGTATCATCTTTATTTGCCAGCTGTTTCCAGCTGCCGTCTTCTTGCTGCATCCATGGAAAGCGGTTCATGCTGTAAGTAGGATCTTTGTAAGTCATTAAGAAGTAAACATATTGATCATCATAAAGTGATTTCATCTGTACCGTTGTTTTCTTAATGCCTTCATAACCATTATTTGGCTTGTAGGGAAGTTTCTTAAGTTTGACCTTAACATCTGGCGCTTTATCCCAGGCCGCATCAGCGATACCATCAATACTGATTTCCGACATGCTTTTAACGCTTTGTAAAGTGGTCGTTTTTGCTTGGACTGTTGCAAATGGAATTATTGAAAATGCGATAACGGTGCTGGCAATTATTGAAGTTGATCGTTTCATAGCTGTTATTTCCTTGTACAGTAAAAACTTAAATAGCTAGAGCACGCTTGTAGCTGGTATCTGCATAGCTATTTCAGGATGAACATGAGTGAAGGCATGGCTGTCGTCTTTGCCTTTCACCAGTGAAATTGTCAATATTTCAAGAACTTTTATCTAGGCTGAGTATCAATGACTCAACCCAAAGCTATCTTAAAAGTAGTGACTGCTATCGAAAATTGCGAATAATCCAAGTCAAAAACAGAACGTTATTTAATAGAACAGTATAATTTTTATAAGGTTGTGAGTTAAGCAACCTTAAAATCGCTCTCCATCGTTTGTAGTTGTACAGCCATTTGCTCAAAGTTTTCGTTAGCTAAGGCAATCTCATGGGAACTGCAAACGGTTGAATTCGCAATATCATTAATGCAGACAATATTACGGCAGATCTCTTCTGAAACCCTGCTTTGTTCCTCGGCAGCGAGTTGTGCTTACTTAATAAATTCATTTATTCAGCAAGCAAGTGCAAGTGATTTCTTAAACGCTATTTTTCACCTGAAAACAGTAGCGAGATAAGTTATTCACGATTAACTTACGCAAACTTTGTTGCAGTTTTATGGC
>JABXKR010000151.1 GCA_013619145.1 Psychromonas sp. | reverse complement strand
GTTATATCCTTTATCTCTAAAGAAATCATTAGCCTCTGAATCAACTGTGTTAACATCCTTCCAAGAACCTTCAGCAAAATCCATTGCCTCTTCTTCTGTGTCAAACTCAAACACTTCACCTCTTTTTTTAGCTTCTTTAAAAGCTTCCATCCCTTTCTTTTCTGACCACCACGAAGGGTCACTTCCGTATTTTTCATTCATCCCTTCTGTTGAAGGAAATAAAGTTGGATACGCTACATACTTACCGTCTACTTCTCCTGAAGCCATCAATACAGTTGACTCAGTACCGTCTTTATTTATACGAGCAGCAGAACGCATTGTTCTAGCTTTTGTTGCACGAGTTATATTGTCTTTATCTTTTTCTGATGTAGTTACTTCTGTTGGAGTAACTGCGTTAGCCTTAACATATTCTCTTAAAGCAGATGCTTCTTTATCCGTTTGCCCTTGAATAAACTCAAGTGTCGGTACTGCAATAACAGATTCAGGAATAAGTTTGTTTATATTGCCTTTATAAAAAGCATAAGGATTTAATTTATAAATCGCAACGAGGGTTTGTTGAATACTAACAGAGTTATCTGGTCGTAATTTCGTCGACATTCCCCACAAAGTTTCAACCGCGGAGATTGGTCCATATTGTTCATATGAAAGTGCTTGTTCGCCATTTGGCCCTGTTAAATCAAGACTAAAACTAATTGATGGAGAAAAAACTAAAGGAGAACAACATACAAGAGTAAGCAGGAAGCGCTTCATATTCATTCCTTGTTTAAAGCAAAAAAATTAAGTAATTAACAATATGGTTGATTAACCATGAATAATAAACCAGCTCAATCAACAGCCGTGAAATAAAAGGAAAAGTAAGGCTAGAATTGAGAGCTAGCCCACTATAATCATGCGTTCAAAGCTTTCACAGGTAGGTCAGGATCAGTTTTTCAGCAACTTGTACCGCATTACTGGCAATACCAAAATAAACATTGTCTGCGCAAACCCATAAGTTGATCCCATTAGGATCACAAACATCTTTACGTAAACGTCCGATTTTAACGTCCGCGTTGCCTATAACATCATTGATCATATCCGGGTAATCACAAACCGATTCGGCTAAAGATATCCCCTCGCTGTGATGTAATGTTTGTGCAACTTCTTCTAAATCAACAGGATAATGAGTCTGCAAATGCACTGCTTGTGCGCACCCATAAAACATCGGCACAATTACCTGCGTTGATGAAACAATAATTGATGGATCGTTTAATAAAGTACGAATTTCATTAACCAGACGTAACTCATCTAAACTGATACCATCATCGTTAAACTCCCCCAGTTGCGGGAAAACGTTAAACGCAGCTTGTTGAGGGAACAGTTCTGATTTAATGCCTTTGGCATTTAATAAACGCGCGGTTTCACCCGCAAGGGTTGTTACGCCCGCTTTACCGGCAGCTGAAACTGAATGGTAACTAGAAACGCTAACACGTACTAAACCCACTTCCTGATGAAGCTGTTTAATCGCAACCGCTAGTTGTGCAGACTCACTACTTGCAATTGATATTTTATTAGTTTCAGCATAGCGGCTAAGGTTATCTTCATTGACACCAATCTGTACTAACGGCACATTTTCATCAGCTGAAAAAGTGCCACTGTTATCAATAACAACACAATATTCGCTGGCAATATCAGCCCATTTTTGGGTTGTTTCTGTATCCGTCAAGAAAAAAGCAATATCAACCTGTTGCCAGTCAAAATCTTCAATTTCTAAGACATCAACAGGTTTACCGGAAAACATTACAGTATTTGTTTGAGTTTCAAACTCTTCATCCTCAGAATCTTCTTCAGATTCATTGATGCGAGGAGTATTGAATTGTTCAGCTCCACTTGCTAAAGGAAATACCTTTGCTACAGGAAAGTCTCGTGCCGCTAATACTTCTAGGGTTGTTTCGATACAGCCATTTAATTCACCAATCAGGGCGATATTATATTCAGATTTCATGTTATTCCTTTGTATCATTTAGTTCGCCAGTAGAAAAACCTAACGACTGCAATAATGTATTTTGTTTTACGCTTGAGTAAACGGTTAATGTCGATAATTCGCGGCGTTCTTGATATGTTTTGCGCATGGTATCAAAACCATCAACTTGATCAATCATTTGTCTGAATAAGGCATCATCTCGACGAACATCAAAAATCAGATGCATTAATGATTTTAATAAAGTCTGATCCATACTTTGCGAGATAGATATCTTATTAATAGCTGGTAAAGCCACAAACTCTTTTAATCTGTGTTTTGCCTCTATATCTAATAATGCAGATAAAGCTTGATACAACATCTCAGTGCCGCGTACTTTGCCATCTAAGCTATACCCTGCAATATGTGGTGTTGCAATTTCAACAAAAGGTAATAGCTGTTTTTCAATATTCGGTTCATTTTCCCATACATCTAATACCAATGTAGGATGAAGACCTTGTTGGGCAAGCTTTAGCAGCGCTTTATTATCAATAACTTCACCACGTGATGCATTTAATAAAATTTGCTTAGCAGTAAGCTGCTTAAGTACTTGCTCATCAAACATATGCACCGTCGGGTATGCACCGTGTGCAGTTTTAGGAACATGTAAACTGATTATGTCAGCTTTTAATACCTCATCAAAAGTACAAAAATCACGCTTATCACCCGCATTTTGCAATGGTGGATCATATAGTTTGCAGTTAAGACCCAAGGCATTTAAACGTTGCCAAACCGCACTGCCTGTATTACCCGCACCAACGATTGCTAGCGTTTTATCGGTTAACTTAAATTGTTGTTTTTCGGCTAAAACAAGCAGGCTACTCAATATATATTCAGCGACAGAAATTTTATTGCAACCAGGTGCACTGCTGAATTTAATGCCCCGCTTTTTCAGATAGCTTTGATCGATATGATCGGTACCAATCGTCGCGGTTCCGACAAATTTAAGTGAACTATTTAAACTTAATAGTTGCTCATTAACCTGTGTAATTGAACGCACTAACAATACATCTGCATCTTCCAGCTGCTCAGCGGTAACCGTTCGTCCTGGAAAAAAATGTAGATTTCCGAGATCAGTAAAAAACGCTTCTGCATAGGGAATATTTTCATCAATATAAATATTCATCTTTTTTCCTACGGTGTTATATACCCAAACTACTTGAAGATGCAGATTCAGAGTTTCGTCCGGATGCTAGAACAAGGCGTAACATGATGAGAATGGTTGTTCCCTTTTCAAGTGTTACAACGCGGTGCTAGCTTTCGGGCGAATCTCCCGAAGGGCAAGGCGATAAACGATGCTCTTCGTTGTTAGATGGCTTTGATTTAGAATAACTAGATCATCAGCCTTCTGCCTAGAATATCATCATTTATCGTCTTGCTGATTCCTGTATCT
>JABXKR010000145.1 GCA_013619145.1 Psychromonas sp. | reverse complement strand
CAACATAGGTAAGGATAATTGATCTGATTTTCGTTCGGCACTTTTAACCGTGAAATCAGCAAACTTAATTTTAACCCCCACTTTGGTTATCAACTTTTCTTTGACGACTTTCTGCAAACGCCTTTCCAGCTCTTCATAAAACAGTGCAATCTTTTCAAGGCACTGCTCTTCACTAATAAGATCTTTTTCAAAGGTGTGCTCAACAGCCAATGATTTTCTCTCTCGGTTTGGTTCAACCACCCGGTTATCAATCCCCTGACTAAAATTAATTAATGCTCCGCCGAGTTTCCCAAATTCTAATAATAGTTTTTCCGGTGGATATTGCTGCACATCTAAACAACTGAAAAGCCCTTTCAATGCTAATTTTTGCTGCGCGACTTTTCCCACCCCGGGTATTTTTTTAAGGGCTAAGGTTTTAATAAATGAGTTAACCTGCGCGGGCGCAATCACACACTGGCCATTCGGTTTGTTTTCATCAGAAGCGATTTTTGCTAAAAATTTACAGGGGGCAATGCCGGCAGAGGCGGTTAAATTTAACTCTTCAAAAATTGCGCGACGAATATCTTGAGCAATATAGGTAGCGGAGCCTTTAAACAAAGTACAATCGCTAACATCTAAAAATGCTTCATCAAGAGAAAGTGGTTCAACCAGATCTGTATAACGAAAAAAGATCTCTTTTATTTTTTTAGATACATCTACATAAACTTGCATACGCCCGGGAATAATAACTAAATCAGGGCATAACTGCATTGCTTTAAAGCTTGGCATAGCAGAGTGCACCCCAAATTCACGCGCTTTGTAATTGCAGGTTGAAAGTACCCCTCTGCGCTCGCTATGTCCGCCGATCGCTAAAGGAATATCCTGATATTGAGGATTATCACGCATTTCGACAGCCGCATAAAAACAATCCATATCAATATGGATTATTTTTCGTTGCGTGGTAACAGAAAGTTCAGCCAAGATTAACACCTGTTTTTATAGACAGCTACATTTTCTGCTGTTTTGAATAAAATGCAAGCTAAAATTTATTTTGGATTATTTTTAGATCTAGTTTGACCTTCCCCTAAGGGTAAAGGCTAAGCTAATATTAATTAAGTTTAGTTAAGGAACTGATATGTCAATTTCATCGAATTTAAAATTGTCTGTATATGGTATGAATTGCGCAGCTTGTGCGACTCGATTACAAACAGCATTAAACGCGATAAAGGGTATTCAAGCAGAAGTTAATTTTGCATTAGAAAGCGCGCAGATTAGTTTTGATAACAGCATTGACCATACGAATACGCTTGTTGCTATTTTGGCGTTACTTGAAGAGAAAGGGTATCAAACGGATACCGAAACCCTGCTTTTATCTGCGACAGGCTGGAGTTGCGCCAGTTGTGCCGGTAAAACCAGCAAAGTGCTTAATGGTCAGCCATTTATTATTAATGCACAAAGTAACTTTGCAACTGAAACTGTACAGATTCAAACCCTACAAGGTGCATTAAATAAGCAGGATATTGAACAGTTTTCCAAGCTTCTTCCTTATCAGCTAAGTATTAAATCTAAACAGAATTTTAAACAACAAAATGAACAAAAAATTGCGTTACAAAAAAGACAAGATAAGAAAGCATTATTCACTATCGTGGTTGCCACGTTATTAAGCCTGCCATTTTTGATCAGCATGGTGAATATGTTTGTTAATAAGGACCAGCAGTTATTAACCCCTTGGTTGGAGTTTATTTTAGCGACACCGGTGCAATTTATAATTGGCGCGCGCTTTTATAAAGGTGCCTGGTTCAGCATGAAAAACTTCACCACGAATATGGATGTATTGGTCGCCTTGGGTACCAGTTCTGCCTATTTTTATAGCCTTTATATCTTTTTATCAGGCTCAAATCAGCCGCTCTATTTTGAGTCGAGCGCCTTAGTTATCACTCTGGTTACATTGGGTAAATATTTAGAGCATCGCGCTAAACAAAGTACCAGCAGTGCCATTAATGCCCTGATGGCGCTGCGCCCTGATACCGCACAGGTAAAAAAAGGCAAGAAATTTGTCGATGTGAATATCGAAGATGTGCAGGTGGGAGATCTGGTGCAAGTGGCGATTGGCGAAAAAGTTGCCATTGATGGTGTGGTTTTTGAAGGGAAAAGTTACTTAGATGAGTCGTTATTAACCGGTGAAAGTAAAGCGATTTTAAAAGAGATAAACAGTAAAGTGATTGCGGGCAGTATAAACGGCGATGGCGTGTTACTGATAAAAACACAAGCTGTTGGTGAATCAACCAGTTTAAGTAAAATTATTTCGCTAGTTGAAAATGCACAGATGAGCAAAGCGCCGATCATGCAATTAGTTGATAAAATAAGCGCTATTTTTGTGCCCGTGGTATTGGTTATTGCAATCCTGACCTTTTTAACCTGGTATTTTGTCAGCGGGGACTTTCAGCATGCTTTAATCAGTGCGGTTGCCGTATTAGTGATCGCCTGCCCATGCGCATTGGGTTTGGCAACCCCCACTGCCGTAGTTGTCGGTACCGGCGTTGCCGCACAACACGGCATATTAATTAAAGATATTAAAACGCTGCAGCAGGCTTATAAATTACAAACCATAATCTTTGATAAAACCGGCACCCTTACTCAAGGTAAAGGTCAAATTGCCGAAATCGTCAGTGTGGACAACAATAACAACACCCTGTTAAGCAAACTTAATGCGTTACAAACAGGTAGCAAACATCCCATTGCCCATGCAGTCAAAAGTTACTGTTTAAATGAAAATATTGAGGTTGTTGAAGCACAAGAGGTACAAGCGATTAGTGGCGAGGGAATTCAAGGTAAGGTTAATGGCGCACTCGTCATTGCCGGTAATCTGAGCATGATGCAGCGTTTTTCTGTTAACGTGCCAGCGCAATACACAAATGAATCACTGACAGACACTGGCAGCTTAGTTTATATCGCTTATGATGGTTTGTTCTTAGGTTATGTCAGTATCATTGATCAACTGCGTCCGGAAAGTTTCGAAGCGATACAGCAGCTGCATAAACGTAAAATTGAAACGGTTATTTTAAGCGGTGATAAACGCAGTGTGGTTGAACATATCAGCGCGCAATTACAGGTAACCAGGAGCTTTGCCGAACTTAAACCTGAGCAGAAACTTGCACAACTATTAGCATTACAAAAAGATAAGCAGGTGGCAATGGTGGGAGATGGCGTCAATGACGCGCCTGCGCTTGCGGGGGCAGATGTCAGTATCGCCATGGGGACCGGCAGCGATGTCGCCAAAGAGAGTGCTTCGATCACCCTGATGCGCAACGATCCGCGTTTAGTAACTCAAGCGATTGATATTTCTAAAGCGACTTGGATTAAGATACAACAAAATTTATTCTGGGCATTTATTTTTAATACGGTAGCCATT
>JABXKR010000182.1 GCA_013619145.1 Psychromonas sp. | reverse complement strand
AAGACAAGGATTGAAGGTTATTATGAAAAAGACATTACTAGCGACAGCAATTCCCGCTTTATTACTAGCAAATGCAGCTTCTGCTGTTGAACTGTACAATGTTGATGGAGATACATTTGCTCTAGGCGGCCATGTAACTGCCGGTTTAGGCGATTCAGATGCAGGCGAGGTTGCAGTAAATACAATTTCTCCGCGTATTAATATTGTAGCGACGCGTGATCTTGGCAACGGTTTCACAGCTGATGCAAAAGCTGAATGGCAGCTTAACTTCCTAGAAGGTGGTGAAAATACATTCTCTACGCGTCTTGGTTACCTTGGTCTGACTCATGACTCTTTGGGTCGTGCTGTTGTTGGTACGCAATGGGCGCCATTCTATGACGCAGCTGGCGTTGCTGATATGCCTATCGCTGCTGCCAATGATTTCTTATATGAAGATCACTATAACCTGGGTACTGGACGTGCTGAAAAAATGGTAAGTTACCGCAATGGTTTTGACCTTGGTAATGCAGGTGCAATCAACTTCGGTCTAGGCTGGCAGGGTGAGCATGACGAGTATGATGCTCGCGGCCAGGCATCACTGACTTATAAAGTGATGGGTTTCTCTGTAAATGCTGCTTACAGCGCGGGTGATGTTGCTGATGTTGAAACGACATCTACAGCTTTCTCAGTAAGCTACGGTAGTTACGGCAGTGGTTTATACGCAGCAGGTGTCTATGCTGATAACGAAAACATTAACACTTCTTGGCACGAGGTATCAACTGATGTTTCAATTCCGAAAGCTGCTGAATCAACGGCAACAGAATTATTATTAGCGTACGCTTTTGACAATAGTTTAAACCTAAGTGTTAACTATGAAAATGTTGAAGATGATGCTCTAAATCGCACACAAGTAAGCACTTCAGCTGTACAGGTTGAATACAATGTGAAGTCAAATGTTGTTGTTTATGGTGGTTACCAGTTCGATCTAGGTAATGATTATGCAGAAGACAATGACATGTGGGTATTCGGCGGACGTATCTACCTATAATTACCCGCTTTTTGCTAACTTTTTTAAAGCTTAGCTGAAAGGTGAAAAATAAAGCTCTGGCTACTTTGTCGGAGCTTTTTTGTATCTGGAAAGCCTTAACGCAGTATAACCACACTTGCTCTTTTTAGTGCATATTCAGCCTGTTCTGTTACAAATAACGATGTGAATGCTGCTTGTACAGTGCAAAGCGCTTGATAATCACGCAGAGATGCTTGCTAAGAAAATTCTTCAGCGAGTGGCAGATAGATTAAGCAAACTGCTGTTAGAGCCGCTTTAAAACATATAGTTATCATTCTCACACTTTGTGATATACGTCTCTTTTATTCTGTTTTATGCCAATCTTCTATGCTAACATCGCGCGAATTTTCCCCTAAATGTTTATTTTCTTGAAGGAATAATGAAATGTTACAAAAAACTAAACCGTTAGGTGTTTTGCTGACACTTATCGCCGTTTTATTTTCGCCTAACCTGCTTGCAAGCGGCGGTGAATCAATGGACTTAACGTCACATGGCATCGGTTATGCGGCACTTCTGTTTTTCGGTATAGCTTATTGTATCGTGATGCTTGAAGATGTTATCCACCTGCGCAAATCAAAACCCGTTTTAGTTGCCGCAGGTATTATCTGGGCGATGATTGGTTTCTATTATTCTCAACATGGTATGAACCATGATGCAGAAGCGGCTTTTCGTCATAATTTATTAGAGTACGCTGAGTTATTCTTCTTCCTGTTAGTGGCAATGACCTATATTAATGCCATGGAAGAACGTCAACTATTCGATGCGCTACGTGCTTGGATGGTCAATAAAGGCTTTACGCTGCGCAATATTTTCTGGTTAACAGGTATACTCGCTTTCTTTATCTCGCCAATCGCAGATAATCTGACAACAGCACTGTTAATGTGTGCAATCGTGATGAAAGTGGGCGGTAAAAACACTAAATTTATTGCCATTGCCTGTGTCAATATCGTTGTTGCAGCCAATGCGGGGGGCGCATTTAGCCCGTTCGGCGATATTACAACCTTAATGGTATGGCAGAAAGGGATGGTGCAATTTGGTACTTTCTTCTCACTATTTGTACCATCAGCCGTTAACTACCTGATACCTGCCGTTATTATGAGTTTCTTTATCTCAAAAGAGGTTGCACAAGGTGATGGTGAAGTTGTACATATGAAGCATGGTGCTAAACGTATTGTTTTGCTGTTTTTAGTGACAATTTCCTTTGCTGTTTTAGGTCACTCATTTTTAGGGATGCCGCCTGTTTTAGGTATGATGACAGGATTAGGTTTATTACAGTTCTTCGCCTTCTTCCTGCGTAAAACACAAAAACATTATTACCGTACAGCGATTCAAAAAACTGAAGATAAAGTTGAGCATGAGCGTTTACGTGATTTAGGTGACGGTGCGCCGTTTGATATCTTTAATAAAGTGGCAAAAGCGGAGTGGGATACCCTGCTGTTCTTCTACGGCGTGGTGCTTTGTGTCGGTGGTTTAGGTTTTATCGGTTACCTCGGCATGGTTTCAGAAGCTATGTACACTAACTGGGATCCGACCTATGCCAATGTCACTGTGGGTATTTTATCTGCGATTGTAGATAATATTCCGGTTATGTTTGCAGTATTAAGCATGCAGCCGGATATGAGCACGGGTCAGTGGTTATTGGTTACATTAACAGCGGGTGTCGGCGGTAGTCTGCTGTCTATCGGCTCGGCTGCGGGTGTTGCATTAATGGGCCAGGCGCGTGGTATTTATACCTTTGGTGCGCATATTAAATGGGCGCCTGTTATTGCGCTCGGTTACGCTGCAAGTATCCTTACCCATTTGTGGATTAATGAAGCAATGTTTTAAATAAACTTGTTTCTCGTTCCCATGCTCTGCGTGGGGACGAGATCAACTCTCTGCTGCAAAGTGTAAAATGCCCGTTTAGGGGGGTTTTTTGTATTAGGAGTTTGTAAGTGATTGCCCTTTTTATTATTCACTAATTTTTAATTTTTCCCCCTCTTATCTAGATCCCCTGCTATTTTATAACCTGTTTTTTACTTTTTATCTGTCTCCTTTATTACCTTAGCTCCGGCAGTGGGGCCGATAAATATATTTCAGTTGCTTTTAACTTGCACAGAAAGCGGTTGATATTTATACATGTTTTTATGTTTTTTTATAAACAGATAGGTAACATCGATCCAGCTCAAATAGTTATGAGCAGCGCCTTGTTTCATTAAATTATTTCTGAGAGAATAAAGCTACGCAAGGTTGTTTTCGTTCACAGCAAAATCAGGCTCTTATTTAGTTGAAGTTAAAATTTCTTTATTTCATACCGTTACTTTCTCTGTAATGGACTAAACTAAGTACGAGATTAATTTTGAGGTTGTGTTGTAAATAACCTTTCACACTCAACTTAATACTAATAAAAAGTGCTGACCCGCTTTCTACTGATATTAAGTTACAAACTAAGTTAGATAGTATTAGCTGCTTAATAATTTTCACTCAATCCTCTAGGGAAAGAGCATTAACATTAAGCATAAGTTAAATATTAATTAAGGAAGAGCAAAATGAAAAAAGTACAAAATGGTTTTACACTAATCGAGCTACTGATTGTAATTGCAATTATCGGTATTTTAGCGGCAGTGGCACTGCCTGCGTATAATACTTACACACAAAAAGCGAAGTTCTCTGAAGTTATTTTGGCGACATCGCCGCTGAAACAGTCTGCAGATCTATGTGGTCAAGTTAATAACTCTTTACTTAACTGTACAGCAAGTGCTGGACTAAAAACTGTTGGTGCTTCTGGTTATGTTGCTAGTGTTACGCCTAGTGGTCAAAGTGCAACTGGAATTACAATTACAGCTGTATCGCAAGACATTGATACTGCTAACTCAACTTATATTTTAACTGGTTTACTAAGTGGTGGGCAGGTAACTTGGACTCCTTCTGGTACTTGTCTCGCAAATGGTCTTTGTTAATAGCGAATGACAACCCTTAATATTAGTGGCCTGGCTTCCAGCCTGGCCACTCGTGGTTTACTGCCCCTTGATAAACTCCAACAGATAACAACTTCCGCGGCGAGCGAAAAAAAATCCCTGGTTAGTTACCTGGTGGAAAATGATTTTATCTCCAGTGAAGCACTCGCGCAGTTCTGCGAAGCTGAATATGGTATTCCTCTATTAGATTCCGATACCCTTAATCTTGATAATATTCCCGATAAGTTTACCAATGAGAAACTAATAGAGAAGCATCATGCGCTGCCCGTTTATGTGCAGCAGAAAACCCTTTATATCGCCATGTCCGATCCCACTAATGTCTCCGCATTAGAGGATTTTGGTTTTAGCTTCTCGATGCATACCGAAGCGTTGCTGGTGGAAGAAAAATACCTTAATAAAGCGATTGAAGCGTTATTAGAAGATGATGTTTCATCCTTAGGTGAGATGGGCGATATTGATGATATCGAAGTCGATGACAGTGATTCCCGTCTTGATGAGACACAAGGCGGCGGAGATGATGATGCGCCGATTGTTAAATATATCAACAGCATCTTAATTGATGCGGTGCGCAAGGGCGCATCGGATCTGCATTTTGAACCTTATGAAAAAAAATACCGCGTACGTTTTCGTGTTGATGGTATTTTACATGAGGTCGCCACTCCGCCGGTTAATTTAGCCAACCGTTTTTCTGCGCGTTTAAAAGTAATGTCCAAGCTTGATATTGCCGAGCGCCGTCTGCCTCAAGATGGGCGTATTAAACTTAAAATCTCCAATAAACGTAATGTGGATCTGCGTGTCAGTACGCTGCCGACCATGTGGGGCGAAAAAGTGGTAATGCGTATTTTAGACTCTTCTGCCGCCAGCCTTGATATTGACCGTTTGGGCTATTCTGATGAGCAGAAAGGCAAATATTTACATGCTCTTGGAAAACCACAAGGGATGATTTTAATAACCGGCCCTACCGGTAGTGGTAAAACCGTTTCGCTTTATACCGGGTTAAATATTCTTAATACAGTTGAACGCAATATCTCCACAGCGGAAGATCCGGTTGAAATCAATCTGACCGGCATTAATCAAGTGCAGATCAATACCAAAGCAGGGCTGACCTTTGCTTCTGCGCTGCGTTCATTTTTACGCCAAGATCCCGATATCGTCATGGTGGGTGAAATTCGTGATTTAGAAACTGCAGAAATTGCTATCAAAGCCGCGCAGACTGGTCACTTAGTTTTATCTACCCTGCATACTAACTCAGCAGCAGAAACCTTAACCCGTTTACTTAATATGGGGGTGCCGGCCTTTAATATCGCCTCCTCAGTTTCACTTATTATTGCCCAGCGTCTGGCGCGCCGTTTATGCAACGAGTGCAAAACAGCAGAGCATTTTGATAATAGCGAGCTAAAAAATATCGGCTTTAACCAGACAGATATTGATGCGGGTATTACAATATATAAACCAGTCGGTTGCGATAAGTGTACGGATGGTTATAAAGGCCGTGTGGGGATCTATGAAGTGATGCAGATGAGCGAAAATATCGGCCATATTATTTTAAATAATGGCAACGCTATGGAAATCGCAAAATTAGCCCAACAGGAAGGGATGTATACGCTGCGCCAGTCCGCACTGCAACAAGCGCTAAATGGTATAACCAGTTTAAATGAGGTTACTCGGGTAACGTAAAAATAAAAAAGCTCGCTTTTATGGGATTATAGCCGCTTCCTCTTTTGGCAGTATGGCTTCAGCCCTTCCTCATATCCACCCGTGCGTGGTAGTGCCGATTAAAAATCATGAATTAAGGAACAGTTATGGCTGCAAAGAAAAAAGCAAAAGGTAGTGGCATTGATACTTATAAGTGGAAAGGTATTAATCGCAAAGGTGGTAAGGTTTCCGGTGAGTTACAAGGCACATCGCTGGCGGAAGTAAAAGTTGAACTGCGCAAGCAGGGCGTTAATGTTACGCGTATTCAGAAAAAATCAAAATCACTTTTCTCATTCGGCAATAAAATATCGCCGATGGATATTGCGGTTATTTCCCGTCAAATAGCAACTATGCTCGGGGCCGGGGTTCCTTTGGTACAGAGCCTGCAACTGATCGCTAAAAGTAATGAGAAAGCGCCCTTAAGGGAGTTAATGACCTCTATCGGCAATGAAGTGGCGACCGGCACGCCGCTTTCAAAAACCCTGCGCGGTCACCCCAAATATTTTGATGATTTATATTGTGATCTGGTTGATGCGGGTGAAGAGTCGGGGGCGTTAGAGACTATTTATGATCGCATCTCAATTTATAAAGAAAAATCTGAAGCACTCAAATCAAAAATTAAAAAAGCGATGTTTTATCCTGCGGCGGTATTGGCCGTTGCTGGTATTGTTACCATGCTTTTATTACTTTTTGTTATTCCTCAGTTCCAAGATATCTTTGCAGGTTTTGGTGCGGAACTGCCTGCGTTTACCCTGTTTGTATTAGCTATTTCTGATGCAGTGCAAGCCTATTGGTATATTATTCTTGCCGCTGTGATCGCCGCTATTTTTCTGTTTAAAAAGGCGCATCTAAAATCGCAGAAGGTGCGCGATAATACCGATAAATTTGTCCTTAAAATCCCCGTTATCAGCACTATTTTAGATAAAGCCGCGGTTGCACGTTTTGCCCGTACTCTCTCCACCACTTTTGCTGCCGGTATTCCTTTAGTGGATGCGCTTATTTCAGCAGCAGGCGCATCGGGCAATTATGTTTATCGCAGTGCTATTCATAATGTCCGTACTGAAGTGATGGCGGGGATGCAGATGAACGTGGCAATGAAAACGACAGCCGTTTTCCCCGATATGGTTTCACAAATGGTTATGATTGGTGAAGAGTCGGGTGATCTTGATGGTATGTTAAGTAAGGTTGCCGATATTTACGAGCAGCAGGTGGATGATGCGGTTGATGCTTTAACCAGCCTGTTAGAGCCTATGATTATGGTTGTACTGGGTGTGGTGGTCGGCGGTTTGATTGTGGCTATGTATCTGCCTATATTCCAGTTAGGCAGTGTTATTGGTTAAGCTTCCGCTTCGCAGGGGCTTTGAAGCGGAAAGAGTATTGCAGGTGGGATGTCCGTCCCATCTAAATGCGTATCTTTTGTAGCAAATCACCTTCATAAATGGCTTGTTTGATTAATGCAAATGCTGCAATTGTTGAATTTGGCTTTAACTCTGTTGGCAGTATTGTTAGCTTATTTTGAAATTCGGGTAATGTCTGGTGAGCAATACATTGCTGAATCGTTGAAAAGAGTGTATTTCCACTCTCAGTAATCTTACCTGCAATAATTATTTTTTCCGGATTGAGCAGATTAATTAAAATGGCCACAGTTTTACCTAAATAGGTGGCTGCATCTTCAACTATTTTTTGGCATAAGGGATCATTATTAGCCGCTGCTTGATATATGTTTTCTATTGTTAATGTTTCCTGGGTTATTGTTGTTAAGCCTCCGTAGTTAATCGCATTTTTTACTTTTTCAACAATTACATTATCACTCACTTCTGTTTCCAGACAGCCAAAGTTACCACAATGACACTGTTTTCCTGCTGGATTTGCTTGAATATGTCCAATTTCACCAATATTACAGTTTTCCCCTAATAACCATTTGCCCTGAATAATTATGCCCGAACCCACACCGTGATGAATACTAATCAAAATTGAGTCTAAGCAATCTTTTGATGCACCAAAGTAGTGCTCTGCTAATGCGAGACAGCGGGTATGGTTGCCAATAAATGTTGGGATATTAAAGCGCTGTTCAAGAATCTCGACTAATGGGAAGTTATTGAATGAGTAGCGGGAGGTATAAACAATTCGGCCAAGTTTCGGATTAATTAACCCTGCCAGGGTGATTGAAATGGCAGATATTTTCTCACCGAGCGGTTTTCCTTCCTCAACAGCGACCGCTATTTCAGCTGTGAGTCGTTCAATGAGTTGCTCACCATTTTCTAATTCTATGTTTATCTGTTTATTTGATAATTCCTCACCCGATAAGTTATAGCGGCTTATTGATAACAGTTTTCGACCAATCTTAATGGCAAGTACATTGATTGATGATGAATTCGGAGCAAGTGAAATAGCGCAGCGTCCGCCTGTTGATGCTTGTCTGGCTGTTTCTGTAATAATACCGTTTTCGAGCAGTTGTCGTGTTATTTTAGTTACGCTTGCGGGGGCAAGTTTGCTGACTTTGGCAATTTCTACGCGGGAAATAGGCGCATGCTTTTCAATAACTTTATAAATAGTTGCGTAGTTTGCTTGTTTGATATGATCGATCTTTGCAATCACTGAATCTGTTTGTTGGTTATTTTGTACCATTATTGTTTCACTTTAAATAACAAGCTGAAAGAGAGTAACTATTCTAACAAACAGCTCGTTATTTAGTAACTTATTGTGTGTTTTTGTAGCTTCCGTTAACAACAGTTGCAGTTATTTTATAGTCATTTGTGAAAACGGCGAGATTTGCAACTTTACCCGCTTCAATGCTACCCAGTTTATCTTCTACTGAAATCGCTTTTGCAGGATAAAGTGTTGCCATGCGAATTGCTTCCGCTAGCTCGATACCGACAAATTTAACGCACTGTTCGATAGACTCAATCATTGTTACGGCAGAGCCTCCGAGTGTGCCATCTGCCCCAAAACATTTTCCATCTTTGTAATATACGGTTGTGCCGACAAAATCAAACTGATCGATATTTGCACCGGCAGGTGCTGTTGCATCAGTCACTAAGATCAGTTTTTCGCCCATGATTTTTTTAGAAATTCGCACATTTTCATAAGCGACATGGAAACCATCAACAATAATACCTGCGTAGATATCATTATCATAAATTGCACCAATTACTCCTGGCTCCCGACCTGTAATAGGGCTCATTGCATTAAACAGGTGAGTTGCAAACGTTACGCCATTATCAATGGCGGCCTTTGCTTGTGCATAAGTTGCATTGCTATGACCTATTGATACCACAATGCCCGCATCGCTAAGTTGCTTAATAACTTCGACAGGCGAGTTTTCCGGTGCAAGTGTCACTTTTGTTACAATGTCGGCATTGGCGCAGATAAGATCAACCATCTCCAGATCGGGTTTACGAATAAACTCAGGACGGTGAATGCCTTTCCTCTCCAGGCTCAGAAAGGGCCCCTCTAAATGCAAACCTAATACTTCATTAGCTGTTTTATCGATGAAATTTCGTGTAACTTTAAGTGCAACTTTCATATCTTCATCTGATGAGGTGATAAGTGTTGGTAGGTAGCTTGTGCAGCCTGATTTTAGATTTGCAGCCTGCATTGTTTCAAGCGTTTGCTCAGAGACACTGTCATTAAACATAACGCCACCACAACCATTAAGTTGCAGATCGATAAAACCGGGGCAGAGGTTTGCCCCATTGAGGTCAATTGTTTGAATGCTGGCATCCAATTCTGAGATTGGCTTAATGTTTTTAATTTTATCATTTTCTATAACAACAACATGATCAGTTAAAATTGCTTGTGTTGTGTAGATTGTACAATTTGTTAATGCATACATAACAAATCTCTCCATTTTAAGGCGCCTTACTTATTAAGGCTCCCTACTTAAATTGCATGGGAATTGGGGTTACTTTACATCAAAATAAAGCAATAGGGACAACTTATAAATTGCCGACATTGTCGCTTTCTAATTCTGTGAAATATTTAAGCGTTTTAACTTTGAGCTCCATCGTGGAGCCTGAGTCACACGCGATAATTGCTTTTGGGTGAAGTTGCAATGCAGAAACAGTCCATAGGTGGTTTACGCTACCTTCAACAGCCGCTTCAACAGCTAATGCTTTATTATTACCGGTTACCAGAATTAATATTTCATGCGCATCTAATAATGTGCCAACGCCAATCGTTAATGCTAATTTTGGAACTTGGTTAACGTCATTATTGAAAAAACGCGAGTTAGCGATACGTGTATCAGGTGTTAATGTTTTGATGCGCGTGCGAGAAGCCAGTGAAGAGGCGGGTTCGTTAAATGCGATATGGCCATCTATGCCGATACCGCCCATAAACAGGTTGATTTTACCGTAACTCTTAATTTTTTCTTCGTAACGTAAACATTCCGCTTCTAAATCATCAGCAAGGCCGTTAAGTAAGTTAATATTTTGCGGTTGAATATCAATGTGATTGAAGAAGTTATTATGCATAAAACTGTAATAGCTTTCAGGATGTGAGGGTTTGATACCTACATACTCGTCCATATTAAATGTAACTACATTTTCAAAGCTGACTTCACCTGCTTGATGAAGTTCAATTAAACGCTTGTAAGTTGCCAGTGGTGTCCCACCCGTTGGTAAGCCAAGAACAAATGGGCGCTCTGCTGTCGGAGCAAATTTATTGATTGCGTCTACAATATAACGAGCAGACCAAAGGCCAACATCAGTAGCATTATTAAGAGGTATTAAGCGCATGTTTTTCTCCAATTTCTGTTGAACAGTAGTGTTAATGCGTAGTGTAAATTAAGTTTTTCCGATATGCCAAACAAACGGCAAAAACAAGTGCCTTAAAGGTGACGGCGATCACAAAACGATCTTGTTTCGTTTGCGCCTGGCAATAAAATCTTTAGAGTCCACTACAAGATTTGTAGGATTTGTACCCTGTTTACAGCACAAAGATGCATTTCAATAGAGTATAAACCATAGATAATAAGCGGCGCGAAATAATAGATTTTACATAATATTAGGAGAGATAGTTGTGAACATTCTTGGGTATTTTCAAAAAGTAGGTAGAGCCTTAATGGTTCCAGTCGCAGTGCTTCCAGCAGCTGCAATTTTAATGGGTATAGGTTACTGGATCGATCCAGCCGGCTGGGGTGGTGATTCCGCTTTAGCTGCATTTTTAATCAAAGCGGGAGCGGCTGTTATTGACAATATGTCAGTGTTATTTGCAGTTGGTGTTGCTTACGGTATGTCTAAAGATAAAGATGGCGCGGCTGCGCTTTCTGGTTTAGTCGGGTTCTTGGTTGTGACTACGCTACTTTCCCCTGCTGCGGTTGCGCAAATTCAAAGCATCCCGCTTTCAGAAGTGCCATTCGCATTTAATAAGATCAATAACCAATTTGTAGGTATCTTAGTGGGTATTATCTCTGCTGAGCTTTACAATCGTTTTTCAGGTGTTGAACTACATAGCGCATTAGCGTTCTTCTCAGGACGTCGTTTAGTACCGATTGTAGTCTCAGTTGTAATGATTGGTCTTGCATTCGTACTGATGGCTATCTGGCCAATGATCTTCTCTAGTTTACAAACGTTTGGTGAAACAATTGCTGGTCTTGGTGATGTTGGTGCGGGTCTCTACGCATTCTTTAACCGTTTATTAATCCCTGTTGGTCTTCACCATGCATTAAACTCAGTATTCTGGTTTGACGTTGCTGGTATTAACGATATCCCTAACTTCCTAAGTGGCCAGTCTGGTATTGATGCTGGTACTGCAATCATAGGTAAAACGGGTATGTATCAAGCGGGTTTCTTCCCTATCATGATGTTTGGCCTTCCCGGTGCTGCATTTGCTATCTACACTGCAGCTAAACCTGAAAATAAAGAAAAAGTTGCTTCTATAATGCTAGCGGCTTCTCTATCTTCTTTCTTCACCGGTGTAACAGAGCCTCTTGAATTCTCATTCATGTTTGCAGCGCCACTGCTTTATGTAATCCATGCATTACTAGCGGGTGTATCAGTATTCTTTGCTGCATCAATGGAGTGGATGGCTGGTTTCGGTTTCTCAGCAGGTCTTGTGGATATGGTCTTGTCTTCGCAAAATCCTCTTGCTGTTAAATGGTACATGCTTATCGTTCAAGGTGTCGTATTCTTCGCAATCTATTACTTTATCTTCCTTGCTGTTATTCGAGGTATGGATCTTAAAACGCCTGGTCGTGAAGAAGCAGATGTTGATGCTCCAAAAGTAAATGCTGCTGAAGATGCTGGTGAATTAGCAACTCAGTATGTTACAGCCCTTGGCGGAATCGATAACCTAGAGGTTATTGATGCTTGTATCACCCGTTTACGTTTAACACTTAAAGATCGTAGTGTCGTCAATGAAGCTGAACTTAAAGGTTTAGGGGCAATGGGCGTTGTTAAGCTAGGCGAAAATAACTTACAAGTTATCATCGGCCCTCAAGCAGAAAGTATTGCGAACCGTATGAAAACTGTTAAGTAATATGGCAGTATTCCCACGCTGAGCGCGAGGAACTATGGTTGTTTACTAAGGCACTCTTCGGAGTGCCTTTTTTATATCTGTATGAAATAGTGGTGAATAGGCTCATCTGTAAGAGATCGGCTATTCTTATGTGAGTAATCTGCGTTTTATCTGTTGGTGATAACTGGTAATAAAACATGCTCGAGTTCTAATTTGTTGATTTGTATGGTTTGTTTTGGTGTTGGGGTGTTATCTTTACATTCATAAAATTAAAAGTAAAAGAAATAAGGCTTAAATTTTCAATCTGGATTTATACTTGTTCACAAGTTAAGGAATGCAGCGTTGTTACGGAAAACAACGAGTTAAGGAGCTTTAGATAAAGCAAGTGGAATAAAAGGACACCTTCAGGAAGAGGGCTGCAATAGCATAAATTGCGACAGGGAGTTAGGAATTCCAAAAGGATTGGGAAAGGGATATAAGCTAGGAGCTGTTATTAGGAAACCTTTAGGAAGAAAGGTATAACAATAGATTCGATTGTTAAAATGGATTTAAGGAATCCCAAAAGGATTGGGAAAGGGATAGAAGCTAGGAGCTGTTATAAGGAAGCCTTTAGGAAGAAAGGTATAACAATAGATTCGATTGTTAAAATGGATTTAAGGAATTCCAAAAGGATTGGGAAAGGGATAGAAGCTAGGAGCTGTTATTAGGAAGCCTTTAGGAAGTAAAGGTATAACAATAGATTCGATTGTTAAAATGGATTTAAGGAATTCCAAAAGGATTGGAAAAGGGATAGAAGCTAGGAGCTGTTATTAGGAAGCCTTTAGGAAGAAAGGTATAACAATAGATTCGATTGTTAAAATGGATTTAAGGAATTCCAAAAGGATTGGAAAGGAAATGCGCGGAGCGTTAAAGGATACCTTCAGGATAGAAGCGGTTTCAATAGTATTTGATAATACGGAGAAAGGGACAAGCTAAAGGATTAGAAAAAGGAAAAAGCTTAGATTAGCTATTGTCACGGAACCACAAGGGTGTGGAAATTCTCAACGGAATGAATATTAAGACTATAAAAGGGTGAACGCATTAATTGTGTTCACCCTTTTTCATTTATGCTCGAAAATTTTGTTTTACATCAATACCCGACTGCTTTGCTGGGTTATAGTGTTTTTTTGATAAATTAACTAGGAACAAAAATGAGTGAATCAATCCATGGTCATCAAGTAATGGAAATGATGGCCGCGAGTGCAAAAACTTACAGCAAGTCAGCCTTAAAAGCAGAGATAGCCACTAAATTTGGTGAAGATGCGCATTTTCATACTTGTATGCATAGTGATTTGACGGCGGATGCTTTGATCGAGTTTCTTACTTCAAAAGGTAAGTTTGTTGAATCGGAAGAGGGGATTCATATGCCTGAAGATCATCTTTGTTAAGAGTTACTATTAGTGACGCCCTATTTTCAGCCTAGTTGCTCATATTTACCTAGGCTGAACTTCCTTAAGATGTTTAATTGCAGTTCTCCTCGAATTGGTTTGCTCGAGGAGCTTGCTTTGGCTATATTTGCTGCATAAAAATCAGCCTAAACGCTCTTTTATCTGCCAAAGTTTAAATACACCAAAAATAAAAATTTGCATCGCTTCAGATTTAGTTAGTTTAAGTTTTTCTGCAAATGCACCGTAAATAACCAATAATTGGATAAGGTGCATAAAACAGATAAATCCCAGTAACAGGTAAAATACGATGGCCACTTGTCCTGGAAAGGGGGAAAACAGATTGCTTAGTAATAGTCCCCAAATAATGATCATTAGAAACTTAGCAAAGGTAATAAAATAGTTCATTATTCCTCCCGCAAATACAGTTGATAAGCCACTTGTCCTGTAGTTTTTTCTTTTAATAGTTGCCAGCTTCTTGGCAATTCAAGATCAGATAATTGCACTTCCATCTCGATATAAATTAATGCGTGTGCTGCTAAATAACAGTTTTCTTCTAACGCTGCGCAACAGGGTTGCACTAAACCTTTATTAAAAGGAGGATCGACAAAAACAATATCGAATTGTTGTTGCGCTATTTGCTTTAAATAGTTGATAGAGTCGGTTTCAACAACGATTGCATTATCTACTTTTAAGGTTTTTAAGTTTTCACGTAACTGTTGGGCAACATGTTTGTCGCGTTCTAGTAATGTTGCATTTTTTGCAAAACGCGATAGGGCTTCAAAGGCTAAACTGCCACTTCCACTAAAACAATCTAAGCAATTTGCATCACGAACATCGTGCATTAACCAGTTAAATAGTGTCTCTTTGATACGATCCGTTGTTGGTCGTAAACCTTCTTTATCTCTAACTGGCAATTTCTTACCGCGCCATTTTCCTGATATTAAGCGAATAAACCCGTCTTTGATCGATTTTCTGCTTTTTTCGTGAGATTTAACTTGCTGATTTCTACCCATATAATTTTTAGTCCGGCGATAAGATGGTAATATACTGCGATAAAGGATGCCGCTATTTTAGCAGGTCAAATTGGTTGTGAGTAAGGTTTTTAATTAATGGCAAAGAAGAAAGGTCTATTTTCCTGGTTTGGGAAAAAATCAAAACAAGAAACTGCGCAAGATGAAAATGTCGAAGCTGAAAAGCTAGCTGCTGAAAATTTAGCTGCTGGCTGAAAAGCTAGCCGCTGAAAAGCTAGCCGCTGAAAAGCTAGCCGCTGAAAAGCTTGCTGCTGAAAAGCTTGCTGCTGAAAAGCTTGCTGCTGAAGAGCTTGCCGCTGAAGAGCTTGCCGCTGAAGAGCTTGCCGCTGAAGAGTTGGCTACTGAAAAGCTACAAGCTGAGAAGTTACAATCTGAGAAGTTACGAGCTAAAAAAGAAGAAAAAACATTAGGTTTCTTTGCTCGCTTCAAACAAAGCCTAACTAAAACTCGTTTAAGTATTGGTAGTGGTTTATTCTCTTTATTTAAAGGGAAACAAATTGATGATGATCTTTTTGAAGAGTTAGAAGAGCAATTAATTGTTGCTGATATTGGTGTTGATACAACCTTAAAAATAATTGATAACCTAACTGAACATGCAGATCGTAAACAGCTTAAAGATGCAGAAGCTTTATATAGTTTATTGAAAACCGATCTTTCGGAAATTTTGAATAAAGTGGAGCAACCTTTATCTATTGATGAAAGCAAATCTCCATACGTTATTTTAATGGTTGGTGTTAACGGTGTTGGTAAAACAACCACCATAGGTAAATTAGCCAAAAAGTACCAACAGCAAGGTAAGTCTGTGATGTTAGCTGCAGGAGATACTTTCCGCGCAGCTGCTGTCGAGCAGTTACAAGTATGGGGGGAGCGTAATGATATCCCTGTTATTGCACAGCAGACAGGTGCTGACAGTGCATCTGTTTTATTTGATGCAATGGATGCAGCTAAAGCGCGTGGCGTTGATATTTTGATTGCAGATACTGCCGGACGCCTGCAGAACAAAGATCATTTAATGGATGAGTTAAGCAAAGTGGTGCGTATTATGCGCAAAAAAGATGCCAGTGCACCACACGAAATCATGCTTACTCTTGATGCCGGTACTGGGCAAAATGCCATTAGCCAAGTACAGTTATTTGATCAAGCAGTTGGTATAACTGGGATTACACTAACTAAATTGGATGGGACAGCAAAAGGTGGAATTATTTTCTCGATTGCTGATAAATTTAAATTACCAATTCGTTATATAGGAACAGGTGAAGGCATTGATGATTTGCGAGAATTTAATGCCAAGGAGTTTATTGAAGCACTTTTCTCGAGAGAGGAAGATTCACAACAAGGTGAAAATGAATAATGATTTTATTTGAAGAGGTCAGTAAAGTTTATGCTGGAAATTTCAGCGCATTAAAAGAGGTAGATTTTCACTTAAAACAAGGTGAAATGGCTTTTTTAACGGGCCACTCAGGCTCAGGTAAAAGTACGTTATTAAAATTAATTAGCTTGATGGAGCGACCAACAACGGGGCGAATTGTCTTAAATGGTAATGATATAAGCCATATTAAAGGTAATGATATTCCTTATATGCGTCGTCACATTGGCATGATCTTTCAAGATCACCGTTTATTAATGAATCGAACGGTATTAGAAAATGTTGGTTTGCCACTATTAATAGAAGGCTATAATCAATATGAAATTAAGCGCCGCAGTTTAGTCGCACTTGATAAAGTCGGGTTGTCAGGCAAAGAAGATTATGCGCCGATTCACCTCTCTGGTGGTGAGCAGCAGAGAGTTGGTATTGCACGTGCAATTATTAACCAGCCCCCATTATTACTGGCCGATGAACCAACGGGTAACCTTGACCCCAAATTATCATTAGAGATTTTAAGTTTATTTGAATCACTTAATGAATTTGGCATGTCAGTATTAATCGCTACCCATGATTTAGGCTTGATTGCAAAAATGCGCTATCGCACATTAACCCTTAAAGAGGGAATAATGATCAATGACGGACTAATGAGAGAACGCAATGGCTAAGCAAAAAGCAGACAAAAATGTATTATCGGGTTCACCACGTATTACCAAAGTTTCATTTTTTGGGCGTGTCGCATCAGTTTTTCAGCAACATTTTCAGCAGATTTTCACTAGTTTCTCTGAATTATGGAAAACACCCTTTGCAACCTTAATGACTATTTTGGTGCTGGGCGTTGCTTTATCATTACCAAGTGTTTTTCATGTGCTGTACAAGAATACTGAACGAGTAACTGATCAGTGGGATAAGGCTTCAGAAATCAGCTTGTTTTTGAAAAAAGATATTTCTGAGCAACGCATACAAGTATTGATAAACAAGTTAGGGCTATATGACGATATCGAGGCGGTTACTCATATTACCTCTCATCAAGCTCTGCAGGAGTTTAAAGAGATGTCAGGCTTTTCTAAGGCACTGAATTATCTTGATGAAAATCCATTGCCTGACGTATTAATCGTAGTTCCTGTCGCACAAGCGATGAATATAGCTGGCAGTAAATTGCTGGTTGCTAAGCTTAAAAGAGAGCAGGGGGTTGACCTAGTAAGGGTCGATATTGATTGGATTGAAAAACTGCAAGCCATTTTGTCTGTCGTGGTTGATATTGTAATTGCTATTGCGGTTTTATTATTGCTATCGGTATTACTGATTGTCAGTAATACCATTCGTTTAAATATATTAAACCAACGATCTGAAATTGAAGTGTTTAAATTAGTTGGTGCAACCAATAGCTTTATTCAACGTCCATTTTTATATGTCGGTGCTTGGTATGGTTTATTAGGTGGCCTTATTGCCTGGTTATTAACATTTGGCTTAGTGCAATGGTTACACTCAGGCGTAATTAGTTTAATGGGCTTGTATCAGGTAGAGTTTCAAATTTCGGTTATGAACCTGGAAGAGGTGGCGATTTTAATTGCAGTTGCGACATTCCTTGGTTTTATTGCATCATATATTTCAGTGAAACAATATCTGGTCAAGATCGAACCTAAATGATTTAGTATTTTCATAAAGTGTAAAAAAAAGAGATCTTACTTGATCTCTTTTTTTTTGCTTGTAATATGTGACGCATGTCTCAAAAATCATTGTATTTGAAAAGAGAAATATGCATAAAATTATTGATGTTAAGTTAACCTCTGTTTTTTCTCCAATTTGCCAAACGCTGATCCACGAGAATATGCCGCAGCATACAATTCAATCTAAAGATGAATGGTTGGATAATTGTACTGAGTTACTTATTATTCGTTTAGATGGGACTGTTATTGGTTATGGTACCTTTGATGTTATTGATGATATAAATGTCAGCATTAATTCGCTGCATTTTCGAAGTATCATAAAAGATCATATGTTAGGGGAATACTGGTTATCACGTCAGTTAAAACGCTATTTACGTAATAATAACTACCTTAATTTTTTGCTAGCCAGTTAATATTTTTATTGTTCTTTTTTTTATTTTGTACTATATAATAGCTCTTTGTTTTTAGACAAAAAGCACAGCAAGTTACGTTTCCATTTTACGTTTTTATCATTCATTCGAAATTAATAAGGTGAAACATGAGTAAAACAATAGATTCAATGAGTTTAGTTCCTCAAGGAAGTATTGGAGCCTATGTTCAATCTGTCAATCAGTTCTCTATGCTTAGTGCAGAAGAGGAGAAAGAGCTTGCGGAACGCTTATTTAATGATGGTGATTTAGACGCTGCGAAAAAATTGGTTATGTCGCATTTACGTTTTGTTGCATATGTAGCTAAAAGTTATGCGGGTTATGGTTTGCCACAAGCCGATTTAATCCAAGAAGGTAATATTGGTTTAATGAAAGCGGTTAAACGTTTTGATCCCTCTGTGGGGGTTCGTTTGGTTTCTTTTGCGGTGCATTGGATAAAAGCTGAAATTCATGAATATGTTATTCGTAACTGGCGTATGGTAAAAGTTGCGACAACTAAAGCACAACGTAAATTGTTTTTTAATCTTCGAAAAGCAAAGAAGCGTCTTGGTTGGTTTAGTCATGATGAAGTGGCAACGGTTGCTGAAAATTTAAATGTTAGCACCACAGATGTGCTGGAAATGGAATCCCGCTTAAATGGGCAAGATCAGTCCTTTGATTTAACTGCGGGTGATTCTGATGACGACGATAATTTTGCCCCTGTTCAATATCTTGAAGATAAAAGCGCAGATGTTGCGGTTACAGTGGAAGCTGAAAATTCGCAGTTACATCTGAAGACTAAACTTTATTCTGCATTATCTCAGCTTGATGAGCGAAGCCAAGATATTGTTAGCTCTCGTTGGTTAAGTGAGCCCAAGGCAACCTTGCAAGATTTAGCGTCGCGATATAACGTTTCAGCTGAGCGTGTTCGCCAACTAGAAGCGAATGCAATTAAAAAGCTTCAATCGAACATGGATTTAGCATAAAGAAAAAGGTGAGCCATAAGCTCACCTTTTTTGTTTCTCCTCTTTAATTCCTTATTTTTATTACAATTCGGTGTCTCATGCCTAAAATTGCTACGCTTGGTCCTAAAGAAACGTTTTCAGATTTGGCAACTCAGCAATACGTAAAAAGCCAAGATATCCCTTTTGAGATTCAATATTTTACTAGCCTGTCTGATACATTTAAAGCGATTGGTAAAGAGTGTGAAATCGGTGTACTGCCGATTGAAAACTTGTCGGAAGGATATGTTCAAGTTGTATTAGATCATCTGCTCGATACCGATCTTGTGGTTATCTCTGAATTACTTTTACCGATTCAATTCTCTTTTGTTGGTTACTGCGATGATTTATCGCAATTGACTGATCTTTATGTGCAGTTTGTTGCACATGGACAATGCTCTGAATTTATTAACAGATTACAGAATATCAATGTACACAATACACAAAGTAATATTGAGTCGTTAGTACTTGCGCAGAAACAGGGGAAAGGGGCTGGAGCTATTATTCCTCAGCATGCTTTGACTCTGGCTGAAAAGGGCAGTTTAATTAAAAATAATGTCACTAATTATGAGAATAACCAAACTCGGTTTTTAGTGATCAGCAATCAAGCACAAGATCGCTTGCTTGATAAGCATTACAAAACTTCGTTAGTGGTAAAAAATGAAAATGATTGCCCTGGAGTATTGGGTAATATTATTAATGCGTTTGCTCTTCAGAAAGTAAATCTCACCTCGATTATGTCACGTCCAACTAAATCTCAACTTGGTAAATATCACTTCTTTATTGATATCGATGGACACCACTTAGATGCAAATGTTAAGCAGGCATTACAGCAAATAAAAAGCCAATATCCAGTAACGGTTATTGGCTCATATATTAAAGCACAGTGACTTATTTGCGACTCTTAGTATCTCGCAAATAAACAGCAGCTAGTGCAGGGAAACTGCTTATTTAGAGGTGGCATGAAGCACTTTTTAAGCGCTTCAATAAAAACTATCGTCTTACTAAATAAACACCCGCTTCAGTATGATGTGCCTGTTTGAAGGTGCAGCGGAAACTGATCAACTTTCGTTAAGGTGTCGTGCAAAACGTTTGTAAACATTTTCTATCACGTTATCGTCTCACTAAATAAACACCAGCTTCAGTATGATGTGCCTGTTTTAAGGTGCAGCGGAAACTGATCAACTTACGTTAAGGTGTAGTGCAAAACGTTTGTAAACATTTTCTATCACGTTATCGTCTCACTAAATAAACACCAGCTTCAGTATGATGTGCCTGTTTGAAGGTACCGCGGGAACTGATCAACTTTCGTTAAGGTGTAGTGCAAAACGTTTGTAAACGTTTTCTATCACTTTATCGTCTCACTAAATAAACACCCGCTTCAGTATGATGTGCCTGTTTTAAGGTGCAGCGGGAGCTGATCAACTTACGTTAAGGTATAGTGCAAAACGTTTATAAACGTTTTCCTGCCCTTTATCGTCTCACTAAATAAACACCAGCTTCAGTATGATGTGCCTGTTTGAAGGTGCCGCGGGAACTGATCAACTTTCGTTAAGGTGTAGTGCAAAACGTTTGTAAACGTTTTCTATCACTTTATCGTCTCACTAAATAAACACCCGCTTCTGTATGATGGGTATACGGGAACTGATCAAACAAAGCAAAACGTTTAACGAAATGTGTTTCATTAAACAGTTCAAGATTGTTATGTAAGGTATCTGGATTACAGCTGATATATAAAATATTGTCGTAATTTTGTACCATCTTCACCGTTTCATCATCAAGGCCCGAACGTGGTGGATCTACAAAAATAGTATTACACTGATAATCGCTTAAATTAATGCCTTCTAAACGGTTAAATTCACGTACACCATTAATAGCTTGGGTAAACTCTTCTGCTGACATACGGATAATTGTGACATTATCAATATTGTTTTTAGCGATATTAAACTGTGCAGAGTGCACTGATGGTTTGGCTATTTCAGTGGCTAATACTTTATTGAAGTTTTTTGCTAATGCCAGTGAGAAGTTACCGTTACCACAGTAAAGCTCCAGCAGGTCTCCTTGGCTGTTGCGCGTACAGTCGATAGCCCATTCAAGCATCTTTACTGAGACGATAGCATTAGGCTGGGTAAAACTATTTTCAATTTGTTGATAAAACAGTTTGTTGCCGTCAACATCTAATTCTTCAACAACATAATCTTGATCTAGCAATACTTTCTGCTTTTTAGCGCGACCGATGAAATTGATATCAAACTGTTTCGATAACTCCGCTTTAATACGGTTTGCCTCTGCTAACCAGTTATCATCTAACTGCTTATGGTAAAGTAAACTAACAATAACTTGCCCGCTTAAGCTGGATAGAAAATCAACTTGGAATAATTTTCGGCGTAAAATATCGGCTGATTTTAAAAGATTTATTAGCTGTGGCATTAACGCATTAATCAGTGAGCTTGCTGGCGGAAATTGATCAACACGAATTTTTTGTTTAGTTTCCTTATCAAACATAATGTAATAAAGATCATCGCCGTCATGCCATACTCGAAACTCTGAGCGCATACGGTAATTTTGCTTAGGTGAATCAAAACATTCTAGCGCAGGCAGGTTAAATGTCGCAAATTGTTTGTTAAATTGCTCTTTTTTAGCATTTAACTGTTTTTCGTAATTATCTGGATCGACAAATTGCAGACTCATTTTAACCTCATTAGTGTAGTAATTGGGCTGAATTTTAAAGTAGCCTTAGCAACTTGACCAGATAAATTCATTTTATTTCCTATACAGGTTAAAATACTGTCTGTTTATAAATATTGGTGATTTAAGAATGGCTGCAAAACAGGTTTTAATTTTTGATTCTGGGGTAGGTGGTTTATCCGTTTTTCATGAAGTGATACAACAAACTGCCAATATCAATTGTTTTTATCTGTTTGATAATGAGTATTTTCCTTATGGAGAGTTAGATGATGATTTCTTAATTAATCATTTAACAGAATTACTGCTCTCTTTTGTAAAAAAACAAAATATTGATCTGATTATTATCGCCTGCAATTCAGCAAGCACGGTCGCATTACAGGCATTACGAGCCCACTTTTTGATTCCTGTTGTCGGGGTGGTACCTGCGATTAAACCTGCTGCGCAATTAACAAAAAATGGTGTGATAGGTTTATTAGCGACACCAGCTACGATAAAACGAAATTACACTACATTATTAATTAATGAATTTGCCGCAGATATCGAAGTATTAAAAATAGGTTCGACAGAGTTAGTTAAATTAGCTGAAGAAAAACTGCAAGGTTTAGAGGTTGATAAAAAGCGTTTACAAAAGGTGCTTGAGCCTTGGCTCGCGTTGCAGGAAAAGCCTGATACCTTAGTGTTAGGCTGTACCCATTTCCCATTATTAAAAAATGAAATCGCTAGCTGTTTTCAAAACAGGGTGCAATTGGTGGATTCAGGTAAAGCAATTGCAAACCGTGTTTACCAGCTGCTTGGAAGAGATAATAGAAGTCCATTTTCAAATCAGCACCGAGCTTATTACACGAAGGCTTATGAGATAGAGCTAAGTGAAAAATTAAAAGCGTTGCAGACCCGTTTTTTAGCTTACGGATTTAAATCGTTAGATTATTATGCGCATCTTTAATGGCAAAGAGATATATACCCAAACCATGTGAAGATGCATCTTCATGTGGTTTGGGTATAACAAGTAGACTGTTTTTATTTATTTCAGGCAAAAAAATAGGAGCCCTTAGGCTCCTATTTACTGTTTTATAATTTACTACCAATCTCTTTGAAGGTACGTTTGCAAGCCGTTCCATCTTCTTTGAATAGATGACAACGCTCTGCAGGGAATTTGAAGGCAAATTCCTGCTCAAGTGCTATCTCTGCAACATCAAAATAACGGATGATCAAATCACTTTCAATATCTTTTGCTTCTACGTAAATTTGTGTTTCATGACCGAGCTGCTCAAGTACTTGAATTTCACCTGTAAAGCAACCGTCTGCACTGCCGTCACCACACTGGGTTGAACATGACGTATCGACATGCTCTGGACGAATACCAACAGTAACGGCATCTCCAACTTTTAATGTGTCATGCTCAACTTGTACTGTTAATGGCGCTTTGTTTGCTAATTCAACAATAACGCCTTGGTCAGTTAATTCAAGCACTTTAGCTTTCACGAAGTTCATTTTAGGAGAGCCGATAAAGCCTGCAACAAAAAGGTTTTCCGGATTGTGGTATAACTCAAGCGGTGTACCTACTTGTGCAACTTTGCCGTTTTGCAATACGACGATTCGATCTGCCATCGTCATCGCTTCAACCTGATCGTGCGTTACATAAACCATGGTTGAATTAAGACGTTTGTGTAGTTTTGTAATCTCAATACGCATCTGTACACGTAACGATGCATCTAGATTTGAAAGAGGCTCATCAAATAGCAGTACTTTTGGTCGGTTAACCAAAGTACGACCGATAGCAACACGTTGTTGTTGGCCACCTGATAACTCTTTTGGTTTTTTATGTAATTGCGAACCCAATTGTAAAATTGATGATGCGTAATCAAGACGTTCTTGGATTTCCGCTTCTGGGGTTTTAGCTAAACGTAAACCAAAAGTCATATTGTCCTTTAGGTTTAAATGCGGATAAAGTGCATAAGATTGAAAAACCATGCTAATTGAACGCTGTGATGGAGGTGTATCGTTCACACGCGCTCCATCAATATAGAGATCACCTGATGTGATATCTTCTAAACCCGCAATCATGCGTAATAACGTTGTTTTACCACAACCTGATGGGCCAACAAATGCGATAAACTCGCCATCAATAATTTCTAGGTCAACATCTTTTTGTACAACAACATCACCAAATGCTTTAGTTATTTTTTTTAATACAACGCCTGCCATTAACTTTACCTTCTTAATTCTTGATGTTTGTCAGATTTTCTAGTCCATATGGATAAGAGAGTAATCTGAATCTGTATTTTGCTTGGGGTATATTGTGCTAAGGCAAATGGTGAAACATCCTCCCCCAAGGGGCGTAGGGGGGGTTTTAGGGGGGCTGAGACTGGGCTTTTGAGAACCAGATCTCGTTATTAGTCATTAACGGTTCAATTTGTCATTAATGCTTTGATAAGTTGTTTATTAACATCCCGCATCCATTATTTTTACGTTAACGCTTGTAACTATTTGTTACCTATAGCAAAAAAAGCAAATCGACTGTGCTTTTCTGAAAGACAGCATGAATCCCCGCGCGCTGCGCAGAGACTCATGTTACTAGATGTCGTCAGATGTTGTCAGATGTTCAGTGTTTGTTGGTCAAAATAAAGCCAGCTATACATCGTTGTCTGCAAGCAAAAAAGTGTTGCAGAACTCACTCGCTGATATACCTGAACTGTCTTTCAATTCGCAGCCACCTGAAGCTTTTTTAATCTATCAGAGCCACTAGCTCTTCACTTAGTAGTAAGGCTTCGTTACGATCTTCTAACCCTAATTTCTGATAAACATTACGTATATGCGATTTGACGGTGGTGGGGGCAACTCCCATTGCCTTCGCTATCTGATGATTGCGATAACCAGAATGAATAAAGCCCAGTACCTGCCATTCTCGAGGCGTAAGTTGAATATTTTTAACTAACCTTGGTGCCCGTGAGTGAGATTGGATTTTGATAACAGAAGCTGAATCAAAGGGGCTTTCAACACTGGTTAAAAGAATGAGGTTACGGTTGACCTCTATCTGTAATTGACATTGTTGTGCATCACTTATGTTTTTTTCTAATAATTTGTGTGCCGTTTGTAACTCCCCCAGCTGAATGAAAGCACGAACCCGGTTGCGGTTATGACATTGGTCAAAATGATTAAAGGCATTTTTTGGGCGTGGTCCGCTACTTAACCAGCGTTCAATGGCCGTTATATCTTTTGTTGCTCGCCAATATTTAATGCGCACATAATTAGCTGCTGCAATCCAGTCACTGTGGAAATTTTTATTGCGCAGTAATCTTTCGATCTCTTCAACTAATAGTGCTCCGCGTTGAAGGTCATTTTTTTCAAGGGCTATTTTTGCCTGCAAGGTATAGGTATATAACCGCCATTGCTCACCATAGGGGGAGACGACCTTTAGAGCCTGCTCACATAAGCGCTCTGCCAGCTCAAAGTCACCTTCCTGATAGGCTTGCTGCGCTTTAAAATGAAGCGGGAATGCGAACAAAGGCAGTTTTTGCAGATGATATTTATTAATTAAGCTGATCGCAGCATCTATATGCTTTTCTGCTTCTTTATGGTTACTTTGTGCATGTAATATTTCCCCTTGTTGATACAAGGCCCAAATCACACTTTGGTGCATATGCTGTCCGCCTGCCAGCTGTTTTACTTCTTGAAAATACTGATAAGCTAAAGGAAGGTTCCCCAGACAATGATAGGCTTCTCCGATAATTGCCTGTGCGACAATATTTACCCGAGTGTTGTTGTTCTCTACGGATAGTAACGTTATTTCAGCTTGCTTTAAGGCATCTTCTATTCTGCCGTTATTGATTGCAATTTGAGCATGAATAACGGCAAATTCACTCTTCAGTTGCTCTGATAAAGTAATATTTTTTTCAGCAAAGATTGTTTCTGCTTTTTTGAGCAGAGGTACAACTTTGTAACCCTGATGTCGGCTTTGTAGCATCCAGAGTTCTAACAGCACTAGTTGTGGATGTTCCCAAACCGCTTCTTTGATTATTGAAAAACACTCTTCCAGACTGGTTAACTGACCATCATCCAATATTTGCCAGCCTGCTACTTTCAATAAATCGATCAGTAGCTGCTCGTCTTGACTTTTTAAAGCGTGTGGCAGAGCCTCTTCAATATCTTTCCTTGCTAACCAAAGTCGTGCAATTTTTTCATGATCACACTTAATGTTAGGTGTGTGTTTACTTTTATGTATTAGAAAAGCTTTAAAAAAGGAATGGAAAGTGAACAACTCATGTTGATTATTGATGGGAACAATAAATGCACCTTGCTCCTGCAACATTTCAAGTTGTGCTTGACCATCGTCAATATTACACAGTTCATTGACAATATCGGCATCAACTTTATTAAGTGGTGCGATAGTTAATAATAATGTTTGCAATTTTTGACTTAATGGTGAAAACACCTCTTCTTCCAGGTAGTCCCACAGGTAAGCGTGATTACTTTTTCCTATTTGTTCCGCACACTCGTTAAAGCTTGCGGTGTCTTTACTTAAAATTGAAACAAGTTGTAACGCAGTCGGCCAGCCGTCGACATTTTTTCTTAGTGTTTGTTGCTTTGCCGGATCGCGAAAAAAAGTTGTGCATCCTGAGAAAAAATTGTCAGTTTCTAAATCTGTAAAAGCTAAGTCGGTCTCATTTATCTCAAAGAGTTGTTGCTTAATGCGTAAATTTGAAACAGGTAAAGGTGGTGTGGTTCTACTTGAGATCAGTACTTGCCACTGCGCAGGCATATGTTTAATAAAAAAGGCCATACCTTGATGGATAACCGGGTTTTTGATGTGATGGTAATCATCTAAGACAATGCAAATAGGAACATTAAACTCAGATAGCTCATTAATAAATAAAGAAAATAGGTTGATCAAATCAGGGTATTGGCTCTGTTTTACCGCCTCTAAAGAGGCCGGGCAAGAAATAGCTTCAATCTGCTTAATAGCATGAATAAAATAGTTACAAAACTGACTGACGTTATCGTCAAAACGATCAATCGTAAACCATGCTAAATTCCTTTTGTCTTTTGCCCAGTCGGCAATTGCGGTACTTTTGCCATAACCAGCAGGTGCGCAAATTAATCCTAATTTACAGTCTGCGAAATTTTGAAATAAACGTTCGCGAACGATGCCATTTTTGAGTGGTGCTGGCACCGCTAATTTTGATTTGATAATCATACTAAACCTTAAATAAAAGAAGTAGCCAATACCATTTGCTATTTCAGCTGGATACTTGTTTCTTACTTTGCGCTTACCTGCTAGAACCGCGAAATTTTGACTGCTCCGCATTTTATCACCTCCGCCCCCTTGCTAGGTGCGGCATTAAATGAGTGACTTTAAACTTAACCGCATGAATTTACAGGTTATTCATGGTGAGCCAGGGCATTTTAACTTTTAATTGAGCAATAATATAGGTGTTACTTATAAATAGGCTACGCCTGTTAATATATTTGGCATAAATACCCGCCCCTGTCATTGGGTACAAAATGCAACAAAAAGTGCGGCTTTGCAACAGGATATAGGGGGTTTTGTCAGTAAATTAGTGCGTCAGGTAACATTCTTAATAAGAAATAGGGATACTTGAGGGGGGCGTAGAAAAAAGGAGGGTGACGATTTTTGGAGCACATACTATATTTTGCCTCGTTTTTAAGGTTAATAAATAAACCACTTGAAAAACGAAGTTGAGAAGTTGAAGTAAAACAAAACTAAAAACTACTATTTATTTTAAAGGAATATTTATGAAAAAAGTATTAGGTACATTAGCTGTTTCAGTACTAGTTGCATTAGGCAGCGTAAACATTGCTCATGCGAAAATGGACGAAGGCCAAATCACTATCTGGATTAATGGTGATAAAGGTTATGACGGTTTAGCCGAAGTTGGCAAAAAGTTTGAAGCAGATACTGGTGTAAAAGTGACTGTTGCTCATCCTGATAAACTTGAAGAAAAATACGGACAAGTTGCAGCAACTGGCGCAGGTCCTGATATTGTTTTTTGGGCGCATGACCGTTTTGGCGGCTGGGCTAAAGCTGGTTTATTAACTGAAGTTAAACCAAGTACAGAACTAAAAGCTAAAATGGCTGATTTCACTTGGGATGCTGTTACTTACAATGGTAAATACATCGGTTACCCAATCGCTGTTGAAGCTCTTTCTTTAATCTACAACAAAGATTTACTGCCTAACCCACCAAAATCGTGGGAAGAAATTAGCGAAATTGATAAAAAACTTAAAAAAGACGGCAAATCTGCAATCATGTGGAACTTAAAAGAACCGTTCTTCACATGGCCTCTAATCGCTGCTGATGGCGGTTATGCGTTTAAATTTAACAACGGTAGTTACGATGTTAAAGATACTGGTGTAAATAACGCAGGTTCAAAAGGTGCGTTACAGTTCCTTCTTGATATGATTGAGCGTAAAGAGATCAGTGCTGATGTTGATTACTCAATTGCTGAGTCTGCATTCAATACTGGTAAAACAGCAATGACTATTAACGGTCCTTGGTCTTGGGGCAATATCGATAAAAGTGGTATCAATTACGGTGTTACAGTACTACCAACATTTAAAGGTAAATCAGCTAAACCATTCGTTGGTGTATTAACTGCCGGTATTAACATCTCAAGTCCAAACCAGGAACTTGCAAAAGAGTTCATTGAAAACTACCTGTTAACTGATGCTGGTTTAGAGCTAGTAAACAATGACAAACCACTTGGTGCTGTTGCGTTAAACTCTTTCCAAGCTAAGTTAGACGCTGATCCTCGTATTGCTGCAACAATGCAGAATGCACAAACGGGTGAACTAATGCCTAACATTCCAGAAATGTCTAAGTTCTGGTATGCAGAAGGCGCTGCAATTAACAATGCAGTACAAGGTCGTCAAACTGTTGTTGAAGCACTTGATGCAGCTGCAGCACGTATTGTTAAATAATAAAAAGTAAGTAGAAAGGGGCTCTTAGGATAATACAACTTAAGAGCCTTTATTGATCGGGTTTTACCACTGAGGAATTTATGGAACTATCTATTAAATCGGAAAATGCACAATCTTCTAGTGCGAATTGGATAAAGTGGGGTTTGTTAACACTTATTTCATTAGTAGCGGGTTATGCAGTTGTTTTAATGTATGCGCAAAACGAAATTGCGTTTGCACTGGTAACCTTAGTTTTGGTCTCCTCGGGTGTGGTTATTTTTGCGCGTAAAGATACTTATTCTCATCGCTATATTTACCCTGGTATGGCAGCCATGGTTTTGTTTATTATTTTCCCGCTTATGTACACAGTTGGTATCGCTTTTACCAATTACAGTGGCGCGAATCAGTTAACATTTGAGCGTGTTCAGTCTCAATTTTTAGCACAAACATATGAAAAGCCAGGAACAGATTATCAGTTTGAAGTTTACCAGTTAGATAATAATAAAATTCAACTTCACCTTAGTCAAGATGCTCAAGAATTTGTTACTGCACCGATAACGTTAGAACAAAAAAATAAGAATATTGCTCTAACACCATTAACAACTGAGAAACAGGGCGAACTAGCTAAAATACGCTTCCTTGTTAAAAACCGCGGGGCGTTAAAGGAATTATCACTTAACACTGAGTCTGGTCAAGTGTTAACTATGGGTGGTTTACGTAAGTTTTCAGAAGTAATTTCTCTCTATAAACTGCAAGAAGATCAAGCAACGTTAGTAAATCTTCTTGATAATACAGTAATGAAACCAAATTTTGAGATTGGTAATTACCAGGTCGTTGATGAAAATGGTGCATTTACGACTGGAAAAGTGATGACGCCGGGCTTTGTGGTTAATACTGGTTGGACAAACTTCTTGCGTATCTTTTTAGATAAAGGTATTAGGGGACCATTTCTGCAGATCTTTATCTGGACAGTGGTTTTTGCCGGTGGTTCGGTATTACTTACATTAGCTGTTGGTCTGGTTTTAGCAACTGTAGTGCAATGGGAAGAGTTAAAAGGTAAAGCGGTTTACCGTATGTTACTTATTTTACCTTATGCTGTACCAGCCTTTATTTCGATATTGATATTTAAAGGTTTGTTTAACCAAAGCTTTGGTGAAATTAATGAACTATTAAATTCGATCTTTAATGTCAAGCTGATGTGGTTTACTGAACCATACTTGGCTAAAACGATGATCTTAATCGTTAATACCTGGCTTGGTTATCCATATGTTATGATTTTATGTATGGGTTTATTAAAATCAATTCCAAGCGATCTATATGAAGCATCTGCAATTGATGGTGCAGGTCCGCTGGATAATTTCTTCAAGATTACTTTCCCATTAATCATTAAACCATTAGCGCCACTGTTAATCGCCAGCTTTGCGTTTAACTTCAATAACTTTGTATTGATTCAGTTATTAACTAACGGTACACCTGATATTATTGGCTCATCAACGCCTGCTGGACATACAGATCTATTGGTTAGTTATACCTACCGAATCGCTTTCGAAGGCGGTGGTGGCCAAGACTTTGGCTTGGCAAGTGCAATTGCAACATTAATCTTCTTGATGGTTGGTGCACTCGCGTTTATTAACCTACGTGTTTCAAAAAGACAACAAGCTTAAGGAATAATATCATGCCAGTTGTTAAATCTAAAAATGAAAAAAAACGTGTTTGGTTCGCCCATGCTTTTTTACTGCTGTTCTGCGCAACAATCTTATTTCCATTATTAATGGTTATTGCAATCTCGTTCCGCGAGGGTAACTTTGCTGCAGGATCTTTGATTCCCGATAACCCAACGTTAGATCATTGGAGACTTGCTTTAGGGTTTGTGGTTAATAATGCAGATGGTTCGGTTACACACCCTCCATTCCCGGTATTGTCTTGGTTGTGGAACTCTGTAAAGGTAGCTGGAATTACCTCTATCCTTGTAGTTGCATTATCAACGACTTCTGCTTACGCTTTTGCACGAATGAAATTTGCAGGTAAAAAAGTGATATTAGAGGGGATGTTGATATTTCAAATGTTCCCTGCCGTACTTGCATTGGTTGCGTTATATGCTCTATTTGACAAAGTGGGGGATTATATTCCATTCCTTGGCTTAAATACGCACGGTGGTTTAATCTTTGCTTATTTAGGTGGTATTGCACTGCACGTTTGGACAATCAAAGGTTATTTTGAAACTATTGATATATCGCTGGAAGAGGCCGCATCATTAGATGGAGCGACGCCTTGGCAGGCATTTAGATTGGTTCTTTTACCTCTTTCAGTGCCAATTTTGGCTGTGGTATTTATCCTCTCATTCGTTGGTGCGGTTACTGAAGTGCCAGTAGCGTCTCTATTGTTAGTGGATGTTCCTGTTGATAAATACACCCTGGCGGTAGGTATGCAACAGTACCTTCACCCGCAAAATTACCTATGGGGCGATTTTGCCGCTGCAGCTGTATTATCTGCAATGCCGATTACGATTGTGTTTATGCTTGCACAGAAGTGGTTAGTAGGCGGTTTAACAGCCGGTGGTAATAAAGGCTAATTTTAATTGGTCATTAAGTTATAAAAAAACAGCTCCTTCGGGGGCTGTTTTTGTATCTACCCAAGCCACTTTAAGATGCAGGAATCAGCAAGCCGATAAATGATGCGATTCTAGTCATTCTAAATCAATGCGTTCTAACAACGAAGATCATCGTTTATCGCGATCTCCTTCGGGAGTTTCGCCAGAAAGCTAACTATCCAACCATCACTGTTCTAGCGTGGCTAGTGTTTAAAGATCATATTCAATCTTGTTGATATACCAAGTCACTAAACCGTTAGGGGTTTTTACCTGCGCTTCCTGATCCACTTCTAGTTTCAGTAATGCTCGTGCCATCGGGCTGTCAATCGACACATAATCTTTACGTTGTACAAGTTCTCCGCGCTGGTAAATCTCATCTGCACCGACAATTTTAAAACGTTTTATTTCACCCTGATCATTTTCAATCGTTACCCAAGCACCAAAGAACACTTTGCCCGCTTGTTGTGGGGAAGGAGTAACGACTGTCACTTGCTCGATACGCTTTCCTAAAAATCGGATACGCGAGTCTATCTGCCGCAGAATACGTTTATTTTCTTTGTAATCCGCATTTTCGGAACGATCGCCAAGGCTGGCCGCCCAAGTGACTTTCTCAGTTATTTCAGGGCGATACTCTCGCCACAGATAATCTAATTCTTGTTGTAATTTTTTAAACCCTTCTGGGGTGATTAAATTTGTTCGCAATGTATAAACCATCAGAAAAAAGAAACAGAAGCCTATTTATAATGATTCATCACCTCTTTTCAAGTGTCTATTTACATTAGCGAGTGACAGAGTTAAAAAAAAGGCTGCAACCTCTTTTATAAAAAAGAATAAAGCTCTGTTGATGGATGTTTCTGAGAGTTAATCTACCCCTCTAATTTACAATATCCGTATATTACAAGGAGAGTCGGATTAGATTAATTGCAATGCATCAGTAAAGTTTAAATTATGCGCTTCGGCGACCTCTTTTAAGGTCACTTTTCCTGTGCAGATATTTAAGCCTTTTAGTAGGTGTTTATCTGCAAGTAACGCTTGTCTGTAACCAAGATCTGCAAGTTTAGTAACATAAGGCAAAGTGGCATGATTTAGCGCTTGGGTGGCTGTGCGTGCAACTGCGCTGGGCATATTTGCGACACAGTAATGTACGATACCATCAAGGATATAGGTTGGATCTTGATGTGTTGTGGCATGTGATGTTTCAAAACAGCCACCCTGATCAATCGCCACATCAATCACAGCACTGCCTTTTTTCATCTGTTTAATTAATTCGTGTGTTACTAATTTGGGCGCTGTCGCGCCGGGTATTAAAACAGCGCCAATCACTAAATCCGCATCTAATACATAACGTTTTAGGCTTTCGCTGCTGGAATAAACTGAATTGACCCGACCTGAAAACTGCACATCGATACGGCGTAACGTGTCGGTGTTGTTATCTAAAATAACCACGTTTGCACCTAATCCTACTGCTATTTGTGCTGCATTGCGGCCTACAATTCCTCCCCCTAAAATAACGACATTCGCAGGGGCAACACCGGGTACGCCCGCTAATAACAGACCCGAACCGCCACTGGACTTTTGCAGCGCGGCTGCACCGACTTGAATAGACATTCTACCTGCCACTTCGGACATTGGCATTAATAAAGGTAAGCGCCCGAAATCATCTGTGACTGTTTCATAAGCGATACATATTGCGCCACTGTTAATAAGGGCTTGGGTTTGTTTTAAATCAGGAGCAAGGTGTAAATAGGTAAACAGAATTTGCCCGGGACGCAGCATCCTGCATTCACTTGCTTGCGGCTCTTTAACCTTAACTATCATCTCTGTTTGCTCAAAAACCGCCTGCGCATCTGCTAATATTTGAGCGCCAACATCTATGTAATCTTGATCTTCAAAACCTATCCCAGCACCTGCATTTTTTTCGACAAACAGCTTATGGCCGCGTGTTATTAATTCGGCCACACTAGAAGGGATTAAACCAACACGGTATTCATTATTTTTTATCTCTTTAGGAACACCAATTTGCATATAAACTCCGATTGATTTGCAAGAGGGAAGATCATAATTGGGTTTGCTAAAAGAGTAGGAGTCAGTTAAAAAACAGTCAAAAAATGAAGGTCTGAAAAGTTATCTGTTGCACAGAATCAGGTAAATAAAAAAGCGTGCTTGCAAGAGGCTTTGTTCTAAGCACCTTAATTTATCTATTGAGTCTCAGCTTCTAACTCCGTTAAGGTAATTAACGCTTGTTCATTGGAGTTGCCGCAAATCCATTCACACGCTTTGAAATCAAAACAAACTTTGGGGCGTTGCGCTTTTCCGAATAGTTTACACAAGTTATTTTCGTCCAGCTGTTTACAGCGTTGTCCTGCCGGTTTGCCATTGGGATGGAGTAGAAAATGGCTACTAATACTGGGGGCGATACAACATGCACCACAACCTAAACGACATTCCATAACTTAGCCTTTAATAAATAAAAAGATAAACAGCCCCTAGTATACGGTTTTTTATGTGATCTACGGCAATTAATTATAAGCCGCTAAACTGTTCTGAAAACGGCTCTTTGATCGGGGGGCCTTAGCTATCACAACTATTTATTTGTTTTGCATCATTTGTCAGCTTAAAGGTGTTCCTGCCTTGTGAGTTAGCGCATTAATATATTTCCAATCTCAGCTGATCTCTTCTTCGATATCATAAACAAAGCAAGTTTAACAACGCCTCACTTTGGTGCAAACAGTCTGTTTATAAGCACCATATTTGAGCTGTAAAAAACAGTTTACTTTGCTTTTGTTTTGTCATTACCCTTTAAATACAGTTAGTTGCGCGGTTGGCACGAGCCGTGCAATGTGACAGTAGGATCGCTACTTAAAGCGTTTTTTTAATAATTAAGGGATTTAATCATGAGTATGAAATTAAAATTAGTTACTTCTGCAGTTGTTGCTGCTATCGCATTCACTTCTACTTCAACTTCGGCTGCTAGCTTAGAAGGCTTTTCTGCCAATATCGGCGTCACATCCGACTATTTGTGGCGCGGTATTAGCCAAACTGACGGCAAACCAGCTGTTTCTGGCGGATTAGATTATGAAATGGCTAACGGTTTATATCTTGGTACCTGGGTTTCTAACGTTGATTTTGGTGATGAGACAAGTTACGAGCTGGATGGTTATTTTGGTTTTGCAGGTGAAGTAAGCTCTATTAGTTATGACCTAGGTTATATCTATTATGCTTATCCAGATGGCGAAGATTTAGATTTTGGTGAACTATACGGTAGTTTATCATTAAGCTATTTCACATTAGGTCTAGCTGTATTAGCACACGCTGACGGTGCTGACTTTGCTGACAACAATTATTACTATGCAGAAGGAGCTTTCCCTGTGGCTGATGACCTGGAAATAGGTGTGCATGTCGGGACTTACACTTTTGATGCTGGCGACGATTATATTGATTACAATATTTATGCTGATTATAAAGGTGTGAATTTTATGTTATCGAAAACAGATCTTGATGATGACGATATGAAAGCGGTTGTCTCTTACGTCTGGAGCTTCTAAGCCCTATTTAAGATTCAATAAATTTTTTCAGGCCACGTAACTGTGGCTTTTTTGTGTGTTGTTACTTTCTTCGCGACGTTAAGTGGTTCTGTTTGAGCTGTTAACTGAGTTAATTTATCTCATCTGTAAATTAAATTAGCAGCATATTGCTATGCACAGCATGGGAGTGAGGAACAGATCTCCTAACACTAACACAAGCTTCCTAGAAGCCTTCCTCAGTGCTAACATTTATACCCATGATACCTCAAGGTGCTTTATCAGGACTCAGCTCGGAGAGCAGAATAAGGCACTGCATGAGGGCTTTTCGAGCTGAGCCCCCGCAGGGCAAGCCAAATTGCACTCATCTGCGTCGTTATAAAATCTCAATGTAGAACAACTATACTTCAATGTTATGCCTAGCATCTAAGTACAATTTGACTTGCTGATTTTGCATCTTGAAGTAACATGGGTATATATATCTATACATCTTCTATTTATCAGAGCTGAGCATGAATTCAAAAACTAAACTCGAAGCACCTATCGCCTTAAAAAAACGTCACATTCATGATATTCATGGTCATCAACGTAGTGATGATTACTTCTGGTTGCGTGATGATAATCGAGAAACGCCGGAGATTTTAGATTATCTAAAGCAAGAAAATGCCTTCACTGAGCAAGAGATGGCGCCATTAGCTGGACTGCAAACTGAGCTGTATAACGAGATGGTTGCGCGTCAAGAGCCTGATCTTGAATCTGTGCCTTATTTCAAAAAAGGATTTTGGTATGTGTCGCGTTATGAGCAAGGCAAAGAGTTTACCATTTATGGCCGTCGTAAAGGGTCAATGGATGCGCCGGAAGAGCTTATTTTAGATTGTAATGAACGCGCAGAAAATCATAATTATTACCAATTGGGTGATTTGGCGTTATCAACTGATTCTATGCTGATGGCTTTTTCAGAAGATGTTGTCAGTCGACGTCAATATACCCTGCGTTTTAAAGATTTATCGACAGGTGAAGAGCTGGCTGATGTGATTGAAGATGTGTCGGCAGTGGTTTGGGCGAATGATAATAAAACGATTTTTTATGTTAAAAAACACCCTGAAACATTATTACCCTACCAAGTTTACCGCCATACATTAGGCGATAATATCGAAAATGATCTGCTGGTTTATGAAGAGTCAGATGACACATTTTATGTCAATATTTATAAAACGCGATCTGAAAAATATCTGGTAATCTGTATCGATAGCACTACTACCTCTGAGTGTTTAGTGTTAGATGCGACAAAGCCAACAGGGCAGTTTGTCCCATTTTTAGCACGAGAGGGCGATCATGAATACAGCATCGATCATTTCCAAGATAAGTTCTATATCCGCACCAATAACAGCGGCAAAAACTTTGCCTTAAAAACCTCTGATTCATTGACCAATGAAAATGCCGATTTATGGGAAACCATTATCGAAGCGCGTGAAAATATATTGCTGGAAGGTTATGAGTTGATGCGTGACTGGTTAATTGTCGAAGAGCGTCAAGCGGGACTGCCTGTATTACGTCAAATTAATCATAAAACCGGGGAATCGAAAACCCTCTCTTTTAACGATCCTGTTTATACCGTCTTCAGTCACTACAATCCCGAACCTGACACCTCAAAATTCCGCTATCAATATACTTCCTTTACTATGCCGGCAACGGTTTATGAGTTAGATCTCGATACGGGGGAAACCAAGCTGTTAAAACAAAGTCAGGTGGTGGGGGAGTTTGCAAGTGAAGATTACCAAAGTGAACGTGTCTGGGTTACCGCGCGTGATGGGATCAAGGTGCCTGTTTCACTGGTTTATCGCAAAGAGCTGTTTAATCATCAAAATCCAATATTGATTTACGCTTATGGTTCCTACGGACATAGTTTGGATATCGGTTTTAGCTCGTCAAATTTAAGCCTGTTAGATCGTGGTTTTGTTTATGCAGTTGCTCATATTCGTGGCGGTGAAGAGTTAGGCCGCAGCTGGTATGAAGAGGGTAAACTACTGAAAAAACAAAATACCTTTAATGATTTTGTGGATGTCAGCAAATCGCTTGTCGAATTAGGTTATGGCGCAAAAGAGAAGGTCTTTGCGATGGGCGGTAGTGCTGGTGGACTGCTAATGGGGGCGGTGATTAACCAAGCACCTGAACTTTATAAAGGGATCGTTGCTGCAGTGCCGTTTGTGGATGTCGTTTCCACTATGTTAGATGAATCAATTCCGCTAACTACGGGAGAATATGATGAGTGGGGTAATCCTAATAAGGAACATTATTATCACTATATGCTTTCGTACAGCCCTTATGACCAGGTTGTCGGGCAGGACTACCCAAACATGTTAGTGACCACTGGCTTACATGACTCACAAGTACAATACTGGGAGCCTGCTAAGTGGGTAGCTAAATTACGGGAACTGAAAACCGACCAAAATCAGTTGCTCTTATATACTGATATGGAAGCAGGGCATGGCGGTAAATCAGGGCGTTTTAAACACTTTGAAGATATCGCCAGAGAGTTTGCGTTCCTAATTGATTTAGCAGAATAACCTGTTAATCGAGCTAATATTGCTACCAAAGTAGTATTGCAATAATTTTAGCGTTTTCAGCTTTACGAGTCAGTTTACCTGCTTCTAAACACATTTCAGAATGTAGCTCTATGCCACGATCAATAATGACGTGGCCTAACTCTTCGCGTGACATTTTGTGTTTAAATTTCACATCGGCCTCTGAGTGTAAGCCGTGGTATGAACCACATAGTTCAGTTGTACTTACTTGTGCTGTGGGGGTACTTGAACAAGCTCCTAAAGCGACGCTTGCTAGCGCGATTATTGTTGCTGTTAATTTTTTCATTGGATATCCCCTACTGGTTTAAAAAGAAGCCGATTAAGTGATACAGCACATTTTATATGAGCCGTGTTTTTCGATTCCAGCTTTAAAACAGATTTAATGTAGTTACTAATTAGAACTTGTAACCAGCTGTAATTGATAGTGTGATAGCCTCCTCTTGCCAACCATCCCACGATGGATCGTCTACGTTTTGGATAGCAATTGACGGATCTATGTAGATGCCATTATCAAGCGTAAAACGTACACCAGCTCTACTGTAAAACGATGAGTTAGAAGTTGAATCAGTGCTGCTGTATGCAATACCGATCGAGTCATAAAGCTTCATATCAAAACCAGAGAAGCTCCATGTATAGCCAAACTCCGCAGCTACTGACGAGCTGTTAATGTAGTCATGATCGTACTTACCGGCAGTACCGCCATCAACAAATGACTGAGCAACTGTGATGCCCACTATGCGGTTAAATTCATATCCGCCTTCAAAGCGTATACCATGGCCAACACCGCTCAAGTCTGCGCTATAGACTGCATCATATCCGCCACCAATACGCCAGCCGCTATAATCATCAGCCTTAACGCTTGATACCGTAACCATCAGAGCAATACCGGTTAAGATAATAGTAGCTAGTTGTGATCTGTTAATAAGTTTCATAAATTTCTCCGCAAGTTAAATATATGGTTAAAGCGTCCTTATTCGATATAAAGCCAGTATAAATACTCGAAACTATTTTTAAATGAATCTAAAGCGTGTTGTAATATTGATTTGGTGAATGCATTGGGCTTCTGATGGGAAATGATAAAAATATTGACTTAAATCTGTTAAGTGTCTTTATGGTGGTTTGCCGTACAGGCTCCATTACTCAAGCGGCAGAAGAGCTGAATCTGAATCAATCTTCGGTGAGTAATGCCATTACAAGATTTAGAAAAGTCGTGGGAGAGCCTCTGTTTATTCGAGTAGGCCGAGGCATAGCGCCTACCTCTGCAGCGCAAGATCTTTATAAAAACTTAATAGATCCGATGAATAGGATAGATCAGCTGTTATCGAGTGTTTCCGGTTTTGATGCTGAAATGTCTCAACGTGAATTTAAGGTTATAACCGCCGACTACATCATCCAAACATTACTCCCGTCAGTACAGAAGATCTTAACTCATTTATCTCTAAGCATTACCTTTAAAGAAAGCTCCGGTAATGCAGAGGAAATGGCTCGTATACTTGAACTGGAAAAAGCAGATCTTTTAATTGATATAGCTCCACCTAGTGAAGGTAGCTGGGAATTTGAAAAAATAATTTCTGATAAAGCCGTTTGTGTGGTGAGAAAGGGGCATCCCCGCATCAATGCAAGTGTGTCAAAAGAGCAGTACCTGCATGAAAAACACGTTTTTCTTACGCTTAAGCGCTTAAACTCAACGGGACTCGAACTGATTTCACTAGAAAGGTTACCTGAGCGAAAAATGTTAACGGAGCAGTCATCAATGATGAGCATGTTAGCAACAGTAAAAAATTCCGATGCGATTGGCTTAACTATTTCGCGTTATGCTGAACAGTTTGCTCCTCTTTTTGATTTACAAGTATTAGCAGTTCCTTTTGCAACTAAACCCATTGATTTTTACATGATATGGGGCAAGAAGTTTACTCAAAACCCTGCTCATCAATGGTTAAGAAAAACAATAAAGGAGGCGATTTAAATCTGCCGCCTTACATATCTCACCAGACTATCCAGTCTGAGCACTAGGCTGGATAACTGCTCACATGCGCAACTATAAAGGTAGCCATTAATTTGCGCCTGGTGACCCTTGAGCACTTATCTACAGCAAGCTATTTGCCCCTTTATTTTAAATTAAAGATGTTGAGATTTATTGATGGGTTTCATGGGTTTCATGTTCTAAATGCTCTGCAAACATTTCACCTAAATGAGTATCTTTGGCGATAATTTTTTTCAGTTTATTAATATCTAACCAGATTAACTCAACAGGCGTAATTGCTTTTGCACTGTTTTTATAGCGGCCAGTTAAAAACGCATAAATGCCAATTATTTCTCCTGATTCGACTATCTCTTCTCTTGATACACAAACGAGATCTACCTTGCCATGCATAACCACGGCAATGGATGATGTATGCCTATTTTGACGATAGATTAGTTCACCACTGTTATATATTTGCCGTTTTGCCAGTTTGCCTAATAAAGCGATACTTCTATCTTTAATGCCTTTTGACCAGGGCATTGATCTCAGTTGTTTGCTGATCTCTTTTGCGCTAATACTATGCGGCATTGGATGCAGGTTCGCTAATTTATGCTCGATCTCTTTGGTCAGTATATTAGCTTCACTTTCATCTAAGACTCCCTCGTTGATTAAATCATCAAGATAAACTCTCTCTAAATTAAGCATTAAACGATGCGCTGAATGGGTCTCTAAGCTGTAAGAAAGCTCCGGAAAATTGTCACGAAGTTCTTGAATATGCAGGCGTGTATGTTGTTTGTTTAACGCGATATCACTTATTGCAGCTTTAGCATCTTGATCCGAGGGGGATAAAGATGGCACATATTTTTCTATCTCTTCCTGCGCTTGAATAAAACCACGGGCGGTATCGTAACTAAGTGCTAACCGTTCAAAGGATAAGCGCACAATTATTCGATTCAAAAAAGGAACATGATTAAACCAGCGTATATAACTTGGCGTTTTCCAAAACTCAAATAAGGTATTACGCGGCGATATTTCCGGATCACCATCTAATGCCACTTCCACCGCATTAACTAATTGTTTAGTGGCAGTCCCAGTTAATGCCCCTTGCTTGAATTGTGACCAGTAAAATTGTCGTTCTGTTTCTAATAAACGCCGACTAAAGGCGATACGTAAATCAGTATCTTGTATTTGCGTTGAGCTCGGCACTTCACTTGGCTTGTGTATCTTATTGAGCGGTTGAGTTAAACAGGACCAATTAGCGCGCTGTAAAAATTCATTCTGTTGCAATAAAGGTAATTCGTTTAAGAGACGTTGTTTAACGCTGAATTGCGCTTTCTCTAAGCTTGCTTGTTTGGCTGGTGGCAGTTTATCTAATCCTAAATATCTTAAAACCATGGTCATAGTGCTGGAATTAATAACGATAGTCAGTACCACAATACCTGCAGTTAAAAACAGCACCTGATCGCCGAGCTCTTTGGGTAGCATAGTATCCTGGGCGATGATTAATGCCAATGCTAAAGAGACCGCGCCCCGCAAACCGCCCCACACCAGCACAATTGCTTTTGCTCTATTGATGCCAATGCCGATACGTTTTAATAGCGGCATAAACGCGAACACTGAAAATGCGCGAATCAGTTGAATACCGATATACAATCCGCCTAAGGTTATCCACCATTCCTGCACATCTAAACGAATGCGTGAAGCGATAATTATACCAACCAAAATAAAGATTAAAGTATTTGCTATATGCGCCATCATCTGCCAGAAATGATGTAGAAAATCAGCAACCTCTGGTGATATTCGGGTGCGTCCAACACTGGCAAGTAATAAACCTAATGCGACAACGGCCACTACGCCGGAAACATGGAAAATATTTTCGGCAATAAAATAGGCAATATAAGCTGCTGAAATAGTCAGAGTTATTTCAATGGTTGGTTGATTAAATAAACGTCCGATCCATAATAAAACAATAGCACCGACCGCTAAACCGATAATCAAACCGAATAAAACCACCGATAAAAAACTGCCCGAAATAGCTAGCGCATCAAAACTAGGCTCTCCTCCTAAGCTTAACAGGCTGTAAAAGAGGGTGAATAAAACGATTGCAGTGCCGTCATTCAACAAGGATTCACCTTCTATTAAGGTTTCTAAGCGTTTACGCGAACTGACCTCTTTAAGTAATGAAACAACAGCAACCGGATCGGTAGCACTAATTAATGCGCCAAATAAAAAGCACACTGTCCATGACCATTGCCAAGGGAAAAAATAATGAGCTAAAGCTGCTGTTAAAATGGTAGTGAGTATTAACCCCGGTACGGCCAGGATGGCTATCTGGCTGACCATACGTGAAAACAGGTGGGTTTCCATGGCAAATGCAGATTCAAAAATAAGGGTCGGTAAAAATAGCAGTAATATCAGGTGTGGATCGACCTGTGCGAGCTCTGCTAATGCCAAACTCAGTTCCGGTAAGTTTTCCTCCATGTGCGCCGTGCGACTGTATAAACCTATGCTTAACCCGGCAAGCAGCAAAACAACACTGTAAGGTGAAGTGAGGACTTTGGGCAGGGATTTTACCAACGCACCAAGCAATAGTGATAACACCACAAATATTAGAATCAAAACACTGCCATCTAAATGCATAACTAGCTCCTTATCGGCTGGTTTCAAAGCGTTTTTTACGCTGGATGACTGGGTAATAGGGATTGTTTGGGTATATGTTTCAGTTTAGTTTAGTTTAGTTTAAATATTTGTATAACGGGGCTTTTTAACAGGCATAAAAAAACGCCCAGCAGGGCGTTTATAGTAGAGGCTTAACTTAAAATTTAAGCTTCTTCATTGTCCTCTGGGCGTGGTGCGCGTTCGTTTGCTTCACGTACTTTTAATGAACGTTCTTGGAACTCTTGTTCATTTAATGCATTAATTGCATTTGCTGCGTCTTTCTCTGGCATCTCAACAAAACCAAAACCACGGCGTTTTCCCGTATGTTTGTCCTTCATTAAACGAACAGAAAGTACTTTACCGTGTTCAGAGAAA
>JABXKR010000179.1 GCA_013619145.1 Psychromonas sp. | reverse complement strand
AGTGAAGATCCGCTAGTCAGTCCAATTAAGATGCTGCTCTATTTTAATCAAAAAGATGAAAAACTCAGGCGAGTAGTGAAGATCCGCTAGTCAGTCCAATTAAGATGCAGCTCAATTTTAATTAAACAGATGAAAATTGCAGGCGAGTAGAAGCAGTCTGCTTGATAATGCCTGCCTGCTGTTATGGCTGGCAGATATTGACCTCTTTTGCGCAGTAAATAGCATCTTATATCGGCTGATTGCAGCTCAAGGTTTTCCCCACACAAAAAATACAACTAGAGTTATTATATGAAAAATGCAAAAGCGGACGCAAGCATATATCTTCTGACCTGTTTGTTACAACGTTTGGAAACAAGTAATCCGGGGTTATTACAAGATATGATCCAAGGGGTTAAAGCCGATAAATCTTCGCTTCCTGATGATGTTGCAGAAAAAGATCACATCGAGCAAATATTTCAGGAGTCATTGCTGCTACTTGAGCGTGCAGATTTACTGCTTAAAGACAGTACAAATTCATAATAACAACTGTGTTCAAACTGGTCCTCTTGTCTGCGTTTTACAAAAACTATGCGCCGTTTGTATATTGCGCATTACAGATTGAGCTAATGACAGTGGATTGGAGATGACCGTCTATAAGATAAAAAACTATTTGTAACTGCTTGCTTTGATAGCAATTATTGTCACTGTTTTTTGTACATTCGTGATCTTTGCAAACGCAATCCATGGCTTCTTTAATTACTCTCAACAAGAGTATCTACTCGACGCTTAATGATACTGCTAAAACCATAGCGCTCAAAAGGTGCTGACCTGTCTGAGTTTGCAAAAATAACTGCGATTATTGTTTAGCTGTTATTGAACACTTAAGAGCAGAAAAAACGGGCGGAACACAAGGAAAAGTAATGGATATAGAAGCTGGTTTTTGGTGTAGAGACTATAAAAATGATGCAGAGCTCATTCCTAAGGTCGATCAGCAAAGAATCGTCTATGTCGCTTCAGAGCATATTCTGCATAGCAAAGAGCGCTGTTTTGTTTTTTACTATCCGCCATACGCTGAATTTAATGGATGGGATGATAGCCCGAGTGAAATAAGTGCGACCCAGGTAATTGAATGCAGTTTGGCTAAGCTGGAAAGCTATCCGTTTTCAGATCCGCAAATCAATGAGTTTGTCGGGAAAGGGATTGTTCCCCAAAGTGCGGTTAAATACCAGGCTCAAATCATTTCAGTCACTCCTTTTCTTGAGTTTTGTAAAAATTATTCTCACATTGAAAACTTCGCTTTTGTCCGCTGCGGTCACTCTGATGGCAGTTCTACAATGATATGGGAAGAGTCCAGAGAATATAGGAAAGCTATTTACGGCGGAAATCTGCTTTATCTATCCGGCAGTGTTTCCGAGCAGAGTTTCAGTACAGTGATTGAAATAAATAATGACAGATATTTCGTGAAGTTCCACTACCATTATGATCCAAGCCAAAATCAATCTGTTGTCGTAAACTATGAACTAAAGGGGGAAGAACTGTTGTTTTTCAAAAAGGCGATTGATAATGCAGTTGTTCTTAACGCGTAATTAAACCCTAACAGTATGTCTACGCTTCGGTATGCTGGCAAGCCAGACATTTGACTATGTAAAGGAGGATAAGATGAAAACGGTTTATTTTGCTCAACATGGAATGGCACATCCCAAGGATGTCGATCCGCAAAGGCCCTTATCAGATCTTGGCAGTGCTGAAGTTCGCAGAGTCGCAACCTATTTAAGGGAGCATAAAATTGTTATTCGTAAAATTTGTCATAGCGGAAAGTTGCGGGCTCTGCAAACAGCGACCATATTTTCGCAGATATTGGGAGTCGGTTACGTATCTGAGCTTAGCGGGATGAATCCGAATGACAATCCAGCTGAACTCATTGAGCAAATCACTGAAGATGCTGTATTATATGTGGGGCACTTACCTCATATCGCAAATGTAATTACTAATATCATCACTGCTGACGGTAATAATACAGTGCTTAAATTTCAAAATTCTGCGGTTGCATGTATTGAAATGGATAAAAGTACAGCTAGTATAAAGTGGTTTATCATACCAAGCATCTGCTAGCCGAAAACGGTTAATAATATAATATTACAACGGGCAGGGCACGGAATGCGCTTTTAGCCTGCAACAGATAACAAAGGAGTTTTTATGAGAGGTGCTGGTGGTACATCCGGTGGTTTAGGGCAGTTTTTTATCGGGTTGATAATGCTCTGTGGTGGTTTTTTTCTGTTATTAAATGCCATTACCGTAAGCTCAAGCTTCGGGCTTGGATCGCGCCTGTATGGTTTCTCGGCTTTAGGCGCAAGCTATGGAGTAACCAGTGGGATGGTGATGATACCTTTTATGCTTGGTATCGGTATTATCTTCTATAACGGCAAGAACATTTTAGGCTGGCTGTTAACCATAGGCTCAATAACTGCACTTATTTTTGGCGTGATTGCGTCAATTCGTTTCAGTTTTAGAGCGATGAGTGCATTTGATTTAATAACGATATTGATACTGGCCATTGGTGGGCTGGGGTTATTTCTTCGCTCATTAAAAACTTTGGATAGTGCCGATATTGAATAACCCCTCGTTTATATCCAGCTGAATTGCTTTTAAATGTTGACCAGCCAGTTAAAAACAGGCTGTTATTTCTGATGGATAATAAATGCGTTAGGGTAGTCTTGCTGTATTTTAGTGAGTAAATCTTGTGCTTTTAACTGGCTGTTAAACGGGCCTAAACGTAATTTGTAGTGACTGTTATCTTCCACAAATAAGCTTTTTACTTGATATGTTTCACTGAGTTTTTCACCTAGTTGATTGGCTTTTTTAGGTAATGATGTGACCAGATATTGAATATAATAATTACCATTAAATTGATTAGCCTGGTTTTCTTCCTTAGCGAAATGTAATAATTTAATTTTTACTTTTGCTGTGCCGGATTTTAGCATATCGAGTTTCTGTGCAGCCGCATAAGAAAGGTCGATAATTCGCCCTTTATGAAAAGGGCCGCGATCATTAATACGGACAATAATCTGTTTATTGTTTTCTAAATTGGTTACTTGTACGTAACTCGGCAGTGGTAAATTTTTATGGGCACCACTCATCGCAAACATATTGTAACGCTCGCCATTGGAGGTTAAATGCCCGTGGAATTTATTACCGTACCAGGAAGCGTTACCTGACTCTGTAAACTCAGTAATATCGGTGAATACCTTGTAATCAATACCCCGTACCCTGTAATTTTTATTTCCACCGCGAGAATAAGGTTCATAACGCGGGTTTACATCTTCAACATGCCCTAATGGCGGTATTTCAGATGGACTGTGATCATTTTTAATTTGATAACGACTACTGGATACACCGCATCCAGAGAGTAAAAAACTAATTACTAACAGTGTCGCTATTTTCAATCTGTTCATCACTTCTCTTACTTAATATTAAAACGTTTATGGGTATTAATGGACATTAATACCCCGAAACCGGCCAATAGGGTTACAATTGATGTCCCACCGTAACTGATTAATGGCAGGGGGACACCTACAACAGGCAGTAAACCGCTTACCATGCCGATATTAACAAATATATAAACAAAGAAGGTTAAGGTGATACTACCCGCAACTAGCCTTGTAAAGGCATCTTGCGCTTGGTTGGCAATCCATAAGCCTCGACCGATAAGGAACAGGTAGATAGTGAGTAATAACAAAATACCAACAAAACCAAACTCTTCTGAAAAAACAGAAAAGATAAAATCGGTGTGCCGCTCTGGTAAAAATTCAAGTTGCGATTGTGTGCCTTGTAACCAACCTTTTCCCCATAAACCACCCGAGCCAATGGCAATTTTAGACTGGATAATATGGTAACCCGCACCAAGCGGATCAGCTTCCGGGTTGATTAATGTTAAAACCCGTCCGCGCTGGTAATCATGCATTAAATAAAACCACAGCACAGGTATAAATGCCAGCACAGCGGCAACGGCGATACCGATATAAAGCCACGAAATACCCGATAGAAAAAGTACAAAAATCCCAGATGAGGCAATTAATATGGATGTACCTAAATCAGGCTGTTTGGCAATTAACAGTGTGGGAGTGATAACAATTATTAAGGCAATAAATGCATGTTTCAGGCGTGGGGGCAGGGTATAGCGGCTGATATAAGAGGCAACCATAAAAGGCATAATCAGCTTCATTATTTCTGATGGCTGAAATTTGGTAAAGCCAAGATCCAGCCAACGTTGTGCGCCTTTGCCTGTATGTCCGACAACCAGTACTGCCACTAAAAGCAGTACACAGATAATAAAGATAGCAGGTGTCCAGCGCTGATACATTTCCGGGGATATCTGTGCTAACACTATCATTGCAGCAAGAGCTATCGCTAAGCGGATAAGCTGTTTAATTAACATCTCATAACCCGCAACAGAGTAGAGTACGGTCAGGCTCAACCCCATTAAGGAAAATATCCCCAATAACAGTAGCGGGTCGATATGTAAACGGTAGAAAATACTTTTCTGTGCTTGTGTGCTAACCATGATTAAAAGCCTAGTGGTTTAACAATAGAGGTCGGAGGTAAGTTATCAAAATACTCATCAAACATTGCGCGAACAATTGGTGCAGCATGACTACTTCCGCCACCAGCATTTTCTAAGATAACCGTTGCCACTATTTCTGGTGATTTAAAAGGGGCGAATGCGACAAACATGGCATTATCACGATGGCGCTCTTTCATTTTACTGGCATCGTATTTTTCATCTTCTTTCATGCTGACCACTTGTGCAGTCCCCGATTTACCGGCAACTGTATAGGAGGTCTTCGCAAATGCTCTATGTGCAGTACCGGTCCTTTTACTGGTAACACCAAACATCGCCTGCAGTGCGATATTCCAGTAATTTTCATCTTTTAACTGTATTGGCATTTTTGATTCATGCACCGGAGAAAATGATCCTCCAGCTGAAATTATTGAACGTATAATATGCGGTTCAATAATCTCCCCTCGACGCGCTAAAATAGCGGTTGCTTTGGTTAATTGAATTGGTGTTACTGTCCAGTAGCCCTGGCCAATACCGACAGATATAGTATCACCATCATACCAAGGTTCTCTAAAACGTGCTTTTTTCCAATCACGTGAGGGCATAATTGCTTTTGTCTCTTCACCAATATCTAAACCGCTATATTGGCCAAAACCAAACTGTTTCATAAACGGACTGATTCTATCGATACCGACTTTGTAAGCTGTATCATAGAAAAAAGTATCACAGCTTTGTTCTATGGCGAGATTGACATCAACTTTACCATGTCCCCAACGTTTCCAATCTCGAAAGCGGCGTTTTGTACCCGGCACTATCCACCAACCAGGATCATAAATCACAGTTGATTTAGAGATCACTCCACTGTCTAATGCGAGCAATGCCATCTGTGGTTTGATGGTTGAAGCGGGAGGATAGCGGCCTTGTGTTGCACGATTAATAAGCGGACGATCTTTTGATTGTAAAAGTTCCTGATATTTCTTACGGCTGATTCCTTGTACAAAAAGGTTGGGATCGTAACTTGGATTCGAAACTAGGGTTAAAATACCACCTGTTTTAGCATCCATTACAATAATGCTGCCGCGAAGGTTACCCAATAGTTGTTGGGCTTTGAGCTGTAATTTGATATCAATATGTAATTTAATATCTTTTCCTGGAACTGGAGGTGTGAAACTAAGGGTGCGGATCACTTTGCCCCAACTGTCGACCTCAACTTGGCGTTGCCCCGGTTGCCCATGCAACAGCTCCTCGTAATATTTCTCGATGCCTAATTTACCGATGTAATTTGTACCACGATAACGTGCGTTTTCTCCGCGTTGTTCAATTCTTTGCAAATCTTTACTGTTAATTTTGGCTATATATCCAAGAACATGGGTAAATGCATCTCCAAAAGGATAAAAACGTTTCAGGTTGGCCTGAATAGCAAACCCTTTAAATTTATGCTGATTAACGGTAAATAATGCGACCTCTTTTGCTGTAAGATTGTCACGAATAACAATTGCTTTGAAAGATCGCGAATAACGATTTTTAGTATGAAAACGTTCAATTTCTTTATCAGTCAATGACATTAACTGCTGCAGTTCTTCGATGCTGGCTTTCAGGTTTTTTGTTTTATTAACAATCACCTGCAAGCTATATACAGGGCGGTTCTCAGCAAGGATTATGCCATTTCGATCATAAATAAGGCCTCTATTAGGCGGCACCGTCTGCACACTAATGCGATTGGCGTTAGATCGTGTTTGATAAGTTTGAAAAGAGCTGATTTGCAGGTAATAGAGGTTGCTAATTAAAACACCGATGGCAAACAGAATGGCGATAAAAACAACCAAAGTCCGGCGCATAAAAAGAGCGGATTCCGCCGAGTGATTTCTTATGCTTATGCGCTTTTTTACCACGTTTTATTCTCGATGATAAGGGTGGTTAATCGTTAATGTATAAGCGCGATATAAACTTTCCGCAGCAATAATACGCACTAAAGGGTGTGGCAAGGTTAAAGCGGAAAGGGACCAGCGTTGTTCCGATTTTTCTATACATTCCGGGGCAAGCCCTTCAGGGCCACCGATCAGTAAACTGATGTTTCTTGCATCTAACTGCCATTTTGTCATCTCTTTGGCAAGTTGCTCGGTCGTCCAAGCTTTGCCTGTTACTTCTAAAGTGACAATTTTGTTACCTTTGGGGATGGCTGCAAGGGTGAGTTCACCCTCTTTTTTTAAAATGCGTTTTATATCTGCATTTTTGCCACGCTTCCCTGCATTTATTTCCAGCAGCTCAAGCTGCATCTCGTTAGGGAAACGCCGGGCATACTCTTGATATCCTTTTTCAACCCAGTCAGGCATTTTTGTGCCCACTGCGATTAACTGAATTTTCATTAAGCGCACTGTTCCCAAAGCTTCTCAAGCTGGTAGAACTGGCGAGTTTCATCTTGCATAACGTGCACAACAATGTTGCCTAAGTCTAGTAGTACCCACTCACTACCTTCTAAACCCTCTATGCCTAAAGGTGTTTCACCTTCTCTTTTGGCAGCAAGTGCAGTTTGTTCGGCAACAGAACGAACGTGGCGTTTAGAGTTACCTGTACAGATAATCATAGTATCTGTTACATCTGATGTAGCTGAAACATCAATAATAGTAACGTCTTTTGCTTTCATATCTTCAAGTTGTTGTAACACGAATTGTTTTAGTTGTTGGTCTTGCAAAGGATATTCCTTTAATAAATAGATTAAAAAATTTAATAGCAAGAGAGTATAACATGCCCAAACTCAGCCTGACCAATATTGATAATAATTTCACATTTCCACTGTTTAACTTAACTTTTTACAATTTTAAACAACTTAATCAGTTTTATGTGAAGAAAAGCATAAAAATAAAAGCCGCTTTACTTGCAATAATTACGCACTTTATTAGACTTCTTCGTTTAATGTGGTGAAAAGTGTATAAAAGTGGATCTTTTATTCTATAATAAAGCATTTTTCACCGAAACTGACTCGTGGATCTTTTTTTATGTTGCGTGGCGCAAGTGTAATTAATCTTGATAGCAAAGGAAGAATCGCTATTCCAACACGATACCGTGAGTGGTTGACGGACACTTGCAACGGTCAATTTGTGTGCACTATAGATCTTCAGTCGCCATGTTTATTGCTTTATCCGTTAAATGAGTGGTTATTAATTGAAAGTAAATTACGTGGGTTATCAAGTACAGATCCACAAGAACGCCGTTTGCAAAGACTGATTTTAGGTTATGCAACAGAGAGTGAATTAGATAAAGGTGGTCGAACTTTAATTGCCCCAACGCTAAGACAACATGCAAAACTACAAAAAAAAGTCATGTTGGTTGGGCAATTAAATAAATTTGAACTGTGGGACGAAGATATGTGGCATCAACAAGTACAACAAGATTTACAACAAGGTTTACCTACGGGCAATGAATTAAGCGAACGATTAAAGGGGTTTTCACTGTAATGGTTGAACATATCACGGTACTGCTTGATGAAGCGGTTAATGGCTTGGCTATAAAAAAAGATGGCATTTATGTTGATGGTACGTTTGGCCGAGGTGGTCACTCTCGCCATATTTTAAAACAGCTCGGTGAAAACGGACGTTTAATTGCGATCGACAGGGATCCGCGCGCGATCGCAACCGGGGAGCTGTTAATGAAAGAAGATCCTCGTTTTACCATAGTTCATGGGCCTTTTTCTGGTTTGGCTGATTATGTAAAAGAGTTAGGGCTGACTGGTAAAATTGATGGTGTGCTATTAGATCTTGGCGTTTCATCACCGCAACTTGATGATGCAGAGCGCGGTTTTAGCTTTATGCGCGACGGTCCATTGGATATGCGCATGGATCCTACATCAGGTATCAGCGCAGCGAAATGGTTAGCAAAAGCCGATGTTGATGATATTGGTTGGGTATTAAAAACCTTTGGCGAAGAGAAGTTTGCTTACCGAATTGCGCGTGCGATTGTTGCCGATCGTGAAGAAACGCCGTTTTTACGTACTTTACAACTCGCACAATTAATTGAACGCCTTTGTCCAAAAAGAGAAAAGAAAAAGCATCCGGCAACGCGTAGTTTTCAGGCTATTCGAATTTATGTGAACAGTGAGTTAGAAGAGATCCACAAGGTTTTAGATGGTGCATTAGAGGTCTTGGCAATTGGTGGGCAACTTTCTGTGATTAGTTTTCATTCTCTTGAAGACCGGATTGTTAAACGTTTTATCCGTAAACAAGAAAAAGGGCGTGAATACCCTGCAGGATTGCCGTTAACAGAAGCGCAGATGAAACGGGGGAAAACACTAAAATCAAAGGGCAAAGCATTAAAACCAAGTGCTCAAGAAATTAGTGAAAATGCGCGGGCACGTAGTTCTGTATTACGTGTTGCTGAAAAAATAGCAGAACCAGAGAACGATTAAGTTGAGTGATAAACGTGACAATTTGTTGTTATTAATTCTTGCCGATTTACGCAGGAACTTTTTTGTTTTGTTACTGGGTTTCGCTATTTTAATAAGCGCGTTTTATAACATCTATATTACGCATGAAACTCGTGAGTTAATTACCAAAAAAGAACAATTATCACAGCAGAAAGATAACTTAATGATTGAAAAGCGCAATTTGCTTATTGAAGAGCATACTCTCGATGAACACAGTCGCATTAGATATATTGCGCGGAAAAAATTGTCGATGTCACAGCCAACCAAAAAGAATAGTGTATTAGTGGAACTTCCATGAAGAAAACGAAACGGAATTTAACAAAACCTAAAGCAAATAAGCATACAAAAAAGAAAAAAGTGTATGCAACATTTTCCTCATGGCGTTACCTGTTTGTATCTTTAGCAACTGCGACGGTTGCTTTACTTTTAATAAGCCGTCTTGCTTATATTCAGGTTATTGAACCTGAATATTTAACTAAGGAAGCAGATAAACGCAGTCTGCGTGTGACAAAATCAGTGGCTCATCGAGGCAATATTGAAGATCGTAATGGTGAAGAGCTTGCGATTAGTGTGCCTGCTTATGCAATTTGGGTTGATCCTAAAACGGTAAAAAAAGCATACGCATTCACTCTAGAGGAGTGGGCGGAAAGTGTTGCAGTAAATCCGCGTAATGGTAGTGAAAAACATAGCAAACAGTATTTTTATGAATCTAAAAAATGGCCTGCATTAGCTGAAGTATTAGATATAGAAGTTGAGAAACTTGCTTCTATCATCCAAAAACCCGGTTCTCGTTTTGCTTATCTAAAAAGGCAGGTAAATAAACCGATTGTTGATTATGTCAAACAACTTAAACTAGCCGGCATTTCTAACCAGTTAGAATCGCATCGTTTTTATCCTACCGGTGAAATCAACGCCAATATTTTAGGCTTAACCGATCTTGATGCGCAAGGTATTGAAGGGATTGAAAAAAGCTACAACAATTACCTGCAGGGGCAGACCGGGAAAAAACGCGTACGCAAAGATAGACTCGGTAATGTTATTGATAATATCGAAGTGCTTAAAAAGAAAAAAGCAGCCGGTAATTTACAGCTTAGTATTGATCAGCGAATTCAAGCAGTGGCTTACCGTCAATTAAAGCGTGCAGTGAAAATAAATGACGCAACATCAGGTTCAATTGTTGTATTGGATGTTAATACTGGTGAGATTTATGCGATGGCAAATTATCCCTCGTTTAATCCCAATGATCGTACTCAATATCAACCTTATAAATTAAGAAATCGAGCTATTACAGATACCTTTGAACCAGGCTCTACAGTAAAACCATTGGTTGTCTCAAGCGCGCTTATTTATGGTAAAACAGATGTTGATGAAGTGATTAATACTTCTCCTGGTTGGATGCATATCGGCGGACGTCGTGTTCGAGATGGAAAAAATTACGGCAAGATAGATCTGGCGATGATTTTGAAAAAATCCAGCAATATTGGTGTGAGTAAATTAGCATTGCGTTTAAAACCCGAGCAGTTGCAACAAACATTTGCCAATTTTGGTTTTGGTAATGATACCGGCATTTCCTTAATTGGTGAGAGTGTCGGCCGTATGCCAATCCGTCATCGCTGGTCTGATTTTGAATTGGCAACCATGTCTTTTGGTTATGGTATTACAACCACAACCTTACAACTTGCTAAAGCTTATGCAATATTAGGCAGTGGCGGTATTGAATATCCTATCTCGATATTAAAAAACTCAAATCCAGTTGCAGGTCAGCAGGTGATCCCGCGTCATATTGCGCTTGAAGTTGTGGAAATGATGGAAGGTGTAAGCCAGAAAGGGGGAACTGCACCGAAAGCGAAAGTTGAAGGTTATCGAATAGCGGGTAAGACAGGGACATCACGAAAAGCAGAAGCGGGTGGTTATGGTGATGATTATGTTTCCGTTTTTGCAGGGTTAGCTCCCATTAGTAAACCTCGCTTTGCGATTGTGGTGATGATTAATGAACCACAAGGTGATCGCTATTATGCCGGAGATGTTGCCGCACCTGTTTTCTCGGCGGTGATGAAAAGTGCACTTTTATTAAGCCATGTTCGCCCGGATGATCAAAATGAACGTTACACTTGGCTGGAATCTTATTAATAATGAAAAACAATCCTGAGTTAATGTCATTAAAGAGGCTGCTGGAGCCATGGTTAGCAGTCGATTTTGAGACAGTTATGGTGTCAGGGTTGACTTTAGATAGTCGTGAAATAGTTAAAGATAATCTATTTGTGGCACTACAAGGTGCGCTTTTAGACGGCCGAAGCTTTATTAATAAAGCTTGCCAACTGGGAGCATCTGCTGTTTTATGTGAAACACGTGATCCAAGCAAACATGGTGTAATTAGCAACTTGTGTAGTGTGCCGGTGATTGAGGTTTATCAACTGCCAGCAATTTTAAGTGAGCTTGCTTACCGTTTTTATTTTCCACAACAAAATTTACATAAAGTAATTGCAGTAACAGGTACCAATGGCAAAACAACTATTGCCAGTTTATTGGCGAATTCTCTGATGCTATTAGGTAAACAAAGTGCGCAAATGGGCACCATAGGTAATGGTTTGTTTGGTCAGCTTAAAAGCAGTCTCAATACCACACTAGATGCAATCTCGGTTTTTTCTGAGTTATATCATTACCAGCAAATGGATGTTGACTATACGGTAATGGAAGTTTCTTCACATGGTTTAAGCCAGGGACGTGTTAGTGCATTACCTTTCCACAGTGCCATTTTTACTAACTTGTCACGAGATCATCTTGATTATCACGGTTCGATGGAGAGCTATGGGGAAGCTAAAAAATTATTATTTGAAAAATACCCCGTTCAGCACCGTATTATTAATGCCGATGATCAAACTGGTGAAGATTGGTTAAATGATTTTCCTGATGCGATAGCTTATGGTTTTGATACCAAAGCACTTTCTAAGCAGCAAGCTTATTTACGAATTTCAAAGGTCAATTATCAAGGACAAGGGATTGATTTTGCATTTGAGTCCTCCTGGGGAAAAGGTAATATATCAGCCCCGTTTTACGGTGATTTTAATGTTTCCAATTTAGCCGCTGTTGCAGCGCAATTACTGGCTGAAAACATATCAATAGCACAACTTGAATCTATCTTTCCGAAATTAACAACCGTACCGGGTCGTATGGAGCAATATAATTTTGAAAAGCAAAAAATCACTTTTGTGGTGGATTATGCTCACACCCCGGATGCATTAGAAAAAGCATTAACTGCGCTGCAGAAACATAAATCGTCAGGACGATTAATCTGTGTTTTTGGTTGTGGTGGTGATCGAGATAAAGGAAAACGCCCTGAAATGGCAAAAGTAGCTGAAGCTTTTGCAGAAAAGGTCGTTTTAGTTGATGATAACCCGCGCAGTGAATCTGCCGCGGATATTATGCAGGGTATTTTATCAGGTTTTAATCAACCCTCTGCTGTTACAAAAATTCATGATAGAACACAAGCCGTATTGTTTCTATTAGAAAACAGCTTACCCGGTGATATTATTTTATTAGCAGGTAAAGGGCATGAAGACTATCAAATTATTGGTGATACACGCCTGTATTACAGTGACCGTGGATTATTGGCCTCGCTACAAGAACAACATAATAAAAACAATAACAAGGCGAGTTTATGATTAGTTTAACTATTGCAGAAATAGCACAAGCCACGGGAGGCAAGCTAATCAACTGTTTGTCTGATGATCTTGTTATTAATGCTGTTTGTACCGATAGCAGATCCATTGCAGCAGGTTGCTTGTTTATCGCTTTGCACGGTGATCTATTTGATGCGCACCAATTTTTAGATCAGGCTGAAATAGCGGGCGCTGCGGCTTTATTAGTTCACTATAAAACAGACAGTAAATTACCTTATATATTAGTCGAAGATACACGCATCGCATTAGGTTTGCTGGGCGCTTATGTCAAACAACAAATCAGCGGATTAAAGTGTGCAGCTATTACCGGCAGTAATGGCAAAACTACAACCAAAGAGTTATTAAGCCAAATTTTATGCCAGTTTAGCGATGCTGAAAACTCAGTACTCGCAACTGCTGGTAACTTTAATAACGATATTGGACTGCCGTTAACCCTATTACGTTTAACTAAGCAAAACCGCTTTGCTGTTGTTGAATTAGGGGCAAATAATGAAGGTGAAATAGCCTATACAGCACAACTTGTGAAACCGGATGTGGCTTTAATCAACAATGTAATGCCAGCTCATCTTGAAGGGTTTGGCTCCCTCGAAGGTGTGGCAAAAGCCAAAGGTGAAATTTGGCAGAGTTTAACTGAAAATGGTTATGCAGTGGTCAATCTGGATGCAAATTTTGCTAATGAATATATACAGCAACTGCAGCAGCAACAGACTAAAACTGTTACGTTTTCACAAACAGATCAAGGGGCAAATCTGTTTGCATCGGAGATTAAGTTTGACCAATTAGGTAAAGCAACATTTACCCTAAATCTTCGAGTTCAGAGGCAGATACAATCAACTGTGATTCAATTAAATTTAGCGGGAAAACACAATATCAGCAACGCACTGGCAGCTGCCAGTATGGCTGCTGCATTAGGTTGCGGTCTGGATGTGATTAGCCGAGGTTTAAATTTAGTAAAAGAGGTCGCAGGGCGGGTTAACTGCACTCAAATCAGTGAATTAGTAACGGTCATTGATGACACCTATAATGCCAATTCAGCATCGGTCAAAGCCGCTGTTGATCTGCTGACTCAGTATTGTGGTTCGCATCTGTTAATTTTAGCTGATATGGCTGAGCTTGGTTTGCACAGCGAAAAAGAACATATGGCTATCGGCGAATATGCTGCTAAACAAGGCATCGAACAGTTATTAACTGTCGGAAAATTAACAGAGCAGACTGCTCAAGCATTTACAGCGAGTGGCGCAAATAGCGCATTGCACTTTACTAATAAACAACAATTAACAGCATATTTACAAAAAGAGTTGTTACAAAACCGTGAAAAATTAACCATTTTAGTGAAAGGATCACGCAGCGCCAAAATGGAAGAGATTGTTGCTATTATCAAACAAATATTAAGTTAAACAGACAACAAGTTAATAATCGTAATTTTTATACTAAAAATTTAATAAACATGAGCAGTTTAAATAGGGATAATCCATGATAGTTTGGTTAGCAGATTTCTTTTCAAGTCAATTCACATTTCTAAATGTTTTGACCTATCTATCAGTGCGTACGGTAATGGCTGTTTTAACCGCATTAGCCTTTTCATTATGGTTCGGACCAAAACTGATCCGTTTTTTACAAAGAATGCAGATTGGACAGATTGTTCGTGATGACGGCCCTGAGTCACATTTCAGCAAAGCGGGTACCCCAACCATGGGGGGGATTATGATCCTTGCTGCAATAACACTTTCTACCCTGTTATGGGCGCGCTTAGATAATCATTATGTATGGATTGTATTATTTACAACGCTTTCTTTCGGCGGCATTGGTTTTATGGATGATTACCTGAAAGTAGTTCGCAAACATCCTGACGGTTTGATTGCACGTTGGAAGTACTTTTGGCAGTCAGTCACAGCATTATTGCTTGCGACAGTACTGTTGCTAACGGCTTCAAGCCCCGCTGAACTGACCTTTGTTATGCCCTTCTTTAAAGAATATATGCCTTATTTAGGAATAGCTTTTATTCCTTTGGTTTATTTTACCGTGGTAGGCAGCAGCAATGCGGTGAACTTAACCGATGGTCTGGATGGTTTGGCTATTATGCCCACAGTGATGGTGGCGGCTGCTTTTGCACTGATTGCTTATTTAACCAGTCATGTTAATTATGCCCATTATTTGTACATCCCGTACATTCCCAAAGCAAGTGAACTGGTGGTTATTTGCGGCACCATTATTGGCGCTGGTTTAGGTTTTTTATGGTTCAATACTTATCCTGCACAAGTGTTTATGGGCGATGTTGGTTCATTAGCATTAGGTGCATTATTAGGTGTTATTGCTGTTCTGGTACGCCAGGAGATTTTACTGGTGATTATGGGGGGGATTTTTGTTATTGAAACCCTGTCAGTTATCCTGCAGGTTGGCTCTTATAAAATGCGTAAACAGCGAATCTTCCGTATGGCACCGATTCATCATCATTATGAGAAAAAAGGTTGGCCTGAGCCACGCGTTATTGTGCGTTTTTGGATCATTACCATAGTTATGGTGTTGATTGGCCTAGTGACATTGAAGGTACGTTAAAATGTCAGAGAAACTGGATGTTGATTATTTTGGGAATCGCAATGTTTTCGTGATGGTATTGAGCGTTATTGTGATATTAAAGGTACGTTAAAATGTCAGAGAAACTGGTTGCCGTTTTAGGGCTTGGTATAACAGGGTTATCTTGTGTTAACTTTCTACTGCAGGAAGGTTACCAAGTTAGCGTTTTTGATACACGAGAAAACCCGCCTGGTGTTGATAAATTAAATAAGCAGGTCAAGCTTATTACCGGGCCGCTAAATGGTGATTTATTAGCGAACTATAAGTTGATTATAGCCAGCCCCGGCATTGCACTGGTTACGCCAGCTTTACAGTCTGCCGCTAAAGCAGGTTGCGAAATTATTGGTGATATTGAGCTGTTTGCGAGAAAACTTAAAACGCCTCAATACCGCCATGCAAAATTAGTGACTATTACGGGATCAAACGGCAAAAGCACTGTAACCAGTTTGCTAGGAAAGATGGCAGACGAGACAAAGATAAATGCTGCTGTTGGTGGCAATATAGGTATTCCTGCGTTGGATTTACTGTCACCTGAAGTTGACTTATACATACTTGAACTGTCCAGTTTTCAACTGGAAACTACGCAATCATTAAATGCCGATATCGCAACGATTTTAAATGTCAGTGAAGATCACCTCGATAGATATGATTCGTACCAACATTATACGCAAACTAAACAGCTTATTTATCAACAAAGCAAAAAGGCGTTGTTTAATCGCGATGATTTACTAACTTTTCCGAATATAGAAAAACAGTCACAAGTCAGTTTTGGTTTTGACAGTCGTTTTTATGGTTTAGTAACAGATTCGGCTGGAAATGTTTTTTTAGCGAAGGATGGCGAGCCGCTTTTAGCCGTTGAATTATTAAAGCTAAGCGGTAAACATAACTGGATGAATGCGTTAGCCGCATTTGCTTTAGGTGAAGCGGTTAATTTAGATAAAAAGGCAATGCTTTGCACTTTACAAAAATATCGCGGCTTAACGCACCGCTGTGAGTTTGTTGCTGATGTTGAGGGTGTGCGTTGGATAAATGATTCCAAAGCTACCAATGTTGGCGCAACGCAAGCTGCTTTGTCAGGCTTATCTGACACAATTCAAGGTGATGTCCATGTAATTTTGGGAGGAGAGGGGAAAGGTGCTGATTTTAGTGAGCTAACGCCTGTTTTAGAAACGGTTAAAGGTTCAATTATCTGTTTTGGTAAAGATGCCGAAAAAATTGCGCAGTTGAATAAACGCGCGCGATTGGTAAAAAACTTAGAAGAAGCGGTTAAATTAATCGCAAGCAGCTGCAAAAAAGGGGACTTAGTTATTTTAACGCCTGCTTGCGCAAGCTTAGATATGTACCCTAACTTTATGGCGCGCGGTGAGCATTTTAAAGCGCTGGTGACTTCATTAAAAACGGATCTGAATAAATGAAGTTATTAAATAAACTAAGCCGTTTTTTTAGTGTTAACAGCGAGCAACAAGCTTATGACCGTCAGTTATTAGTCGTTGTTTTTAGTTTAATGGCTGTCGGCCTGGTAATTGTTGCTTCAGCTTCAATCCCTGAAGGGATTGCATTATCTTCGGATCCATTTCGTTTTTTAAAACGCCATCTTCTGTACGTTGTAATTTGTTTGGCCCTACTCGCCGGGGTGGTATCTATTCCAATGCAGCGCTGGTATGACAGACAAAATCTTCTATTAATTCTCGCTTTTCTCGGATTACTTGCCGTTTTATTGGTCGGTACCGAAGTTAACGGTTCACACCGCTGGCTGCGATTGGGGCCGTTTAATATGCAGCCTTCAGAATTTGCAAAATTGGCAATTGTGCTGTTTGTGGCAAGTTATCTTGTGCGTCGGCAAGAAGAGGTTATCGATACCATTAAAGGTTTTATCAAACCACTTATCATCTTATCTGTTTTTGCATTATTGCTGTTACTGCAACCCGATTTAGGTTCAACAGTGGTAATTGTAGTGGTGATGATGGGCATGTTATTTATTGCCGATGCCAAATTAATTTCGTTTATCGGTATTGCCGTGTCATTACTTGCTGTCATTGTTGTCCTTATTGTCACTTCGCCTTACCGGATGGCTCGTGTATTTGGTTTTTTAGATCCCTGGGCCGATCCCTTCGGTCGCAGTTATCAATTAACCCAATCATTAATGGCGTTCGGCCGTGGTGGTTGGTTCGGGCAAGGTTTAGGTAATTCAGTACAAAAACTGGAGTATTTGCCTGAAGCACATACCGATTTTATTATGGCAATCCTTGCCGAAGAACTCGGTTTTATTGGTGTCATTGTGGTGATCGTTTTAGAGTTTGTTTTAGTTTATAAAGCATTTTCAATCGGTAAAAAAGCACTGCAGCAATCACTGGTTTTTTCCGGTTATGTCGCGATTGGTATCGCGATTTGGTTTGCTTTTCAAACTGCTGTTAATGTCGGGGCCGCATCGGGTATAGCACCAACGAAAGGGTTAACACTGCCTTTGGTTAGCTATGGTGGTTCTAGCTTGTTAACTATCGCACTGGCGGTGGGTCTCTTATTACGTATTGACTTTGAAACACGACAAGCATCGGCGCAAGTACGGCTGACTAAACCGAAAAAGAAAAAGCGCAAAAAAACAGCTGATAAAGAAGAAATAAATGAAACAGAATAAAACATTATTAGTGA
>JABXKR010000178.1 GCA_013619145.1 Psychromonas sp. | reverse complement strand
GCTTGAGCGTGTTGATCTACTGGGCTTTGCTGGTACGGGCGGACATGTTTTCCCGGGGCTGGCGGTTGCTGACAAATTAAAATCACAGGGCTGGCAAGTTAGCTGGTTAGGTACGGCGGATCGCATGGAGGCACAACTTGTGCCTGAGCATGGTTATGATATTGATTTTATTGATATTGCGGGGGTACGTGGTAATGGGCTGAAGCGTTTATTGATGGCACCTTTTAGGGTTATTAAGTCTATTATGCAGGCGCGTGCTGTATTAAAAAAACGGCAAGTGAATTTAGTACTGGGGATGGGCGGTTTTGCCAGTGGCCCAGGGGGAATTGCCGCATGGACTATGGGTATTCCTGTTATTTTACATGAGCAAAATGCAGCTGCAGGATTAACTAATCGAATTTTATCCTATTTTTCAAAAAAGGTATTAATGGGATTTTCTGGTGCATTTTCAAGTAAAAAGGCTGTTTTGGTAGGTAACCCTGTGCGAGAGCAGCTCATTAAGCTGCCTGAAAAAAATATATCGCCTGAAAACTGCGCACTTAAAGTGTTAGTTGTTGGTGGTAGTTTAGGGGCGAAGGTATTGAATGAACTGTTACCTAAGGTAATAAGCCGTTTTGATAAATCACAAGTTAAAGTAAGGCATCAAAGTGGTAAAGGGCATTATGAAAATTTAATGAAAGCATATCAACAAGTTAACGTAGAAGTTGATGTACAAGATTTTATCAGCGATATAGATGATGCCTATAACTGGGCTGATTTAGTTATTTGTCGCGCAGGTGCGCTTACGGTTGCAGAGATTGCAGTAGTTGGTTTGCCCGCTATTTTTGTGCCATTGCCGCATGCGGTTGATGATCATCAAACAAAAAATGCGCAAGACTTAGTAAATAAAGAAGCAGCGGTGTTGATACCTCAAAAAGAATTAAATGAGGATAAATTAAGTGATTATTTGCGGACATTCAGCCAAAATAGAGGCTTGCTTGAAGATATGTCTAAAAACAGTAAAAAAACAGCAATTATTGATGCAACAGAACGTGTTGTTTCTATTTGTAATCAATTCGTTTAATCGAACAATAAAAAAAATTAGTGGCTTATATGAGAAAAATTGAACTCGCGCAAATACGTACCATGATCCCTGAGATGCGTCGCGTTAAACAGATTCATTTTGTGGGTATCGGTGGTGCTGGTATGGGCGGTATTGCTGAAGTCCTTGCCTATGAAGGCTATAAAATTAGCGGTTCTGATATCGCCGAAAATCCAGTGGTAAAACGCCTGCGTTCAATTGGTGCTGAAATATTTATCGGCCATCAGCAAGATAATATTTACGGGGCATCTGTGGTTGTTGTCTCGACTGCGATTAACCCTGATAATCCCGAATTATTAGCGGCGCAGCAAGCACGCATTCCCGTTGTTCGTCGTGCAGAGATGTTAGCGGAATTGATGCGTTACCGGCACGGTATTGCTGTCGCAGGTACACACGGTAAAACGACCACCACCAGTTTAATTGCCAGCATTTTCGGTCAGGCAGATCTTGATCCTACTTTTGTTATTGGTGGTTTGTTAAATAGTGCCGGCACGAATGCTAAATTAGGGCAAAGTCGATATTTAATTGCAGAAGCGGACGAAAGTGATGCTTCATTTCTGCATTTACAACCTATGGTGTCAGTAGTTACAAATATTGAAGCTGACCATATGGATACCTATCAGGGTGATTTTGAAGTATTAAAAGATACCTTTGTGAAGTTTATTCAAAATCTTCCTTTTTATGGTACAGCCGTTGTTTGTTTAGATGATGCCGTTGTTGAATCATTAATTCCTAAATTTGCTCGCCAGTGTGTGACTTATGGTTTTCATGAACAAGCTGATGTACGAATATCTGCATTTAAACAAACGGTTAATCGTAGTGAATTTTTAGTTCATCGTGCTAATAAAAAAGATTTAAAAATCCAATTAAACCTGCCTGGTAAGCATAATGCGCTGAATGCAGCTGCGGCGATTGCGGTGGCGATGGAAGGTGATATTGATGATCAGGCCATTATAGAAGCGCTTAATGAATTCGAAGGTATTGGCCGTCGTTTTGAGCAGTATGGTGAGTTTGAAACGGGTCGTGGTAAAGCGCTGTTAGTGGATGACTACGGTCATCATCCAACAGAAGTGCAGGCAACCATTAATGCTGCACGTGCAGGTTGGCCAGATAAGCGTTTAGTGATGGCATATCAACCGCATCGTTATACACGAACACGTGATCTGTATGAAGATTTTGCACAGGTATTAGCACAAGTTGATCAGCTGTTGCTGCTTGATGTGTACGCGGCAGGAGAAACTCCAATTGCAGGTGCGGATAGCCGATCTTTATGTCGGACCATCCGTCAATGCAGTGATAAAGAGCCTATTTTTGTAGCTAATCCCGAAGCATTACCCGGGATCTTGGCACAGATCATTGATGATGGTGATTTAGTTTTAACGCAAGGGGCGGGCAATATCGGCGCTGTAGTAAAAACATTAGCGGAATTAAAACTAGATATAGAAAAAATGAAACAAGTGAGTATAAGTTAATGAGTTCAGATTTTGGTAAAGTTGCTGTTTTATTAGGTGGCAACAGTGCGGAGCGTGAAGTTTCATTAAACTCCGGGACAGCTATTTTAAACGCATTATTACGTCAGGATATCGACGCCGTTGCTATCGATCCTCTATATGATGATATTACCCAGTTAAAAAAACTGGGAATTGATCGTGTTTTTATCGCTTTACATGGTCGAGGTGGTGAAGATGGTGTTATTCAAGGTTTTTTAACAACCTTAGGTTTGCCATTTACCGGTAGTGATGTTTTAAGCTCTGCAATTGCTATGGATAAATCTAAAACCAAACAAATTTGGCAAAGTTATCAATTGCCTACTGCAAATTATCAAATCATCATCAAAGATGACTTTGATCCCAAGCAATCAGAAGATATACTAGCGTCTTTATCGGGTACGGTAATGGTTAAACCTGTTAATGAAGGTTCAAGTATTGGCATGGCAAAAGTAACTAATGCCGCTGAACTTGTTGATGCATTATCTGACGCATTTAAATTTGATAATAAAGTATTACTTGAATCGTGGATAACTGGTCAAGAATATACTGTTTCTATGTTAAATGGACAAGCTTTGCCTGCAATTCGTATGCAAACTGAAAATGTTTTTTATGATTATCAAGCTAAGTATCAATCAACAGATACGCAGTATTTTTGCCCTTGTGGACTTGACTCTGAAAAGCTGTCTGAGTTAAATCAGTTGGCGACTAAAGCATTTGACGCTATTGGTTGTAGCGGCTGGGGACGTGTTGACTTTATGTTGGATGAACAAGGTTCTTGGAATTTGCTGGAAGTAAATACGGTACCTGGTATGACCGAAACAAGCTTAGTACCTAAAGCTGCTAAGCAAGCCGGTTATGATTTTGACCAGCTTGTTTTCGAAATATTAAAGCAAACACTGTAATAGTATGTGGGATAATTTAAAACAGGTGAAAATTGGAAAGTGGATCAGCTTACTTTTTTTTCTCACTTTAATTTATACCCTGCAAAGCAGTTATTTTAAATTAAAGAGCTGGTTAACGGATGAACAATCTTTACCGTTAACCTCTTTAATTTTGACCGGAAACATAGAGCACGTTTTAGAAGATGATGTGCGCTCAATATTGATTGAGCAGAAAGACAGATTAAACTTTTTTACATTAGAAATAGCGCAAATTCAGCAGCAACTTGAAAATATGCCATGGGTTTATTCGGCATCTATTCGCAAACGTTGGCCTGATACATTGAAAATTCATATTGTTGAGCAATCAATAGTCGCAATATGGAATGATCGAGCTTTGCTAAATCGTTTCGGTGAAATAATTGAAGCATCGCCTGATACGGTTGTAAATGACTATGTCGCGCTTTATGGTGAAGATGAGTTCGCCAATGATATTTTGACAACTTATATGAAAATTCATCAGTTGTTAAAAGTGAATAAATTTAAAATCGCTTCATTAAGAAGTGATAAACGTCATTCGAGTGATATCGTTTTAGAAAATGGTATCGCATTACGTTTAGGTCAGGAACAGAAGCTTGATCGTATTCAGCGTTTTTTAAGTGTATTTCCGTTGATACAAAACGAATATGACGTCAGCACAATCAGTTATGTAGATCTGCGTTACGACACTGGATTTGCAATTGGTTGGAAAAATAAAAATATCGAAGTTAATTAAAAATGACACAATTTATGTGTCATTTGCTAAATGATAAACGGTGAATCTTGAGTATGGAAAGTAGTTACACAGTTGGATTAGATATTGGCAGTAGTAAAATTGTACTCTTAATTGGTGAGCAATTAGACAATGGTTTTATTAATATTGTCGGTGTCGGCGAAGCACCTGCAAAAGGTGTTGATAAAGGCTCTGTTACCGATTTAGACTCCGTTGTGCTGGCTATTCAGGATGCATTATCACGTGCTGAAGAGATGGCCGATTGTAAAGTTTCGTCGGTTAATTTATCAATTTCAGGATCTCATATTGAATCGTTAAATGAAGCGGGCACTTGGGCTATCGAAGATCGCGAAGTAACCGCTTATGATGTTGAAAGTGTGCTGCATAATGCGCGCTCAATTAAAATTCGCGATGATCAACGTTTACTGCATGTAATACCGCAAGAGTATTCAATTGATTCTCAAGGCCGTATTAACAATCCTGTTGGTTTATCCGGGGTGAAATTAAAAGCAGATGTGCATTTAATTACCTGTCATAACGATCTTGTTAAAAATTTAGAAAAAGCGGTTGAACGATGTGGTTTAGCAATTGACCAATTAACCTTTTCCGGTGTTGCTTCAAGTTCAGCCATTTTAAGTGAAGATGAAAAAGAACTTGGTGTTTGTGTTGTTGATATGGGCAGCGGCACCATGGATATTTCTGTTTATATTGCAGGTGCATTACGCCATAGTTCGGTTTTAGACTATGCGGGTAATTCTGTAACTAATGATATTGCCATTGCGTTTAGCGCACCGCCAACATCAGCAGAAAAAGTTAAAGTTAAATATGGATGTTTAATATGCGATAATATCAGTCCGGATGAGATGATTGAGTTACCGAGTGTAGGCGGCAGGCCCGCTCGCAGTTTACAGCGGCAAACATTAGTCGATGTGATAGAGCCTCGTTACACTGAATTACTCGGAATGATTAAAAAAGAGTTATATAAGCTGGACAGCGCACTTGAAACTGAAGGATTAAAGCAGCAACTTGCAGCTGGCATTGTTATAACAGGTGGTGCTGCACAAATTGAAGGTTTGGTTGAAGTCGCAGAGAAAGTTTTTGATAATATGCAAGTACGCATAGGTAAACCGCAAAACATACAAGGTTTAGCTGATGATGTCGATACGCCTGCATATTCAACAGCACTTGGTTTATTACGTTATAAAAATGATGAGTTCGCTGAAAGCCAAGAGGCTGTAGAAGAAAATCGTTTATCCGTTTTTTTGCATAAGCTAAAAAGCTGGATAAAAAAAGAATATTAGTGGGTATGATATATCTCACGAAGGTGGAGAGATACAATGTCTGAAGATTTAAATAAAGTGGAAAAAGAGCAAATGTTTGAAATAGTTGATGAAGAGCATACAGAACAAGCGGTCATTAAAGTAGTTGGCGTTGGTGGCGGTGGTGGTAATGCAATCAACTACATGATTGCACAGGGCCTGACGGGTGCTGAATTTATTGCCATGAACACCGATGCGCAAGCATTGCGTTCATCAAAAGCAGATGTTCGTTTACAACTTGGTGTAACTATTACAAATGGCTTAGGTGCTGGTGCAAACCCTGAAATTGGTTATAAATCAGCATTAGAAGATAAAGAGAAGATCCGTGAAATGCTTACAGGTGCAGATGTTGTCTTTATTGCTGCAGGCATGGGGGGCGGAACAGGAACGGGTGCATCACCTGTTGTGGCTGAAGTTGCCAATGAACTGGGCGCATTAACCATTGGTGTGGTTTCTAAACCTTCATTCTTTGAAGGAAAAAAACGCATTAATTATGCTAACCAAGGTATTGCTCGTTTATCTGAACATATTGATTCTTTATTAATTATTCCTAATGATAAATTACAAAAATCACTGCCTAAAGGTGTTTCATTCCTTGGTGCATTAGAAGCTGCTAATAATGTCTTATATGATGCCGTTTCTGGTTTCTCTGCCATTATTAATAATGAAGAAAGTACCATTAATATTGACTTTGCAGATGTCAGAACAGTAATGACAGAAGCGGGCACAACGGCTGTAATGGGGATTGGTATTGCATCTGGTGAAGAGCGTGCCGAAGAAGCGGTTGAGCAGGCGATCTCTTGTCCACTACTTGAAGATGTTGATCTTTCTAATGCACGCGGTGTGTTAGTGCATATGGTTGCAGGTATGGACTTTAGTTTAGATGAATATGAAACGGTTGGTGAAGCATTAAGAGAATTTGCTTCTGATGACTCGCAAATTATTATTGGTGTTACTGTTGATCCTAAAATTGATACTGCTGAATTACATGTCACAGTGATTGTTACAGGTCTTGGTGAGCGTAAATCTGATTTAACAGTCGTCAAAAACCCAACAATGACTGTTGAAACTAATATAACGGAAGCTGTAAAAGAAGAAGTAGCTGCTAGTGCAAATGAACAGAGTGAAGTGCAAGAAAATATCGAAGCTGCACCAAAACCTGAGGGGAGTTATTTAGATATTCCTGCATTTTTGCGTAAACAAGCTGATTAAGTATCAGTTGTGTGTGATCAGTTTGTGATAAAGATCGCAAACTGCTATACTTTGAAAACTCAAAGTGAGCGATAGGGGACTACGATGATTAAACAAAGAACATTAAAGAAAAGTGTAAAATCAACAGGTATTGGTTTACATTCAGGCAATAAAGTAACGATTGAGTTACATCCTGCGCCTGCCAATACAGGTATTGTTTATCGTCGTATTGATTTAGATCCTATCGTAAGCTTCAAAGCACATGCTCAAGCGGTACAAGAAACCCTTTTATGTACTTGTCTGGTTAACGAACAAGGTGAGAAAATCTCTACCGTTGAACATCTTTCAGCTGCACTTGCGGGCCTAGGTATTGATAATATTATTATTGATGTTGATGCCCCTGAAATTCCAATTATGGATGGCAGTGCAAGTCCGTTTATTTTCCTTTTACAATCAGCTGGTATTGAAGAGCTTAACGCCCCGAAAAAGTTCATTCGTGTTAAAAAAACCGTACGTGTTGAAGATCCAAAAGATGGAAAATGGGCTGAATTACAGCCGTCAAAGTCAGGTTTTAGTTTAGATTTTAAAATTGACTTCGATCATCCTGTTTTTGAAGGTCAAAATCAGCATGTGGAAATGGACTTTTCTGGTGAGCTATTTGTTAAAGATATTAGCCGTGCAAGAACCTTTGGTTTTATGAAAGGCGTTGAACAGTTACAAGCAAATAATTTAGCGTTAGGTGCAAGTTTAGATAATGCGATTGGTTTAGATGAATTCCGCGTTTTAAACCCAGAAGGTTTACGCTATGAAGATGAATTCGTAAAACATAAAGTATTAGATGCGATTGGTGATTTATACCTTTCTGGTTACACCATTTTAGGCCATCTAAAAGCATATAAAACAGGGCATGCACTTAACAACCAACTGTTATGTGCGTTATTAGCCGATCAAGAAGCTTGGGAAATGGTGACATTCGAAGAGCCGGTTAGTGAATCTCCTGTTCAGTATATCGAACCTGTATTTGCAGTTTAAGCAACCCACTTAAACAACACTCAAATTTTAAAAGCCCTTTAGTTAACGACAACGTTTTCTAAAGGGCTTTTTTGTTTGATTACCTCAAAGCGCAAGAATTATTATTGATGTAGCTGTTAGCTTAGCTATACTTTTCTTATAGAAGTGAATCAATGAGGTGACCAATGTATTCAGCTCAGGTTGAAAGAATAACCAAGCAACTTTTGTCGGATGATATAAGAGGTAGTTTATTATCACTACCTGAAAATCTAATCTCCTTGCGTCGCTTGTGTCATATGCCCAACACTGATGTTTATGATATAGAATTGGCGGTAGCAAAAGAACCTTCTTTTGCTGCCTATATTCTTAAATTAGCTAATTCTGCTCTTTACGGATCGGGAAAAATTCCTTGTCAAAACCTCGTTAGTGTTATCAGACGCCTAGGGATGCACAGTGTGAGTCAATATGCATTGACCTTTGCACTTAAAAAGTGTCATGAGCTGTCAAATGTGCCAGAAGATATTTTTTCATTGCTACGTGCAAATTGGCAGTTAGCTTGGGGATTGTCACAAGAGGCAACACAGCTTTATTCGCAGCATCGCTTGACTGGAAATAAAGAGGTAAAAAAAATCGATCTGTCAGATGTTTTGATGCTTGGTGTACTGCTGCATACTGGGAGGTTAGCGGTATTTAGTGATTTTTGGCTGCAATATCAAGATGGAAATTTTTATGAAGAAAAATATATTTGTGAAACATCAGATAAACTTAATGTGGAATTATTACCCTTGTTATTTACCCATTGGGGCTTACCCTCTAGTTACTCTCAGCTCTTTACTGTCATACCGGAAATTAAACAACCACTGCACGCTATTGATTACCTGTTCGCGGCTGCATTATTAAAAGCCTGCCCTAAAAAACAATCGTCAGATCTGCCTGCACATTACAATTTTGTATTAGCGACGTTTAATTCAGCTCAGATTATAAGGTTGGCTGAACGTATATCTTATTTGGGGATATTAACCATGGATGATCTGAATTTAGATGATATTACAGAGTAGTGAAACCGCTGCGAGCAGAGTTTTTTCTGCCATGATCGCTGGCTGGTTTTTCCTTTTGTCTGTCAAGGCTGCAACCGACTGGGCAGCCATCTCTTTTTATCAAAAGAATCGAGAGTAACTTAAAAAGAAATATAATCCTGAAGTTGAGTCTATCTCAACCAAGGGACTATCGGTAATCGAGTTACCATACCAGGTTTTAGCCAGACCAATTCGAGTTAAACCATTAAGAATGCTATTTGTTGCTGCACTGACTCCTACTGTTGAATTTAATGCGTAATCAGGCGAATATTGTTCTCTTGTTGCGGTTACCTCGTGGGCTCGAACACCATAATAATAATTAACCATATTGGAATCCTGATATTTTAGACCGATTGAAGGTTCGATAAAAAATGCCCCTAATCTCCAAACATAACTTAAATTTGCACTGGACTCATAACCTTTATAGTTTCCTAAAATATCAAACATCACACTGTAATCGATGCGTGCATTATTAAATTTATATTCGACACCTATTCCTGCATCCATGGATGATTTACGTTTATCCATCCCCTTAAAAACGTCACTGTCACTTTCATCAAAACCTGCAAATCTTGGCGCTAATTTTATTGAAAAGCTCAATTTATCAAAATCAGCAATATCATAAGATGCAAATGGTCCAAAAATTCTTAGATCTTCTCCTCTATAGCCGACCACTGGTATTGGGATGACTCGTATATCATAGCCTTTGTATATCTCTTGATTTATGCCTAATCCGAAACCATAAATGAATCCATAGGGCTCTATTCTTGCTCGATCATCAGCAAATGTTTGAGCAGAGCAAGTAAGCGCGGTTACTAGCAATATGGATTGACTGATAAAACACGTTTTCATTAAGTTGTCCTTTAACTTTTGATATCCATGGATAGCTGAGTGAGCGAGGAGAACCATGATTTTCTCATAAAAAAAGAGAAAGGCATTCACCTTTCTCCTTTAAATCTCTAACTTATACCCAAACTACTTCAAGATGCAAATTCAGATCTTCGCCCGGATGCTAGAACAAGACGCAACATGATGAGAATGGTTATTCCCTTTTCACCTATTTGTTTTAAAGAAAGTACAACGCTGCAGTGTTGTACTAGCTTTCGGGCGAAACTCCCGAAGGGCAAGGCGATAAACGATGATCTTCGTTGTTAGAAGGTTTTGATTTAGAGTGACTAGATCATCAACCTTCTGTCTAGAATCTCATCATTTATCGACTTGCTGATTCTTGCATCTTGAGGTAGCTTGGGTATATATATTAAGTTTTATACTGTTACTAACTGCGCAGGTAACTCAGGATCCTGATTTTCATTTTGCTGTTTATTTGGAATCCGGAAAATAAGCACATAAGTCACCGGCAATACAATCAGTGTCAGTAGCGTAGCAAAACCTAAACCAAAAATAATAGTCACCGCCATTGATTTAAAGAAAGGGTCGAACAGCAGTGGGATCATACCCAGCATAGTGGTAATCGCTGCCATACATACCGGACGAACACGGCTTACTGATGATTCAAACACCGCATCATACGGGGCTTTTCCTTCATTTAGCTCGACACGGATTTGGTCAATCAGGACGATGCCGTTCTTAACGACCATGCCGCTTAAACTGAGCAGCCCCAGTATGGCCATAAAGCTAAATGGTGCGTCGAATATCAACAGGCCAGATGCAATACCAATAATCGCCAAAGGCACATTAAACCAGATCACCAGCGGCTGTCTTACCGAGTTAAATAATACCACGGTAATCAGGAACATAGCTAAATACCCCATAGGCAATGAACTGGCAATACCGGCTTGCGCTTCGCTGGAGGTTTCGAATTCACCGCCCCATTCCAGTTTATAACCAGCAGGCAGTGCAATCGCTTCTACTTTAGGGCGCAATTTACGCAGCACAGAATCTGCTGTTTCATCGCTGCCAAGCAGAGGATCAGCAAATACGGCAAGTACACGTTTGCGGTCACGACGCATAATTATCGGGTTTTCCCACTCGCTGGCAAATCAGGCTGAGCAAATCATTATTGCAGAGCCGAGCGCGGAAAATGTGCGTCATAACTGGCGTAACCAGGTGAATGTGATTCGCCCGCAGGTGCACAAT
>JABXKR010000318.1 GCA_013619145.1 Psychromonas sp. | reverse complement strand
TCCATGTACTTGGGATAAGTAGAACGACATCACTAACAGGCTTTGAGGCATTTTTGAGCCAGAATTTAAGCTGGCTTTTTCTGAAAGCGTACACAAAGGTCCACTCGCAATGAAGCTATCAAATCTTGCACAACGCTCGCAAATGGATTTAAAACAAATATAAACGCACAAATCAAGACTCTTATTTGTGATTGCGTTATGCTACTACCCCCCTACCCAATTCAGTGAGACTCGACTGGTGGTTCAAAGTTGTCATAAAAATAGCTTACAAAATAAACTTGACAGTTTTACAACGATTGAACAAGCATTAATCTATTTTGAAATCAGCTTCGATAGTTCTTTTATTGAACAATATGGTAAGGAATTAACTAAACGGTTTAAGGGTAATTTAATACTCGGGCGAGCTGACGATTGGTTTTCGGGACGACGAGCGTTAAAAAAAGCCTATTGTAAAATTCAACGCGGACGCTTAGATAAACATAGCCGCTCTGCGTGTCGCGGTTGCACGACTTGTGAACGACGTTAAATACGATAAGCTGTACAGACTAATATTAGACCTGACTATTTAATCTGCTAGGTTCAACTGATCTGAAAAATCTACGCTCAAAAACGCCCTAAAGCGATGACCGGGCATAAATATTAAAGCGTTTTTTGCTATTGATATTAAAATCTGTAATCAATGTGGCAATATGATGAAACTAATTTCCTGCATTTAAGATCCAGCCGTTATCAAGAAAATCCTTATTCATTTGCATGAAAAATCTAAAAAAGTAGCTCTTGCTTTACTCCCAAAATCGAGCACCACCACAACTTGATTAGATAAACGCTCATATTCATTTATGCTTGTTAAAATGAATGCTAGCTTCGTTATTGATTTTGCAATTAGAACAACTAGTTACTGCAATCAATGCCTTGCTTTCATCCATTTTCCCTACGCCTAAATAGATTACCCAATTAATGGAATTGGTATTACTCAGGAACAATGTTTTTACTATTCATGAGGTTACTCTGCCTGAATCACTTAACCTCATTAGACATAAGCTGATTCAGTGCATACACTTAATTTATCTACAGCTAATAGTGATCTTAATCACCCTTAATTTAAAAAACAGATAAATAATTAATCGGGGGAAAAGGATGAAAGATATCTTCACATTTGCCGATGAACTGGGTCCTTTGAAAGTAATACATGTTTATGAACCCTCTGTAAATCTTAAGGCAGTGCTTGTGGTGGATAACATTGCTAAAGGGCCCTCGATTGGTGGCGTACGAATGGCTACTGATGTCAGTACTGAAGAGTGTATGCGACTGGCACGTGCCATGACTTTGAAAAATTCAGCAGCCGGTCTGGCTTATGGCGGTGGTAAAGCCGTGCTCTACGGTGATCCCAAAATGCCGAAAATCGAAAAAGAAAAACTGATCCGCGCCCTCGCCAACGTATTACGCAATGAAAACACCTATATTTTTGGCCCCGACATGGGAACCGATGAAGAATGCATGGCCTGGATAAGAGATGAAATCGGACGCGTGGTTGGACTGCCCCGTGAACTTGGCGGCATCCCACTGGATGAAATTGGTGCCACCGGTTTTGGTCTGAGCCATGTAGTGGATGTCGCACTAAACTATTGTGATTTTCAGTTAAAAGGCGCAAGACTGGTTGTACAGGGCTTTGGCGCAGTCGGTAAACATGCAGCCCGATACCTGACACAAAAAGGTGCTGTGCTGGTGGCTGTTGCAGACTCCCTCGGTGCCATTCACAACCCGCACGGACTGGATGTTGAACAATTAATAGCCCTGAAATCCGAAGGTAAGTGCGTCACTGATTACCTTGATGCAAAGAAAATGAGCAGTGATGATGTAATTGATGTGCCATGTGATATCTGGATTCCTGCAGCACGCCCGGATGTTATCCATGAAGATAACGTTAGCCGACTCAATACCAAATTGGTAGTGCAAGGTGCCAATATCCCCTTTACCCATGGGGCTGAGAAAATTCTCCATGACAAGGGGGTACTCTGTGTGCCCGACTTTATTGCCAATGCCGGCGGCGTGATCTGCGCCGCGATGGAATATGAAGGAGGCAGCCAGGCCGCTGCCCTGGCGAGTATTGAAGAAAAACTGCGCTACAACACAGAGCAGGTGCTGGAAGCTGTTAAACATAAACAAATATCACCTCGTGAAGCAGCCATGGAAATGGCTGTTAAGCGGTTGAAAAAAGCGATGAGTTTACGGCGTTTTTCTCTGTTTTCATGTGGACCGAATTTCATTTAGCCGTTTTGCGAACCGAGGTGTCAGGTTCTGATGCAGGAAGGAGTTGCCATGTACCGTATACGTTTTCACGGTCGCGGTGGTCAAGGTATGAAAACCGCCAGCCGTATTCTGGGCACCGCCTTTTTTCTGGAAGGCTACGAGGTTCAGGATGCCCCCCGATATAGCGCTGAACGGCGTGGTGCGCCAATATTCGCCTATGTACGGGTCAATAATCAGCCGATAAATGAACGTGGCGTTATTATCCAACCGGATCTTATTATTGTGGCTGATGACAGCCTGATACCCGTACCTGCTGCCGGTGTACTGACGGGGGTGGATCAGCACTCGGTGTTGTTGATTAATAGCGATCAAAACGCAGAAACCTGGAAACAGCGGCTGAATCTTTCCTGTGAAATACTCACTTTACCAGCCGAAGCAGAAGATCGGGCTGAGCTGCGTTTTATTGGTGCAACCTGTACCGGTGCCGCTGCGTGTTTACTGGGCAGTATTTCGCGAGACGCATTACAGCAAGCCATCAAAGAAGAACTGGCAGAGCTGGGCAATGCAGTTATCGAGAAAAACCTTGGCAGAGCGCTAGATGCCTATGACAGTATGCAGGCATATAAGGGTTGTGTGCAGACAGGGGCACAAACCAATGCCAATGACTACAGCAAACCAGCGTGGATAGATCTACCATTTGAGAATGCCCGCATTTCGGCACCGGACATACATGCCTCGGCAAACAGTGTAGAAGTAAGAACCGGTCTGTGGCGTACCCTGCGGCCGGTGATTGATTACCAGCGATGCAAAGACTGCTGGTGGATATGCAGCACCTTTTGTCCGGATGGCGCCATCGCCGTTAACGGAAAAACCCCGGTAATTGATTATGACCATTGCAAGGGCTGCATGATATGTGTGGCGCAATGCCGCGCACACGCTATTGAGGCTGTTCCGGAACAGCAGGCCCAGCAACAGGAGAAATCATCATGAAACGCAGCTTGTTGACCGGAAATGCGGCTGCGGCCTGGGGAGCTCGACTGGCAGCAGCTGATTATATTCCCGCCTTTCCAATCACGCCGCAAACCGAAATCATCGAGAAAATTGCCAGCTGGATTGACCAGGGAGAAATGGATGCGCGTATGGTCACTCTGGAATCTGAACATTCCATGGTGACCGCAGCAGCTGCTGCTGCAACCACTGGAATTCGAGCTTTCAGCGCTACTTCAAGCCAGGGGCTGCTCTATGGCATGGAGATGTTGTACACAGTGAGCGGCTGGCGAGCGCCCTTTGTGCTGGTAAATGTTTCTCGCGGTCTGGCCTCGCCGATCACTCTGGAGCCGGACCATAACGATATCATGGCAGCCCGGGATTGCGGCTTTCTGCAGATTCATTGTTCAACCTGCCAGGAAGTGCTCGACAGCACATTGATAGCCTTCCGTCTGGCTGAAGATCAACGTATACGCCTGCCGGTGATAGTCAATATGGACGGTTTTTATCTATCTTTTACCCGCGAACCGGTGGCTATTCCGGATGCTAAAGCTGCTAAGCAATTTGTTAGAGATTTTGATCCGCAAAATATGCGCTTTCGTGCCGGCTCACCGAGAAGCCAGGCAGTAGCTGTATTGGGCGGAGCCCCCTATTCCTATTTTCGTTATCAAACACATCTCGCAGCACAAAATGGTATTGCTGTTTACGATGAATTATCTGTCGAATTCGCCGAACACTTTGGCCGTCAATATTCAGCGATTGAAGCTTACCAATGTGATGATGCCGATATCGTATTGGTTATGCTCGGCTCCTTTGCCACCAAGGCCAAAGCTGCAGTTGACCAGATGCGCAAAGCCGGTAACAAGATTGGATTGTTGCGGCCTCACCTGTACCGTCCCTTCCCGGCAGAGCTGTTGCGCAATTTACTGGCAGGTAAATCCGGTGTTGCGGTGATCGATCAGAATATATCAATGGGCATGGGGGGGG
>JABXKR010000300.1 GCA_013619145.1 Psychromonas sp. | reverse complement strand
AATATTGTGTTCTATTTTCAGAAGTTTGGCGAATTGAATGCCAGTTCAGGTTTATGAGCGGGTAAGCTCTGCGAACCCTGGTTCTTCAGTCGCGCCAGTAGTCTTGCGTGGTTTAAACCGCACTTCCAAATATTAAAACAGATCAATTCGTTTTGCGGATTGGTATTAGTGCTCACGGTGCCAGATCACTTCCCGTTTTGATATACCGCTTTGACGCGATGAAAAGGTACGTTGTGATCGACACCTTCTTGATCCAGATAATGACAAAAATAATGATCACCGGGAATAAAAGTGATTTCATGAAAAGGCAATTTAATCAACTGCGCTGCGACACGATCCAGAAACCACAGCTCAAACTCGCCCTTGCCGAACTCGGAATCCCAGTGGATTCGATTAAGTAATTCATGGATTGGCTGCATGGTATTAGTGTGACTATCCTATATTCTTATTAGGCAAAGCTGTTTTATTAATTACATGACTATTAAAAATAATAATAGATTAGTAAGTAAGATTATCAAAGAGACTGGTTATTTTATTGCAATACCAACTGGCACAATTCATTACAACAATCGCATAACGCCCGCTATTTACATTGTTAATATCAGGCTAACCAGTGCTTCTGTTTTCCCCGTAGAAGGGCAAACCGTAGCATACTTTTGTTATTGTATTTGCCGATCAAGTCGTGCTTTATCTCTCATTAATATGAGAGAAAGAAAAAACAGTGGAAACTAATTATTTAACCACAAAACAATATCCTTCATGACATTTTCACCCTGCAGGTCGCGTAGCAGCATATGGTAGCCATTTTCATAGAGAATTAACTGTTTCTGTCCTGCGGGTTGAGCCGGGAAACGCTGGAAGGCATCAAGAACAGGTTTCTGCGGTATTATTTCATCTAGATGGCCATAGAGAACAAGGGTTTTGAGCTTGTAGTTGTCAGCTGCGGCATAGGCTGCATCCATAAGGTTTTGCAGGCCGTAAATCGTATCATATCGGGTTTCCTTGATCACCATGGGATCGCGTCCCTGCTCCTTGAGCATTTCAATATTGTCGCTTGGTTTTCTGTAGAGTGCTTCTCCGGTAACCCGGTACCAGGGGATGGTGTGGGCAACAAGCCAGAGGGCCACATTCTGATAAAGCGGGCTGGTGGAACGTGCCCAGAGTGCTGGTGCAACAAGAATGGCACCGGCAATATCAGGGTGGTTCTCCCCGCTCATGGCCTGGATAATTACAGCCCCACCCATGCTGTGGCCCAGTAGGTAGAGGGGCTGGTCGGGGTACTTTTGTGTAATAAGCCGGACAAGAGTTTTCAGATCCTGCGCCATGGCTTCGCTGCTACCCCATCTTCCCCTTACTGGTGCATTGCCGAAGCCGCGCTGGTCATAGGCGTAAACCGCTATTTGATGCCTGTTGAAATATTGCGCACTACTTTTAATGAAATTGGAATAATCGTTAAATCCATGCACTGCGATCAATATGAACCTGGCTGCATCCATACTGCCTGAGGGGGGCCAGACCTGCAGAGGCAGCTTAGTCCCGTCATAGGAAATAAATAATGTTTCCTGCAGTTGAGGCTCAGACTTTCCAGAGTTTTCAGCGCTTGTAAAATTAGGTGCACAGCTTGTCAGCAGGAGCAGGCAGCAGAGAAAGAAAAAAGATTGAAATACTGTTGAGGGCATGGGGGGGATTTTCATGAGATGCGGCGAATAAAGTTAGATTGAAGAACAGCAATTTTGAATGTGGAATAAAGGGCCAGTTGATCAGCAATATATTTATAAGTACTGAGGTTAACCAGTCCGATATTATTGGCAATAATACCCCCTATAAGAGCAAAAACAGTTGCTAACATAAGCTCTGCCGCGACAGTAAAAAGATCATAAATATATGCCCCATGTGTTTGAAGAGTATAGGAAGAACAAACGCTCTTTTTAATTTAAGCAACTATCTCACTACACACTGTCAGCTGCTTATTTCTTTTATTTCAGCATAGTAGATAATGACAGTTTTTCTAATCAAATAGCGTTAGCTGTGGGGCTCAATTTTCGGGAGTAAAGCAAGATCTGCTTTGTTATATTTTTCATCCAAATGAACAATACCTTGTGAAATAGCAACGATTGTTTGCCGAAGCGAATATTGCTTTGCCGGGATTTCATTAGAAAAAATAAAATTGTGGATAACCCAGTAAAATCAAAAACGGTCGATATGGGAGCTGTTATTTCCTTTTGCCCTGATAGAAAACTTAGTCAGATGTAGGACGGAATACCTCACTATTTTTAATGTTACCGCTTCTTTATAGGCGTGGAAATGGGGGATTAAAAATGTCGGTCTTTTTTCTTTCGGGCAGAAAAAGAAAAGAAATTAATCTGCAGATTGACTAACGAGTTTGGAAACGGTTTTTTATGTCTGTAGTAAATTAAAATGACAAAGTATTCAATTGTGCATCACCAGATTATAGAATAAGTATTAAGTAACTTTAATGCTGATTTTTTATGTCCGGATAGAGCATCGTATCGAGCGGTACGCCAACAAGTCACCAATGCTACATTGGGGGAACTAGTAAAGAAAGATCCCCCCAACAAAAGTGAACCGACTGCACCCATATCATGCTCATAACATATTAATGAGGCTACATTAAGTTCAAGATAGCTTGGCTCTTATCAGTTTCACTAGCTGGGGGATAGCCTGCTTGGGCCAAAGGTATTGATATTTTAGTGTCAAATAGTGCCAACCATGAATTTGATATTTTCTGGCGCTGGTGGCAAGTTGGCTTGGACAGCGACGCAGTTTTACTCCCTGATGTTTAGCTTGCCATACCAACAGGTGATCTTCGCCGTAAGGCGTATCTTCGCTATAACCTCCTAAGGCAGCAAAAGTATCTTTGCTAAGGAAAAAGCCCTGATCGCCAAATGGCAACCCAAGTAGATTGGAGCGAAACTTAGCTCCTACTTCATTGATTTTTAGCCGCCAACTGCTTTTATCGAAAAAATACAGATCGAAATAAAACAGTGAATTCTGGCTGTTTTTATTCGTCAAACAATCGAATAATGAGTTGATATTGTCTGCTGTGATTTGGCTATCAGCATGTAAAAACCAGATAAAGGGGTGTCTCGCCAAGGCTGCTCCTTTATTGAGTTGTATCCCTCGACCTTGAGTGCTGTAGATAAGCTGCCAGCTTAGCCTGCAAAAACGTTGCCTTAAGCAGGTCGACGGTCCTTCTCCTGGGGGAGAGCGGGACCGGGAAAGAGTTGTTTGCCAAATATATTCACCAGCACAGTGAATGCAGCGACAAATTGTTTGTTGCCGTCAACTGTGCAGCTATTCCCGAAAACCTCTTAGAAAGTGAGCTCTTCGGGTATGAGAAAGGTGCCTTTACGGGCGCTGCCAGCAAACGGGTAGGTAA
>JABXKR010000286.1 GCA_013619145.1 Psychromonas sp. | reverse complement strand
TTAAGCATTGAGTTGATATCCCAGCCCGCGTACCGTTTTGATGACCTCAGAGGAGGTTTTTTTACGAATTCGGCCGATAAAAACATCCACGGTATTTGAGTCCCGGTCAAAGTCTTGTTTGTAAATATGCTCAACTAATTCTGTACGCGGTATCACTTTATCGGGGTTATGCATAAAGTAGGCGACAACCTTGTATTCCAAGGCGGTCAGATTTACGGGCACGCCCTGCCAGGTAACTTTTGAGGTTCGTGTATCAAGGCTGAGGTCTCCCATTTTTATCACCGTGGATGTGTTACCTGATGCCCGTCTTAATTGTGCGCGAACTCTGGCTATCAGTTCAACCATTTCAAACGGTTTAGTTAGATAGTCATCTGCGCCGGCATTCAGTCCTTCTATTCTTTGTGAAAGACTATCTCGGGCGCTTAAAATAATAATAGGTGTATTAATCCCTTCATCTCGGATCCCCTTTAATACCGTAAGTCCATCCAGCTTAGGCAGTCCTAAATCCAGTATTATAATTTCCCACTCTTCAGAGGTTGCACGATACAAAGCATCAATGCCGTCCTGTGAATGTTCCGGGACCCACTCAACACTTTCTAATGCTTCGCAGATTTGTTCCCCTAATTGAATGTTATCTTCTACTACTAGTACCTTCATTATTATTATCCTTAATGCGTTACATGAGAATCCTGCACCTGTTAACAACTTTTGATTAATATCCTGATGCTAGCAGATTATGGTTATTTATTTGTGAAACACTAGTGTTTTATAAAATAGAGAACAACCTAAACGGCTGTTTTTTTATGATTTATTTTTATCACGACTAACATGAATGGAATATGAATATAAGATTCACACCGAGTTAAAAAGCAGAGTACTAAGATAGTTTCATGTTATTTGGGGCTGGAGTTAACTTTATTAGCCGCTTATTGTCAGTTTTCTTGTGGATATATTATGTAAGAGGAATAAATATAATGAGAGCAATCGGTAATTTAATTTGGTTTGTTTTTGGCGGGGTAGTAATGGGACTCGCCTGGTGGTTAGCTGGAGTTATCGCCTGCCTTACCATAGTTGGTATTCCTTGGGCTAAATCTTGCTTTGTGATGGGCAGGCTGGCATTTTTTCCATTTGGAAAAGAAATTATCGCGCGAGATGATTTAACGCTAAGAGAGGATATAGGAACAGGCCCCTTAGGTTTCTTAGGGAATGTGATCTGGTTTTTATTTGCAGGTTTATGGCTGGCGATCGGTCATTTAATTTCAGCTGTATTGTGCTGCTTAACCATCATTGGTATTCCCTTTGGTATGCAGCATGTGAAGATGGCAGTAATGGCGCTGGCTCCTGTTGGCAAGACAGTAATAAGCAAAGAAACCGCACAGGCAGTGCGAGTGGATAACGCCAGAAATAGAAGGTATTCAATGCGATAGAGGTAATGTAAGCAATAATCAAGAGGTATTACGCAGGTTATTAACTTGCGTCACTTTTCACTTATGGGGGAGCCGGAAGTTTTTTAGCAGTCATAAAAACGCTTTTGCTGCCCGAACAGCGCGATTATTGTTTGTGCTTCATCCATGTTTTCTGTGCCGTTGAATTAACGGAATTGGCATTTACAGCCATAGCGACCAGGACTCCCAGCAAAAACTCTGTTTATTGAATGTGTTTTTTTCTAAAAATTTACCTTTGTCGAGGTTTCAAATTAAGTTGTTCAAGTCCTTATCCTGTATAATTTAAGCTCATATTTAGATTAAATGAGAGACCGTTTTTAAGGCTGCCAACCCTTAGTTTATTTTCATTTTAATGTTGATTTATAAGGTTATTTGATGACTACTCTTTATTTTATGCGCCATGCTGAAAGTGAAGTAAACCTCTCTGATATTTTAGCTTCACAATTAGATTTCCCTCTAACTGGAAAAGGCAAAAAGGATGCGGTTCAGATAGCTGAAGAAGTGCTGCAGTTTCACCCGATAGATCATATTATCAGCTCGCCTCTTATACGTGCTAAACAGACAGCTGCACCTTTTGAAAAATTGTTCGCTTTAACTGCTGATACAGATCTGCGGGTTATTGAACAGGATCTTTGAAAATACGCCGGTAAAACTTATGCACAGCTGGATGATGAACCTGACTACAGCCATGATAGAAGTTTACGCTGGGAGTGGGGACCGGATGGAGAGGGGGGGGGGCTTATGAATGAAGTGGCTAAGTAATTTGGATCATTGATTTATAGGTTTCTAAATTGCTTTGGGGGCGAAAGTACATTAGCGCAATCGTTCAAGCAATGACCATTCAGATCGACTTAACTGATAAGGAACTTCGATTTTGCACGCTACTGGGAGAAAGCGAGCGTAAATGGGGGAATATCAACAGACAAATAGTGCAAAAGTTCTAAGTCGGTTTGTGCCCCGTTGCGAGTTAGATTGATGAGGCGCTAACGCCCCATAGTGAATTAGAAACTTACAAAATCATGGCCAATTTTACTCAGCCACAACAGTCCTGTGCAAGATTCACGTGCTGAAAAAACGGTACTATTGGCTTCTACTAACAATAAAACCTAATTGAAGTATTTGTAATATTCTTGAGTAGAACCCATTTCTCCTAAATTAGGGAATATTTTGTGACCGCTATTTTCAATCAATTAACGTGTATTTATTTGAAAAATGGTGACAAAGCCATTTATATAAGTTGAAAGCGATCATACTCTTTGCTGTAGGTAGGCCATTTTCATCTAAAAATGATTCGCCTTTAAAAGTAATAACACCATGTTGTTCTGCAACACTTTGTACCTTAACACCTACGATAAAATCTTCATGCTCTGGTAACTGTGCATTTGCTAATACAATTAAGTCAGCACTTTTGATCGCTTGCTTGTCGTTGCTCATTTGTTAATTCCTTCTCATACTAATTGAGCAATATATTATCCAGAGTCACGGGTAAATCACAAGTTAAAGGGAATAGATATTATGCAGAATTTTTCCGCTGTGTACTTATCGTAAAAAGTATCACAACGGCAACATTTCCTATCTCGCAATGTGCCCCAATATAATATGAGTTGTCTACAAATATCGTTAATAATGATATGTAGACATGCACTCATTTTGTACGAATATCGCCCCTTAACATTCGATGTTTTGCGCTTTGCTTTCGACAAAATGAGTGACTCAAACTCACTAACGAATACTCAGGGCTTGCCAGCAACGCTCATTATATTGCCTTCGAGCATCCTCTTTAAACCTTTGGAGGCACTATGAATACTCATTTAGAAATAAATCAATATCATGCATTTGTTGGTATTGATTGGGCAGATGATAAACATGACATTTGTTTACAAGATCTTGCTACAAACAAACGAGAATTATCCGTCATCAAACACAAGCCTAAAAATATTGACACATGGGCTAAAAATCTAAAAAAACGATTTGGTGGTCCTATCGCTGTTGCTGTTGAACTCAGCAAAGGCCCTATTGTTTACGCCTTACAAAAGTATGATTTTATTGTAATAATTCCAGTTAACCCGACGACATTAGCTAAATATAGAACAGCATTTAAACCTAGCAGGGCGAAGGATGATCCCACTGATGCAGAACTCGCATTAGAGTTAATGCTTCGCTATCCTGAGAAATTCATACCACTAAAACCTCAAAGTACTAATATGCGGAAGCTTATGTATCTTGTTGAACAAAGAAGGAAATTAGTAGATGAAAAGCAACGAGCCGTTAATCAAACTATCGACACATTAATGTTGAATGGTTCCCCAAAAAAGACTCCCGTATCTTTTGTCGATTTATGACTCGTTGGCCCACTCTTCAGCAAGCACAGAGAGCCCACAAAGACACCTTAGAGGACTTTTTCCATAGCAACTACATACGTGATATCCAAAAAATTGCTAAGCGTGTAAATGCCATAAAAGAGGCAATACCGCTAACTGAAGATGAAGCCGTCATTGATACCCACTCTCTGTTTATGACCGCTTTACTAGAGCGAATTATATGTGCAATGAAGCACATAAAACTGTTTGATCACAAAATTGCTGAGTTAATGAAAATATTACCAGACGCAGAATTATTTACAGGACTACCAGGTGCAGGAGCTTGCCTGTCTGCCCGCTTGCTAAGTGCGTTCGGTGAGCAAAGAGACCGATTCACTTCTGCTCAACAGTTACAACAATATGCAGGAATTGCCCCAGTCACAGAGCGTAGTGGTAAAAAATCATGGGTACATTGGCGGTGGCAATGCCCTAAGTTTTTAAGGCAAACATTTATCGAATGGGCTTCTCATTCAATTTATAGTTCGTATTGGGATAACGAAGTTCGTTATTTAAGAGCATTAAAAGATCGCGGTTCACCATTATTAGACTGAGGAAAAGCTTGAACTAATCCTCAGGGCGTGAACCGACTTAGAAATCAATTTTGGAAGAGACTGCATTAACGCCGCAAACAACAGTCGTAATGCGTCGGCTTGATTTGCCTTGAACTACTCAAAACTATCAGCACTGTATGCTACAAAATCTTAACCCAATGATATTAAAGAGTATTGCGCTATAATTATCCCGAGTTGAGGTTAAATATGTAGATAGCTCACACTTCGATACCTGTGTATTCTAATGATAGATTCCTGCATCCAAATGATTAGCGCCATGCTTGGTAAATATTTTACATTGCGCGTGAGAAGCCAATAAAACCTTATTGGAGAATCATTAAACCAGCTTAGGAGTAAACATGAATACCCCGAAAAATTTATTCAGCAAAAAAAAACTATCGATGGCTATTACTGCCGCCCTTTTATCCGTTGTTGTAAGCGGATGTAATGATAGTAGTAGCTCAACAGATGCGAAAAACCCAGACACAGATGCGCCGGCAACGCAGACACGCGTTGATGCGCTAATTTCGAAAATGACACTGCAACAAAAAGTCGACATGTTAATGGGTGCACAAGAGCCTAGGACTGCTGCTGAAGCCACCGCTGCCGTAGGCTACCTTAAAGGTGTCCCAGAGCTGGGTATCCCGGCAGTACGATTAACCGATGGCCCGGCAGGCATTCGCTTAATTGGCACTAAGGCAACTGCTATGCCGGCGCCAGTTGCCTTGGCGGCCAGTTTTGATACTAAAGTTGCCCGTGAAATCGGTCACGCAACTGGTGCGGAAGGTAAAGCGTTAAGACAGGATGTGTTACTTTCTCCTATGGTCAATATTGTTCGAGTGCCGCAGGCTGGGCGTAACTTTGAAACCTTGGGTGAAGATCCGTTACTGGCAGGTGCAATGGTTGCTGAACAGATCAAAGGCATACAAGAAGCAGGCCTGATCGCAACAGTTAAACATTATGTAGCCAATAATCAGGAAGATAACCGCAGGGGGGTAAACGCGACCATTGATGAGCGAACCCTGAATGAAATTTATCTGCCTGCATTTAAAGATGCGGTCGATGCCGGTGTCGGTGCTGTTATGTGTGCCTACAACCAGGTCAATGGTACGCCTGCTTGTTCAAACGGCAATGTGCAGAACAATATCATGCGCGATCGCTGGGGCTTTGAAGGTTTTATTATGTCCGACTGGGGAGCAACCCACGACAGCAGCAAAGCGATCACCAACGGCCAGGATATGGATATGCCCGGTTATGGGTATGGTGGGATGATGGGGCTCAATTTTGCAAAACTGAAGGAAGAGGTAGAAAGCGGTCAGCTAGAAGAAGCTATTATTGACAAATCAGTTAGTCGCGTTCTGGTCCAGATGGAGAAGTTTGGCCTTCTTGATGGGCCACAGACCATCCCGTCTATTGAAAAGCAAAAAGTAATCAGTGCGGTTGTTGCCAAAAAAGTAGCTGTCGAAGGTGCGGTATTACTAAGAAATGAAAACAACACGCTTCCTCTGACTCTCGAGCAATTAAAAGCAGCCGTTGTAATCGGGCATTCAGCTGCCGTTCCTATTATTGGCGGTGGCGGTAGCTCTAAAGTAGATAGCTTTACCAAGAAAGGTCCTTTAGCAGCATTTAAAGACAGGGGGGCAGACGTCAAGTATCTTGAGGGGATATATTTACAGGGCAGCGCAATTCCAACAGCCAATTTCCTGGCTGAAGACGGAATAACCCAGGGTTTGTCGATGCATAAGGGTGAAACTGTAACAGTTGATTCTGGCATCATCGATTATGTGGGTGAAGGTAAGGAACTTGCAAAAGGCTCTAGCACCATCTGGAAAGGTTCATTAGTCATCGAAGAGGAGGGGGATTATGAATTTAAAGCCCAGTCATCAGGCGGGCAGGCGCTTATGTTTATTGATGGCCGAGAGGGTCGTCCGCTTGACCTAATGGGTGAAGTAGTGGCTGATATCGATACCGCATCAATAATGGGAGGATCCAGCCTGCTGGCGCCGACGTATGGCCTGGAATTGTTCGAAACAACAATGCATCTGACAGCCGGGAAGCATGAAATTGAGATAGAAGGCAACGCCGGTAAAACAAGTATATTGAGACCACAGGCGGATACCCCGCTTGAGTTCAGGCTCACATGGATTACCCCGAAGATGCGTGTCGATGCGATTAAAGATGCGGCAGCTGCGGCAGCTGAAGCTAAAGAAACAGGCAACCCTGTTATTCTGTTTGCCTACAATGAAGGCACAGAGAGCAGGGATCGACAGTCTCTATCACTGCCTGCGCTGCAGGAAGATCTTATTGCTGCCGTCACGACAGCAAACCCGAATACCATTGTGGTGCTCAATACCGGCGACCCTATCTCTATGCCATGGAAAGATAACACGGCAGCGATACTGGAGATGTGGTATTCAGGTCAGGAAGGCGCGGAAGCGACGACCGATCTGTTGTTAGGCGTAGCAAACCCAAGTGGTAAACTGCCAGTTACCTTCCCGGTTGATCTGGAGTCAGGGATTGCGATTGATCCGAATGATTATCCTGGCGTAAACAATGAGCAGGAATACAGCGAAGGGATTTTCGTCGGCTACCGCTGGTATGAAGAGCAGAACAAAGCGCCGCTGTTCCCGTTCGGTTTTGGTTTGTCGTACACCGAATTTGAATACAGTGCTACAGACGTAACCCCGAATGAAGATGGCGGCTATAAAGTCAGCTTTACAGTTACCAATATAGGTGAAGTCAACGGCTCTGATGCTCCGCAAGTTTATCTTGGTGAGCCAAAAACAGCCCCTGTTGCAATGGCTAAGAAGAGTTTAGCCGGCTTTACCAAGGTTAACCTTGCTCCAGGCGCGAGTACAACAGTCG
>JABXKR010000146.1 GCA_013619145.1 Psychromonas sp. | reverse complement strand
CCCTGAAGTGGCAATTTATAATGCACAGGACAGCAATGCATTTGCGACCGGAATGAGTAAAAATAAAGCTCTGGTCGCAGTTAGTAGCGGTTTATTAGCAAATATGACCCGTGATGAGGCTGAAGCAGTTTTAGCTCATGAGATAAGTCATGTTGCAAATGGTGATATGGTAACACTGACTTTAATTCAAGGTGTGGTGAATACCTTTGTTATCTTTATTGCCCGTTTATTAGCTGGCATTATCGACAAAGCATTAAGTAACAGTGATGAGGAGTCTTCCGGTCATGGATTTTCCTATTTTATTATTGTTTTTATTTTAGAAATGATCTTTGGTATTTTAGCAAGTACGATTGTTATGTATTACTCAAGACAACGTGAATTCAGTGCCGATTTTGGTGCGGCTCAATTAGTTGGTAAGCATAAAATGATTGCTGCGCTTGAGAGTTTACAAAAAGGTGCTGAACCGCATCTAGAAGGCAGTATGATGGCCTTTGGTATTTCAGGGAAACGCAGTGCAGGTTTATTTATGTCGCACCCGCCTCTTGAAAAGCGTATTGAAGTGCTACAAAAGCTCCAGACCATTTAGTTTATCCAACTCTCATTATGATAAAAAACAGTTATTTTCATGTAACTAGCTGTTTTTTTATCAAATTATTTCTGTCATGATCCTAAAATCTAATTTTAAATCTTAAATGATCTGTTTTGATTTGGATTCCTATGAAAATTCCATTCTCTATAGCTAGACGAATAGCTACTCTTATCTTTATTGTTATCGGCTTATCGAGCTGCAGCCCCTATAAAAGTTCATTAACAGTTGGTGCGGCTCCCTGGCCAAGCTTTGAGTTTCTGTTTTTAGCAAAAGAGTTGAAATACCTTGACCCTCGCCAGTTTTCGCTGTTTGAACTGCCATCTTCGACCAGTGTTATTCAAGCTTTTCAAACTGGTAAGTTAGATGTTGCCTTTCTTTCTCTCGATGAAGTATTAACACTTGTGGCACTTGGCATTGATCTGAAAGTGATTACTGTTATTGATCAATCTATTGGTGGTGACGCACTGTTAGCAAAGCCAGAGATAAAAACACTGCAGGATTTAAAATGGCACTCAATTGGATATGAAAATAAAGCTGCGGGTGCTTTATTATTAAGTGAAACATTTAATTTAACGGGATTAAATAATCAAACAGTTCAACTTTTAGAAGTTAAACAAAATGAAGCTAAAGATCTTTACATGAAAGATAATATTGATGCCTTGATTGTCAGAGAACCACAGAAACAACAACTTTTAGCGTTAGGCGCGAGGGAGTTAGTTAATTCAAATATACTTGAGCAACGTATCACTCATTTAATGGTCGTCAGAGAAGATATTTACATCAGTAAAGAAGAGCAGATAACACTATTATTAAAACGTTTTTATCAAGCTCATGACTATTATCTAAAAAACAGCAAACAAGCAGTGACAACTATGTCAGTAAGGCTGCAACTCTATCCATACCTATTAGAACAGGCCTTTCTCGGGACGCGATTTATTGAACCTCGGGAAGCTTTAATGTCTATGTCAGGCTCGCCATCGAATATCGAACTGCAGGCAAATCGTTTAAGTCACTTTATGACACGAAAAAATATGCTTGGAAAAATTCCATCTGATTTTGCTCACTTGATTTCAACGAGAATTCTGGAGCGTGTTATTTATGAATAATATGAGCAAGTTATCTCTTCGAGTGATTATCCCTTTAGTACTTTTTGTAGTTTTTATTGTATTGCAGGGGAGTGTATTATTTTTAGAGTTCCAACAAGCACAACATAGGTTATACAGTGAAAAAGAGCAATATGTAAAAGGTATTGCCGGGAATTTACAGACAACTTTGTCAAATTCACTAATGCGCTTAGAAAAAGCGCAAGCGCAGCAGATAGTATCAGTTACCGCACTTGATCCCGATTTTAAAAGTATTGCGATTGTCGATCATAATCAGCAAATTGTCTTGAGTAATAATTTACGTAAAAAGTATATGTTTGCAAAATTACAGTTAGCATACTATGACGGAAATCTTCTTCAGCAGGTAATTGAAAAAAATGAATTTGTTTTTCAATACAACGATATAACACAAGAGTTGATCGTTTATGCGCCATTACAAATGCTCTCTACAGGCAATAGTTTAAATCGGGAATTTAACGGTTTAATATTCATGCGTTATTCACTAACTAACGCGATTACCTCTTTACGCTATGATGCACTTATTTCATTAATTAAATTTTCAATCACATTATTGGTAGCAATATTTTTACTGCTCTACTTTATTAACCGTATTGTTATTCGGCCACTTAATAAATTGGCTCTTTCAACTAAAATATCGGATTTAAGTAACCAGATTGAAATTGATAAATCTGGTTTGGGCGAAATAGGAATATTACAGCATTCATTTGCCCAGTTAGCAGAGGAAGTAAAGAAAAATATCAATACCCTTTCAGCCAGTGAGCAACGTTGGTTATATGCACTAAGTGGTGCAAGAGATGGCGTTTGGGATTGGGATATTCAAAAAGATGAGGTTTATTACTCATCTCGCTGGAAGGAGATGCTCGGATATCGAAAAGAAGATATCAAGAATGATATTAATGAATGGGAATCTCGAATTCATAGTGAAGATCTGTTTAAAGTCTTGCAGGATTTAAAGTTTCACTTTGTAGGCAAAAATTCATTTTTTGAGAATACTCATAGAATTCGCTGCCAGAACGGTGAATATCGCTGGATTTTAAGCAGAGGTCAAACTGTCTCATGGGATGCTGATGGGCAACCTTTACGTGTTATCGGCACAAATACTGATGTCAGCTTGTATAAAGAATCACAGGAAAAAATTAAACAGCAAGCACAATTTGATGACGTTACCCAGTTACCCAACAGAAGTCAGCTTTTAATTCATATTGCTCAAGAGGTTTCTCGCGCAAAACATAATAATTTAAACGGTGCGATTGTATTTATTGAGTGTAATCAATATAAAACAATTAATGATCTGCAAGGGCATTTTAAAGGTGATGAATTACTTTATTTAATTGCCCGTCGCCTTGAAAATTGTAAATCAGGCCCTGATTTTATTGCGCATCTGCAAGGCAGTGAATTTGTCATTATTTTACCGGATCTGCATAGTGATAGTGAACGTGCTGCTGAAATGGCATTAGAATATGTAAAAAAATTGGATATCAAATTGAATTTACCATTTGAAATCTCCGCTGAACAAGTAAGACTTTCCTGCGCATTAGGAATTGCACTATTTCCTGCAGATGATACTGATGCTAAAGATTTATTGCGCCAATCGGCAATGGCAATGAAAAACGCCCATGAAAACCACTTTAGTAATATTAGTTTTTTTGCTAAAGAGATAGAGCAAAAAATTCTTGCGCGCCATACTTTGCAAAAACAGATGCATTATGGCT
>JABXKR010000140.1 GCA_013619145.1 Psychromonas sp. | reverse complement strand
ATCAGAACAGTCATTACTGTTCTTTGGCACAATGAGTTTAAGCATCCTATGCTTTATGAAAACTTCTGGCGGTTAATTAAAAAATAGCAATATCTAAATTAACGCTTCTAAATAGAATTTAGTCATCAAAATAAGGTTGAGTATATGAACAGTCTCTATCATAATTTCTTGGGCAATAGCCCGTCCTGGTATAAAAAATCCATCATAGTTTTTTTATTGATCAACCCTTTATTGGTTATGATTCCTGATATCGGTTACACGGTGGCGGGATGGGCACTTATTGTCGAGTTTATTTTCACTCTGGCATTAGCTTTAAAATGCTACCCGCTTCAACCGGGTGGTTTACTGGTAATTGAAGCCGTGGCCTTAGGCATGACCAGCCCTGCTGCTGTCAAAAGTGAAATTATTGCTAACTTTGAAGTTATATTATTGTTGATGTTTATGGTGGCGGGGATTTTCTTTATGAAAAACCTGCTGCTGTTTATTTTTATGAAGCTGCTGATCAACGTACGATCCAAAATTGCTTTGTCTTTAACCTTTAGTGTTATGGCAGCATTGCTTTCAGCCTTTTTAGATGCATTAACGGTGACTGCGGTGATTATTGCAGTGGGTGTTGGCTTTTACAGTGTTTACCATAAAGTAGTCTCAGGGCGTCAATATCATCATGACGATCATGATCATGGTGACGATAAAACCGTACACGATCACCATAAAGAAGATTTACAAGCCTTTCGTGGTTTCTTACGCAGCTTATTAATGCACGGTGCGGTAGGTACGGCACTCGGTGGTGTGGCAACATTAGTGGGTGAACCTCAAAACTTGCTAATTGCTGAAAAAGCCGGCTGGGATTTCATTGCCTTTTTCTTGGCGGTAGCTCCAGTCTCTATTCCCGTCTTTGTTGCCGGTTTATTAACCGTTGTGGTGGTTGAGAAATTTAAATTATTTGGATATGGCGATCAATTACCAGAAGCAGTATTCAAAATTTTAAGTGATTATGATCTGCACCAGACAGAGCAACGAACTAAATACGAAATAGCCCAATTATGGGTGCAGGGGGCTGCGGCAGTTTTCCTTATGGTTGCCTTAGCGCTGCATTTAGCGCCTGTCGGCCTAATTGGTTTAACCATTATCGTGGTACAAACCGCTCTTAACGGCATTACCGAAGAGCATCAGATTGGCCATGCTTTTGAAGAGGCACTACCATTCACATCTCTTCTAGTAGTGTTCTTTGCTGTTGTGGCAGTTATTCATGATCAGCATTTGTTTCAGCCTATTATTGACTTGGTTTTTGCGCAAAGCATTGAAGCGCAGCCGTTAATCATGTTCTTTGCCAATGGATTGTTATCTATTATCAGTGATAACGTATTTGTGGCCACGGTATACATTAACGAAGTAAAAGCGGCATTAGACGCTGGTGATATTAGCCGTGAACACTTTGAGCTGTTAGCTGTGGCGGTAAATACCGGTACTAACTTGCCAAGTGTTGCAACACCAAACGGTCAAGCCGCTTTCTTGTTCTTACTGACGTCTGCCATTGCTCCGTTAATTCGTTTGTCTTACGGTAAAATGGTGCTCATGGCACTGCCTTACACTATTGTAATGACAACAGTCGGCGCAATATGTGTTGCTAACCTATAATTAATGGTTCAATTATTGAGCCCTGAAAAGGGCCTGTTTTATTAATGCATAAAAAGTTGGACACCCATACCTTTTATTCTTTTAAATCATGACATTAAAGAAAACATCATACTCTACGTAATAAGAAAATAAATATTACACAGCACAAAGTTCAGACAAAAAGAATCAAGGTAGACTTAATAAATTGGGATTAGAGAATAAAAAGCTAAGGCGTTATGTGCCCCTTTCCGCCTTAGGAAGCTACAAATTAGTGGCCAAAATTACTGTACTGCTACACCAGTGTGCCATCATGGTAAAAATATCGGGCTGTCTCCGATGAAGTTCGAAAAGCAGTATTTTAAGAACTTAGCAAAGAGTCTAGGCAACTAGGGGCGAACCACATCATTACTTTTTACGGGGTATCTTCTTTATACTTGTTTTAAATAATCCCGCATATTTATTGCGTTGCAAGTGAAGTGTGATGTTAACCGCAACGTAATAATCACTGAAATTACAATCATTTTTATAAAAGAGTTCAACTCTTATTTGTCAATAATTAACCAACGCTAGGAAATTAAGGGATTAACGAAAGCAACTATGAGCCATTAAACGGGACGAACAAGTTGCAGTCGTAATATGTATTATGATTATTATTTTGTGGGATATATATATCTAGAACAATGATGCAGCGTTAGCCAGGCACGCATGGTATCTGGCTAGGTAATTGATCATTTATTTATTGGTACATTTAAATGTCATGCAGGGAAAGCTCTTACTATATTCATTCTAGAACCAATCATAGATAAGAATTCCGAGACTGATTCGGTTTACTCTATGGTCATAATCAATCAGACTTTCGCCATAACCATTATAATATTGGAAGTATATATCAACTATTTCATACACAGGAAAGGCCCAACTTAGTTCAACACTACTTTCATTATCACCATCAAATTTAAAATTATTTCTAAATAAAATACTGTAAAGGTTAGTATCGCCTTTATAGGTCAATCTGTAGTCACCATAACCAACATAGTCCTCTATGTCGGGGTTATCATCTTGACCTTCACTTTCAGGAATACGGTACCAAGGCTTAATTGATAGTAAATAATTTCCTTTAGCGAGTTCAAAATTAGCATAAATGCGATTCCAACTACGTGAAAGTGGCTCTGTTCTGCCATTAGATTGGTGAACGAAACCAAAATCTGTTTGCAGTAGCGTCATCCCAAAGACATTGTAATCAGAGTAATAGGTGGTAAATACTTCTGGACTGTAATTGGTTTCTCTAAAGGGTGCTGATTCATCGGAATTATACAGTTGCCACCAAGATGTATGTGTATAGGCGAACCAGAGATCCCAGTTATCATTGAACATATCATTGAGAAGTTTGAGCTTACCACTAAGTTGAAATTTAACTTCTACGTTATCAACTTCAGTACCTGGATCGGTTTCCTGATAGATCTCATCATTAGTTTTTGAATTATAAGACACTGGTAAAATGTAATTTGCCTGATGAGTAGTTAATTTAAATATCTTTCTTTCATTGAAATAATTTGAAATATCAGGGATATCCATTTTGGCTAATTCAGATGGTTCGGAATCATCAGATGCTAAATCCTCTTTTACACTTGTGTCATAACAACTCAGACGATCATTATCATTGTCTAACTCTGAACATGCTTGTTGTGAATTGACGTGGTCTAATTGATTCGACTAACCCAGTTAAGACATAATTAACTTAACTGGAGATTGAAATGACAAAACGTAAAACCTATTCAAAAGAATTCAAACTAGATGCAATTGCGCTCGTTAGAGATCAAAACTACTGTATCTCAGAAGCGGCTAGAAACTTAGAAGTCAGCGCTCAAGTTCTCGGTCGCTGGATCAAAGAAGCTGAAAATGACGATGGTCACGCTTTTAGAGGAAACGGTAAACTGACACCTGAGCAAGAAGAAATCCGCAAGCTAAAATCTCAAGTAAAGCGCCTAGAAATGGAGCGTGAGATATTAAAAAAAGCGACGGTCTTCTTTGCCAAAGAAACGAAGTAAAGTATTCGTTTATTGCCCAAAATAAGAAGATCTGGCCTGTGATATTAATGTGTCGTGTGTTGGGTGTGAAAAATAATAATTACTATAGTTATCAAAAGCGAAAGGCTCAAATGCCTGTTGATACAACACATCAAGAGATGTTGGTGTGGGTAAAAAACATTGCCGATTTTAGCGATAATACCTATGGTGAGAGACGTATTCAAAAAGCCTTAAATGCGCTTGATTTCCCAGTGGGCCGTAGAAAAACAGCTCAATTAATGAAAGAAGCAAATGTTTGGGTACGTTATAAGAAAAAATATAAAGTAACGACAAACAGTGAACACAATAAGCCTGTTTACGAGAATGAACTCGGACAAAACTTCGATGTTCAACAACCTAATCAAGCGTGGGTGCAGGATATCACTTATATATGGACTTCAGAGGGATGGCTGTATTTAGCAATAGTAATAGACTTATACTCCCGTAAAGTTGTGGGTTGGAGTATGGGAACAAGAATGAAAGCTCAACTTGTTTGCGATGCATTAACCATGGCTATGTGGCAACGAAAACCCAAAGCAGGCTTGATAGTGCATTCAGACCAAGGTGTTCAATATGCGAGTCATCAATATAGACGAATACTGAGGTTGCATGGCTTTGTAGGCAGTATGAGCAAGAAAGGCTGTTGTTGGGATAATGCCGTAGCAGAGAGCTTCTTTGGTAGCTTGAAACAAGAACGCGTGCATTGGCGTAATTATCAAACACGCTATGCGGCTCAGCAAGATGTAATGAATTACATCACGATGTGGTACAACAGCCAAAGAATGCATTCATACCTTGGTTATCAAAGTCCCAATGAATTTGAACGTGCAGCTAGATTGTTAAAAAAGGTAGCTTAAAGAACTTAACTAGGGTGACCGAATTCAGTTGACCAGGTCA
>JABXKR010000130.1 GCA_013619145.1 Psychromonas sp. | reverse complement strand
GAGATGTGTATAAGAGACAGGATCTATTTAACACATAAAGCAATTTAGTTTGCTGATACAGAAATGACAGGAACACAACTGGATGAAAAAAGAACTATCCACATTTGATATGCTGGGTCTAGGATTTATGACGTTTGCCTTTTTTTTAGGCGCAGGTAATATTATTTTCCCCCCTATTGCAGGCGCTTTAGCTGGTGAAAATTTCACCATTGCAATGGTCGGTTTTCTGCTGACAGCTGTTGGTTTACCTTTATTGACCCTGATAGCAGTAGCAAAAGCTGGTGGCGGCTTAACTAGCATGGCTAAATACCTGCCCGCTAAAGTCGCAACCTCCTTCGCACTTGCCGTGTTTATTATTATAGGCCCTAGTTTTGCAACACCGAGAACCGCTTTAGTGGCTTTTGAAATCGGACTGAAGCCATTTCTTTCAGACACATCTGCTAGCACTTTAGCCATTTTTTCGGTACTATTTTTTGCACTTGTTGGTGCACTCTCACTCTCTGAGGGTAAGTTACTAGATATTGTCGGCAAGGTTATTACCCCTCTACTGATTATTCTTTTGATCGTTTTATCAACCTCTGTCTTTCTAACCCCCCTATCAGATATTGGTATTGCAACTGGTGCTTACCTCGAAACACCTTTTGTAACCGGTTTTCTTGAGGGCTACAACACAATGGATACCTTGGCTTCATTGGTTTTCGGCATGTTAATTATTAATGTTGTTAAATCTAAAGGTATCAATGACAAGACTGCACAGTATAAATACTTATCAATTGCAGGTTTAATTGCAGCAATAGGTTTAACCTTTGTATACGTTTCATTATTTTACTTAGGTGCAACCAGCCAGGAAATCGCACCAAATGTTTCTAATGGCGGTGAAATCATCGCTATTTATGTTAAAGCTTTATTCGGATTACCAGGCCAAGTATTACTTTCAGTAGTTGTTGCTTTAGCCTGTCTAACTACTGCTGTTGGTTTGGTTAGTGCCATGTCAGATTTTCTATGTAAATTAAAAACAAATTGGAATCGACGACTATTAGTTATTGGAAATTGTATGCTTTGTGCGTTAGTAACAAATGTTGGTTTAAGCGAACTGATTGCGCTTTCTGTTCCAGTATTATTTACAGTTTATCCTGTGGCGATCGCCCTTGTTGCACTGACATTCTGTAATAACTTGCTGGCAAGTAAAACCAATTCACACCGCTTTGTATTAGCTGTTTCTTTCCTATTTGGTTTATTAGATGGCATCAAAATTGCCGGAGTCAATATGGATTCTTTTTCTTTCCTTCCTTTATTTGATGTTGGTATGGCATGGGTATTACCTACTGCGATCGCTTTGATTATTGCAATCGTGCTATTTAAAGAAACTGAACAACAACAAGAAATTCAAATTTCTAAAGCTTTATAATAGACAATAAAATGGCGTAGTCAGTAAACCTAAGCCATTACTTGCCAGAGCAATAAATTACTCATATATACCCAAACTACCTGAATCTGCATCTTCAAGTAGCTTGGGTATAGTCCTTTGCTTCAATCGACCACAATTGCCATCCCTTCTGAATCCTCATAAAAACATGAACAAACCACTCACCAATAGAACTATCTAAAAGTATAGATGGGACAATGGCTGGCGAGCAGTTTATTAAGGTGCTTAGCTGAATATTTTCATAAATAGTAAGTATGTTTGTCTGCTGGTTAATATTTTTTTTGACATGATAAGTCATTAATATTCTGCTATTATTTGCGACCAGAACTCTTCCATTACAGACATGGTCTGTTTAATCTGGCTTTATATATAGGATATTATTTATGAGTCTTGCTGATAAAGTATTAGCTGTTAATAACGATTTACCAATTCGTACAGATAAACCTGTTCACAGCGGTAAAGTACGCTCTGTTTACTGGCTAACTGAAGCTGATAGCAAACGTTTAATCATCGAAAAAGGATACGATGTTGCTAGTGATGCCCCACTGGCTATTATGGTTATCAGTGATCGAATATCTGCATTTGATTGTATCTGGCATGGTGAAGATGGCATGAATGGTGTTCCCGGCAAGGGCGCGGCTTTAAATGCAATCTCCAACCACTGGTTCAAATTATTTAAAGAGCATGGTTTAGCTGATAGTCATATCCTTGATATTCCACACCCTTTTGTTTGGATTGTGCAAAAAGCTAAACCAGTAATGATTGAAGCGATTTGCCGTCAATATATCACAGGCTCTATGTGGCGCTCTTATGAGAAAGGTGAACGTGAGTTCTGCGGTATTCAAATTTCAGAAGGTTTACAAAAAGATCAAAAGCTAGCTGAATTATTAATTACCCCTTCAACTAAAGGCATTCTCGAAGGTATTCCAGGTGTTCCAGCGGTTGATGATGTCAATATCACCCGTCAAAACATTGAAGAAAATTTTGCCGCATTTAACTTCAGTAAAGCAGATGATATCAACCATTATGAAAAATTATTAAAAGAAGGTTTTGATGTTATCAGTAATGAACTAGCCAAAATTGAGCAAATCTTCGTAGATACAAAGTTTGAATTTGGTTATGTTAACGATAAAGCGGGTAATGAAAAACTGATCTACATGGATGAAGTGGGTACGCCTGATTCTTCTCGTATTTGGGATGGTGCAGCATTCAAAGAAGGTAAAATTGTTGAGAACTCTAAAGAAGATTTCCGCCAACTATTATTAAACCATTTCCCTGATCCTGATATTCTGTTAAATAAAGATCGTATGGCTGAGCGTAGTGCGCTAGCACGTGATAATGCCCTGCCAGCTTCGGTATTAATGAAAATTTCTGAAACATATATCGGCATTGCAGAGAAAGTTATCGGAGAAAAGATTAAACTGTCTGATAATCCAAAAGCTGAAATAGTTGAAATTTTAAGAAAAGATTACGCTTTAATCGATTAAATCGATTAAATCATAATCTTTCATATATACCAATCGACTTCAAGATGCTAATCCAGAGGCCAGCTCGGATGTCTGGACAAAGCGCAACATGATAAGAATGGCTATACTATCAAAGCAGGAATTATTTCCTGCTTTTTTTACTTTAAAAATTGAGGGGTATTTATGAGTGGTTGGGCGCTTTTTTTATTGATAGCTTTTGTGCTAGGTATTGTTATTAGCAATATTATGCTCTTAAAACACAGCGCAAAAATGAAGTTACCAGAAAGTGTTATGCGGGTAATAGAAGAAAAAAAAATGAAAGCATCACTGGAAAATGAGAGCAAAGAAAAAGAGGCTAAAAAAAAACCAACAGATAAATAACCCGTTGGTTTTTATTTACAATAAAAGCGAAAGATTAAAGCGCTTTAGTTTGTTTATCGTTTAGCAACAAAACATTACGCACCTGCTCAGTAATACTAAGATAAATCTCGGTTACTTTCTGATCCGGCAAAGGTTTTTTATCTTCATCTAACCATGAGATTGAAGTAC
>JABXKR010000176.1 GCA_013619145.1 Psychromonas sp. | reverse complement strand
TCATTAAAAAGTAACCTCTTTCGTTCTCAGTCATTAGGCGTTGTGCCCCGTGTCTGTGGGGTCGCATTATAGAGATAGCGATCACATTGGCAAGTGTTTTTTTAAATAAAGTTGCAGTTTATTAAAACCTTTATATTTACGTTTACAAAGTAAACAATTATTAGAGCTTTGTGATTTTTATTACCTATTCACACCAACGTTTACCTATCTTATGCGGGATCTTTAAGTGATCTAATACTCTTGCAACCATAAAATCTTGTAAATCTTCAATTGTTTTTGGCTGATGATAAAAACCTGGCGCTAAAGGCATAACTGTTACGCCAAGCTCGGACAGGGTCAGCATGTTTCGTAAATGAATAGTTGAAAAGGGAGTTTCCCTTGGCATTATGATTAATTGCCCACGTTCTTTTAAAATCACATCAGCCGATCTTTCAATTAAGTTATTTGATACCCCCTGTGCAATTGAGGCTAATGTGCCACAACTACATGGGCAAATAATCATTTTATCCGGTGCAGATGAACCAGAAGCAACAGGTGAAAACCAATCTTTAGCAGTCAGTGCAATTATTTGCTGTTCTTTGCTTTGATACTTGTTTTGTAAATAAGTATTTAAATCATTTACATCTTCAGGCCAGTCTTCATTCTCTTCTGTTTTTAAAACGATTTTGGCAGCATCTGAAAGCAATAAGTATATTTGTATCTCGGCATCAACTAATGATTTCAGTAATCGTAAGAAATAACCACTGCCTGAAGCACCAGTTACTGCTAAAGTGATTTTATCTTTATACTCTTTGCTTTTATTCATAACTAGCCCTGCAGTCGCTCTAATAGTTTTTGATGAATATTACCAAAACCGCCATTACTCATTATTAAAATATGATCATTGGGTTGTGCTTCAGCCACTAATTTATTACATAAGTTATCAATATCATTCGAGATATCAACCGTTTTAGCTTGCTCATCAAATAGCTCCTGCATAGACCAGTTAAGATCTTCAGTTTCAAAACAATAGACGCTATCCGCTGCCGTTAATGAATTAACTAATGCTTCTTTATGGATACCTAACTTCATAGTGTTTGATCTAGGCTCTAATACTGCGATTATTTTTTCATTACCAACTTTGGCGCGTAAACCCGCTAATGTTGTTCTAATTGCTGTCGGATGATGGGCAAAGTCATCATAAACCGTAATATTATTAATTTTCCCTTTAACTTCCATACGGCGCTTAATACTTTTAAATTCGGCTAATGCTTCAATTGATATTTCAGGCGTAACTCCGACATGTCGAGCGGCCGCAATTGCAGCAAGCGCATTATCCACATTATGATCGCCCATTAATGACCAGTTTACTTGTCCCTGTTTTTCTTGATTCAAAAACACTTCAAACAAAGTTCCGTCTTCTTTTACTTTCTGACAAGACCAGTTTTCACCAAGGTATTCAACTTCACTCCAACAGCCCATATGCTTAACAGCCATTAACGCTTCATCCTTATTGGGAATAATTATCCGACCTGTTGCTGGAACTGTTCTTACCAGGTGATGGAACTGCTTTTTAATCGCATTAAGATCTTCAAAAATATCAGCGTGATCAAACTCGAGGTTGTTAAGTACTAAAGTTCGCGGATGGTAATGCACGAACTTAGAACGCTTATCAAAAAAAGCACTATCGTATTCATCTGCTTCGATAACAAAAAATGGCGTTTCACCTAATCTTGCTGACAAACCAAAATTTTCAGGAACACCACCAATTAAAAAACCAGGCTTCATATTCGCGTATTCTAGAATCCAAGCCAGCATACTTGCTGTTGATGTTTTACCATGTGTGCCGGCAACCGCTAAAACCCAGCGATCTTTTAATATATGCTCTAATAACCATTGTGGACCGGAAATGTAAGGTATTTGTTTATCTAAAACAGCTTCTACGCAAGGGTTACCTCGGCTCATTGCATTGCCTATCACCACAAGATCGGGTTTTGAATCTAACTGGCTTGGATCAAAACCTTGTATCAGTTCGATGCCCTGATCGCATAATTGTGTACTCATCGGAGGATAAACATTTTTATCACTTCCGGTAACTTTATAACCCAGAGACTTGGCGAGAATAGCGACGCCCCCCATAAAGGTGCCACAGATGCCGAGAATATGAATATGCATAAAAACCTCAAAACAGAATAATAGAAAGTAAAGTAATACCCAAGCTACCTGAAGATGCAAGAATCAGCAAGTCGGGAGGTGACCCTATTCAATGCATGAAGTTGAAGATCTAGTCATTCTAAATCAATACTTCATAACGCTGAAGAGGGTTTCCTCCCACCTTGCCCTTTAGGAGGAACACTCAAAAGTCAGCTCTGCGTTACAACATTTGAAAAGGGAATAACCATTCAAGGTGTTAAATGCTTGCATTTACACCTACCGATAGAGGATTAACGAAGTTAATCGCTCGAAAGGTCTTCATGTTGTGCCTGGATCAGACATCCGAGAGTTCCTCTGAATCTGCATCTTCAGGTAGTTTGGGTATATACCTGATTATTAAATTATCACCAATAAAAAAGGCGAGCCCCTTTATGGAGCTCGCCTTTTGTTAATAATTAAGCAGATGTTTAAGCTATTATGCTTCAAATGCTTCCTGCAGGAACGGAATAATTTGTTTCTTACGGCTAACAACACCTGGTAATTCAAATGCATGCTCAACCACAGTGCTATTTAATGCAGCTGCCACTTTCTCTGCATCTTTACTTACGATTAATGCAGTTGTATCCAATTTATTGATATCAGTTAATAATACAATTGTTGAGTGGTAATCGTTTTCAGCTTGTAATTGGCCCATTTCCGCTAACATATCTGTCTTTTTCTCAAATGCCGTTTCTAATGAGGTTAACTCTAACTGACCAATTGCTAATTTCTCACCCGCCATCTCAAATACTTTTTGATCACGTAGGATTAACTCAGCAGCAGGTACATGTTTGATATCTGATTTTGCATCAAACTGTGCGTTTGCGAATGCTTTTATATCTGTGACGCCGGCGATTTCGGCTAGTTCTTTAACAGCCACTTTATCAATGTCCGTTGTTGTTGGACCTTGGAAGTTAACCGTATCAGAAATGATTGCGCCCATCATTAGTTTTGCAATAGCAGCATCAGGTGCTTGATTGTGGAATTTATACATGTTGTAAACAATCGTTGCGCTACAGCCTACAGGCCAAATCCAACATTCAAGTGGTTCAGATGTGGTGATATCACCTAGTTTATGATGGTCGACAATACCGCGGATTTTTGCTTGTTTCATATCAGCAGTACCTTGATTCCAGTCAGAGTAATCAACAATGAAAATCTCTTCACCGGCAACTGATGTACGAATTTCCGGCTCAGGAAAACCAGCTTGTTCAAGCAGGTACATAGCTTCTGGGTTTGGCTCACCTTGTAGTGCTGGAGTTGCTTCTTTACCTAGTTTATTGAATAAACTTGCAAGAGCAATAGCCGAACATACGCTGTCACAATCTGGGTTTTGGTGTCCTAGTACAATCATTTTTATTTCCAATTTGCTGTTGATTAATTGCAGGCAGAATAACCGATTTAATTAAAATAATTAAGTGTAAAAAGAAATTATTCGCTTTTGTCGGCTAGTTTTGTTACTTCTTGGTCAGAAAGCTGACGATATTGCATTCTATCAAGCGTTTCGTAACCTTTATAATAGCGTCCATCAGCACAGGTATATATCACCCGCACCCGCAGAAAAAGATAACAAAATTGATAGGCTGATTAATATCCGCAGTAGCATAAAACTCTCTCCAAAATATTAGAGAGCTTTTACCTCAAAATAAGGATTCAATAAACTCTCCTGTTGATTATAGCGTAAAGCTTGACCATCTAATTTACAAACAATTGCTCCTGCTTTTTCAGCAACACAATGACCCGCTCCCGTATCCCACTCCATAGTTGGACCTAAACGCGGATATATATCAGCCAAACCTTCGGCTATTAAACAGAACTTTAATGAACTACCAACCGAGACCATCTCATAATCACCTAATTTTTCAAGGTAACTAGCCAGATCTGAACTTGGATGTGAACGACTGCCAACGACTTTTAAAGTTTCTCCAGGTTTTACCACTTGCAGACGAACATTGGCTTTTTCAGCCGTGGTTAAATAAGAATATTGTTTATCAGTAAAATATAACTTATCTAATACCGGTGCGTAGACAACAGCTAAAACCGGTTTACCCTCTTCAATCAAGGCAATATTAACCGTGAACTCACCATTTTTATTGATAAATTCTTTGGTACCATCAAGCGGATCCACTAACCAAAACTGACGCCAAGTTTGACGCACCGACCAGTCGATATTGGCATCTTCTTCGGATAAGACCGGTATTTCAGGGGTTAGTTCAGCTAAACCAGCTGCGATAATTTGATGGGCGGCCAAATCAGCTTCGGTTAATGGTGATGAATCAGATTTAATCTGCACGTCAAAGTCACGCTGATAAATCTGTAAAATTTTCTCACCGGCAATGCGCGCAATTTTACAAATTCCCTCAACCACAGACTGTTCATCAAAAGCAATAATCTCTGTTTTAGACATAACCATTCTCTCTTAAGTAATTAACAATGATATCGACAGCTTCTGATAAAGGTTGTTCGCCATTTTCGACACGAATTTCAGCAGACTCAGGCACTTCATAAACACTATCAATACCAGTAAAGTTTTTGATTTCACCAGCTCGCGCCTTTTTGTATAAACCTTTTGGATCGCGTTTTTCACAAATCGCCAGTGGCGTATCCACAAATACTTCGATAAATTCAGTTTCCGGTAATAACAAACGTACTTGCTCACGATCTTCACGGTGTGGGGAGATAAATGCAGTTAAAACAATCAAACCTGCATCAGCCATTAATTTAGCAACTTCTCCAATGCGGCGAATATTTTCTTTACGATCATCATCACTGAAGGTTAAGCCTTTACATAAGCCCATACGCACATTGTCACCATCGAGCAGATAGGTATGCGAACCGATCTCAAATAGTGCCTGCTCGACAGCACCGGCAACTGTTGATTTACCAGAACCACTTAAACCTGTGAACCACAATACACAAGGTTTCTGTTTTTTCTGTTCACTGCGCTGACTTTTGTCAACTGCATGCTGGTGCCAAACAATATGTTCGTTGTTTGTTATAATTGGACTATTAGCTGACATAGAAATACTCTTAAATTATTAAATTTCAAAAACTAAAAACTAAAAAGGAAACAGTTGCGGAATAGTAAACAATACAACCGCGGAATACAGAATAGACATTGGGATGCCCATCTTTAGGTAATCTTTAAACTCATAATCACCTGCACTGTAAACCATTAAATTTGTTTGGTAACCATATGGAGAGATAAAGCTGGCACTAGAGCCAAAAATCACCGCCATAATAAATGGCATAACACTGACGTCATAAGCAACAGCCAAACTGTATGCAATTGGAAATGCTAACGCGGCAGCTGCATTATTGGTTATTAACTCAGTTAAGATCAGCGTCACCAGGTAGATTGCAATAAAGGCCCCTAACACACCAAATCCATTTAAGTGTAACTGTAAAAAACGCCCAAGCGTATCGGCGAGCCCCGTACTGGTCATAAGATGTGCTAATGAAAGCGCCGCACCAACAATCGCCCAAATTTCTAACGGAAAACGGCGACGTACCTCATTCCAGCTTAATGCCCCCATTAATAAAGAGACGACCAGTAAAACTAATAATCCTTTAAACAGTGGCACTAGATTAAAAACAGATAATAATACAACGGCCAAAAATCCGAATATAACACCACAACTGCGCTTAATATCAAGTCGAGTACTGGCATCTACACCACTTATCAATACAAAATTTCGTGTTAGATTTTTATTCTGCTCAAAAGTTTTACCGGGCGCGAGTAATAAAGTATCACCTTCGCGCAATTCAACTTTACCAAGCCCACCTTCAAGGGGTGTATGGCCTCGACGAATCGCCACCACAACAGCATCAAAATTTTCACGAAAGTGACATTCTTTAAGTGTTTTCCCGGTAATACTTGCTGACGGGCTAACAATCACTTCCACTAAATTTTGCCCGGTTAATTGGTGCTCAGCAAATAGCTCTAAGCCCTGTATATCTTGTAACACCCCCACGCTATCAACATCACCACAAAACAGTAAGCGGTCTTTTTCTTGGATAATCTCATCGGGTGAAACAGGGCATATCTTTTCACCTTTACGCACTATTTCAGCTAAATACAACTGTTGTAAATTACGCAGATTATTATCAGCAACACTACGCCCTATCAAAGGAGAAACAGTATTTACTTTTGCTTCTAAAAAATAACTGGCCTGATCGTTATTATTATGCAAACGATCCGGTAATAGATGGCTAAAAGTAAGTAAAACAACTACTCCAACTGCAAGACCTGCCAATCCAACTAACGAAAACTCAAAGAAACCAAGGCTGGGTAGCCCTTTCTCCACGACGAAACTGTTTACAATCAGATTGGTTGAGGTGCCTACCAGCGTTAATGTTCCACCACAAATTGCAGCATATGAAAGCGGGATCAACAGTTTAGATGGTGCATGTTGATTATTGCGCTTTACAGCACTAATAAGCGATGCAACCACGGCAGTATTGTTCATAAAGGAAGAGAGAAAAGCCGTTGATAAACTAAGTTTTAAAATAACCTGGCTATAACTGCCTTTAGAAAAAGAGTGACTAATTAGTGCAATTAAGCGTGTTTTTTCTAAAGCACCGGAGATCATCATTAAAAGGACTAAGATTAACAATGATTCATTGGCAAAATTGCTCATCAATTCAGGAACTTCTATTAAACCACCGAGATAACAGATTAACAACGCACCAACAAAAAGTAGTGCCGGCTTTATTTTAGTGGTGATTAACAGCACCACTAAAGCAAGTAAAATTGTTAAAACGAATCCCTGAACCGATGTCATGATTCTTCGCCTATTTCTTAGCTAACTGGTTAAGATCAAGCGCTTGCCAATGTGGGAAGTGCTGACGAACAAGCTGATTAAAGGCTAACTCAAATTCACTGTATTGATGTTTAACTTCAATTTCAGCCAAACTGTCAGTAATCATACCGGCGCCAATCGTCACGTTAGTGATGCGGTCAATAATGATAAAGCTGCCCGTTGAAACTACATCCTGGTATAGATCAAAGACGACTTTCTCTGTTAACTGCACTTCACAAGAAGCTATTTCATTTAATCCAATAGAATCCGCAGATGATTTTTCTAAGGTATTAACATCCACTTTAAAATCAATTGCTTCAATTGAACCTGTAGTCTTTTTTGTAGCAACTTTAATATCGTATTGCTGACCTGGCTTTAAAGCATCTTCACTCATCCAGACAATGTTTGCTTTAAAACGATTGCTTAAGTTAGCAAGTTGATCTGACGCGACTAAAACATCACCACGGCTGACATCAATCTCATCATTTAAGGTCAAGGTAATCGCCTGATCAGCAAATGCGCTTTCTAGTTCACCATCAAAGGTGACTAATGATTTAACCGTTGAGCTTTTGCCTGATGGTAATGAGGTAACGGAATCACCCACTTTGACTGTGCCGGCTGCAATTGTGCCGCTAAATCCACGAAAATCTAAGTTTGGACGATTTACATACTGCACTGGTAAACGAAATGCTTTTTTACGGTTAGTAGCTTTGATGGGTGCATTTTCTAATATTGATAATAGCGCCCCCCCTGTGTACCAAGGTGTGGCAGCACTTTCGTTGACCACATTGTCACCGTTCAAGGCAGATAAAGGAACAAAGTCGATTAAGCGATCATTCGCGCCATTTTCCAGACCTTGTGCGAATTCCAGATAGCTTGCTTTTATCTCTTCATAACGCGCTTGCGAGAAATCAACCAAATCCATTTTATTTACTGCAACAACAAAGTGCTTAATACCTAATAACGAAGCAATGAAGCTATGGCGTTTGGTTTGTGTTAATACACCGTAACGCGCATCGATTAAGATAACGGCTAACTGACAAGTTGATGCTCCCGTTGCCATATTGCGAGTGTATTGCTCATGCCCTGGTGTATCTGCAATAATAAACTTACGTTTTTCCGTTGAGAAATAACGGTAGGCAACATCAATGGTAATGCCCTGTTCACGCTCAGCGGCCAGGCCATCCACTAACAGTGCTAAATCAATTTGATTACCTGTCGTGCCGACTTTTTGGCTGTCAGAATGTAGCGTTGCTAATTGGTCTTCATAAATCTGGTGAGAATCATGTAATAAACGGCCGATTAATGTACTTTTACCATCATCCACACTTCCGCAAGTTAATAAACGCAATAAGCTTTTATGTTGCTGCTCTGAAAGGTAGTTTTCTATACCTTTCTCTTTTAGTTCTGATGCAATACTTGAATTCATTTTATCTACCTTAAAAAATAAGAGTGTTCACTTAACCTAAATACGTGCCTAGAAATAGCCTTCACGTTTTTTAAGCTCCATGGAAGCGGCCTGATCCGAATCGATTAATCGCCCTTCGCGTTCACTGGTTGTAGCAATCAACATCTCCTCAATAATTTCCGGTAATGTTTCAGCATCAGAGTTGATTGCACCCGTTAACGGATAACAGCCTAATGTTCTAAAACGAACCTTCTCCTGCTTAATCTCTTCGCCCTCCTGCAATTCAAAACGATCATCATCAACCATGATTTTCACCCCATCACGTTCAACAACTGGGCGCTCTTTTGCAAAATAAAGGGGTACGATTTCAATACTTTCTTGGTAGATGTACTGCCAGATATCCAGTTCAGTCCAGTTTGAAAGCGGGAAAACACGGATGCTTTCACCTTGATTTACTTGACCGTTGTAAGTATTCCATAACTCTGGACGTTGACTTTTCGGTTCCCAACGGTGATTTTTATCGCGGAATGAATAAACACGCTCTTTAGCACGAGATTTCTCTTCGTCACGACGAGCACCACCAAAGGCCGCATCAAATTTCCATTTATCTAATGCTTGTTTTAAACCTTGGGTTTTCATAATGTCGGTATGTGTTGAACTGCCGTGTACAAACGGATTGATATTCATTGCCAACCCATCTGGATTTTTATGCACCAGTAGCTCAAAACCGTATTTTTCAGCCATATAATCACGAAATGCAATCATCTCTTTGAATTTCCAGTCAGTATCAACATGCATTAATGGAAAAGGAATTTTACCGGGGTAAAAAGCTTTACGCGCAAGGTGTAACATCACAGCAGAGTCTTTACCTACTGAGTACATCATTACCGGGTTATCAAATTCGGCCGCAACTTCGCGGATGATATGAATACTTTCAGCTTCTAACTGTTGTAGGTGAGTTAACCTTTCTGAGCTCATTTTTTTCTCCATTAAGCAATCTGCTTTATCAATGGGAAAACTATAGAGGTCTGGTTATCACAATAGAAATACTTAAAAGAGATTTTTTATAAAGAAAAGGAATAACAAAAAGATAACATTGATGCACTACGGGGGCTAGGCAAGCAAATTGATGAGTTTTGAAAGGGGTTCAAAACTCATTTATTGGAAAATTTAGCTTTTATTTTGTGGCATGGCCTGCTTGACATAAACATCAAAACGATTTTTCTTGGTTTTAATACTCATACTCGGTTTTTTACCATTTAAAAACGGCGCATAATCAGGCCGTTTAACCACCACACGATAACGCGCTGCATTTAATGCGACTTCCAATAAATCATCTGCATCTAAATCAGCGCCAACAACACCTTGGAAAACACGCATCTCTTTTTTAACTAATGCCGATTTCTTTTTATGCGGAAACATAGGATCAAGGTACACGACATCCGTTTGATGATCTTTAAGATATTCATAACCGGATCCAAAATGCAGTTGCATGCGTTGCTGCATCCACTCTCCGATTTCAAAATCCAAGTATGCACGCTCTAAACCATCTTCAAGCAGAGCAGCTGCCACAGGGGAACGCTCAACCATAGTGACATTACAACCTAATGACGCTAATACAAATGAATCACGTCCCAGCCCGGCAGTAGCATCAATAACATCAAGGTGAACACCCGCTTTTAAACCGATCGCTTTAGCAATCGCCTGCCCTTTACCGCCACCAAATTTACGCCTATGCGCGACCGCACCGGAAGCAAAATCAACAAATACCAATCCCTGTTTGGGATCATCGACTTGCTCAAGCGCTAAATATTCGGGTAAAAGGTGTAATTGAAAGTTATCACTGTGAGTGCTTAAAAAGCCCCACTTTTCACGCAATATTTTAGCTTTATCGCGCAAAACACTCTCATTACAAATTAAAGGAATATCCATTACAGTGCATTCTCTGTTATACCAATTCCGTTAATTAGATGATCTATTTAGGCGTAGGAAAAATGGGTGAAGCAAGGCATTGATTGCAATAAATAGTTGTTCTAATTGCAAAATCAATTACGAAGCTAGCATTCATTTTAACAAGCATAAATGAATAGTAAATTATCGGATTTAGTATTATTTATTTACAAATAAAAAAGCCAGTCAATTGACTGGCTTTTTCGTGACAAGCTGATCTTTATAAGGGGGTTACGATATATAACAGATCACCGCTAGATACTTGTTGACCGTTCGCGTTGATAATTCGCTCAACACGGAATTTAGTATCAGCATCATATAAAACCGCATCCTGACGGTTAAAGCTTGCTAATGTCACAGGCGAGAACATTTTCATCGCTTCCATCAAACCCACTGTTTGATCGATAGTAACAATATCTCCTTCATGGACAAAATCAGGCTCAGCAGGCGAAGAAGCCCGGTAGAAAATACCCGCACTTTGGGCAATAACTTTCAGCTCATTACTACCGTCAACTTGAATTGATACTTCACTGCTACCTAATGAAGCGGATGCTTCCATCTCATCAATCATCACTTGCTGATCAAGTTCAGCCATGAATTTCGGCAGATAAGTTGTATCGTAAACGCCATTTAAGAAGGTCTCATCTTTTAAGATTCGTTGTAACAAAGGAATATTTGTTGCGATTCCCTTAATAACCACATTATCCAAGAATTTCAGTAACTTTTTAACGGTATCATTACGATCTTTACCATGACAGATAAACTGTGCCACTAGGCTGTCGTAATAAGGAGAAACCTCTTTACCCTCAGCAATCATCGACATCACTTCAACATCGTCTTGCTGTGGAATAACACATTCAAGCACTTTACCCGGATGAGGTACTAACTGCATAATGCCATTATTATCAATTGCAGCTTTCTCTGCAGTTACACGCACTTCAATTGCATAACCTTTTTTCTGAGGTTTCAGATCAGCAATGCTCTTACCTGATGCAATATCATATTGCGCACTAACAATATCAATACATGATGTTGCTTCAGTAACAGGATGCTCTACCTGTAAACGCGTATTCATCTCCATGAAGTAAATAGCATCTTCATCCAGGTCATAAATAAACTCAACCGTACCCGCGCCCATATAATCAACCGCATCAGCGAGTGCTGCTGTGTGTTGCAATGCCAACGCTTCCAACTTAGCAGGCAGCATAGTTGACTCTGACTCTTCAACCACTTTTTGGTTGTTACGTTGTACAGAACAGTCGCGAATACCTAGCACTTTGGTATTACAGTGTTTATCACGTAATAGCTGCACTTCGATATGACGTAATGAAGTGATGTATTTCTCCAGATATAGATCACCATTACCAAAGGCACTACGCGCTTCAGCTGAAACCTGGCTAAAGCCGGCAAACATATCTTCAGCTTTTTCAATAACCAAGATACCTTTACCACCACCGCCGTTTACCGCTTTAAGCAGTACCGGGTAACCCATACCATTAGCAATATCAAGCGCTTGTTCTGCACCAGTCAAAATACCATGACTACCGGGTACAACAGGAACACCATTATCTTGTGCGGTTTTAATTGCGTTAGATTTATTACCCATGGTTAGCATGCTAGTCATACTTGGACCGACAAAATTGATATTGTGACTAACACAAAGATCGGCAAAGTGCGGGCTTTCAGATAAGAAACCGATACCAGGATGGAGCGCATCAACTTCTTCATATTCTGCAACTTTTAATACAGAGCCGGCATTTAGGTAACTTTCATCTGATGTATTACCACCTAAACAAACCAGTTTATCGCCTTCGCCAAGCATATCTGCAGGTACTGATGTCATATCCGGATCAGATGCAACCAGTACAACATTAATATTGTTATCTTGTGCTTTACGGATTAATTTAACCGCAGTACAACCTCGAGCATGGACTAACACTTTTTTCACTGGTGTCATCAATTCACGCGGATCCGCTTTCGAGAAAGCATCTTTGTTAATATCACAAACAGGTACAAAACCTGTTAGTGCACGTTGAATTGTCTCTTCAATAGTAATTACCGGCATCGGCATGTTTTCATCAATTTCGCGTAATTTATCGTTAAGATCATCTGAAAACGGGTTAATCACTAAACCATCCATTGCTCCAGACACGCGAGACAGATAATTTGATAATGTTGAAGTTGACGGTAAATATGCAGGTACAACCATTTGCCCGGCAAACGGCATATTTGTACCCGATAAGTAATAAGTTTGCACCATTGGATGAGTTACAAAACTCGCTTGTGCACCACCAGTACAATCGCCGTAACCAAACATAATAACAGGCAGGTCGTTATCACGAATGAAACGTGTAATACGATCATTAACCACCGCCATTGAGAATAGAGCAGCAGCCCCCTCTTTGGTTTGCATACCACCCGAGCTGACAAATGCCACAACAGGTAAATGTTGTTCAGCACATTTCACTAACAAGGCACAGAATTTCTCTGCACTTGCCATATCAAAGGCGCCTGCTTGGAATGATAAGTTAGAAACAGCCACACCAACACGCTGCATCTCACCGCTTTCTAATTTAAAATCACCAACACCTGTGACTAAGCCACAAGGTTTGATCTTTTTATCAAGTGCATCTTCAACAGATAAACGGAAACCAGGGAACTCAAGTAAGTTAGCTGTCATCAAGTCTGCTTTTGACTCTTTAAAGTCAGTAAAGAATTTATCTAAAATGGCTTGGTAAGAGTTATTCTTTTTGTTCTTTTCTGCGCGTAATACAGCCTGAATTAACAGATCTTGGTAACCCATTGTTAAACGGTTCCAGAAATCTTTACGACGACCGATACGAACAGGGTTAATTGCACCGTTATATTCTGAAGCATCTTCATGGCTGTTGTAATATGAAGGTAATATTTTTTCAAACAGGTAAGTCAGAATAACAAATAAACTTGAGTTCATTTGTGGTGCGCCAATACTCTTCCACTCTTCAACTTTTGCTAAAATTTCACCACGTTCACTTTGATCAGTAAAGTAACGTAACCAGGCATTAAAGGTCGCTTTTAATTGTTCGTAATCATCATCACTTACTTTGCTTAAAGCCCCTTTTAATGAGCTACGTACCAATGAAGAAACAGAATCTCGTGACAACTCTTTAGTTGCCATCGCTTCTTTAGCGATAGAAGCAAGATTACCCATGGTATTGTCATATAAGGCATTAAATACCAGCATATGGCGACAGTGCACAATAAAGCACTCGCGTGTTTCTTTATGGGCTACAACATCAATCGTTGTTAAATCACTCAGTTCTGGCCAGGAATCAGTAACCGGTACATTCACTTCATCTTCAAGATGAGCAATTAATGCACGGAAGTTATTTTCAGCACTGCTTTTCCAACGATTATACAAAGACCAGGTTAAATTAATCAGTAACGCACTTCTGGCATTATCATAATTTTCGAGCGGCTCTCCTAAGATCAACTTAGTAAACATATTACGCTCAACGCCTTTGTCTTCACGTTTTGCTAAGAATAATTTCCAGTTTTTATTAAGCGTATCGTCATAAATCAGTTTATCAGGGTTATTCAACCAGCTTACAAATACTTGTTTGCGATCGGCTTCAACACGCGCTTTAAGATCGCCTTCAGGAGTAGTTAGTTTTGATAAACGACCATACTCACCTTTGTGAATCGCCTTAATACGCGAACGCAAAGTAAGGTAACGCATGTAACGATAGGTTGTACCAAATGCATTATTATGCACGGTAGGATTCTTCGCTAAAAGGTGCGCATTTTCCGATGCATTTTCAACCGCTAGCAACTTGCTTGAAGGCTCTAGATAACGCGTTAAACTGCGATTGTAATGTTCCAAAATATCTGGGTATTTACGCACAAATTCAACTGAAGTTGACTCAATTGATAAAATACTTGAGATAACTGCTTTTTGCAGATTATGCTGGCGTTCATCTTGATCTACTGGAGAGTAATCAACAATACCGTCAATACAACCTGTTTCGTATAACTCTTCTGGAGATACACCCACAGACTGCGCACATTCCTGCCAAGACAAGTTATATTTACGCGCAATACTTTGCAGACCTTTAGGCTGGATAGTATTAAAGATACCGTCACGAACAGAAAGTAAAATATTTGCCGTTGCGAGTGGAATAGCACCACCAGAATAACCAACACCAACAACAATACCCACTGTAGGTACATCTACATTGGCACTTTCGGTGATCATCTGTGAAATACTATGAGCTTGGTTTTGGCTATTTGCTTCTTCGCCGGCATCAGCTCCTGGAGTATCAATTAAATACACAATAGGAAGTGATAAATCAGCAAATTTACGGATAGCTTTACTAGCGGCTAAATGATGCTCCGGCATCCATGCGCCATTGTTTGAGCTGCGCTCCTGCGCAATGATACCGATTCGACGAGTATAACCGCCAAAATCCAGCTCCATTTCTGCACTATAAAATGCACCATTTAACTGCTCTGTAACAATTTTGCCGTTAAAACCAGAGACAATATCTTTCGCACCTGGGCGCTTGTTATCTTCAGCTGGTTGTACTGTTCGCGCAATATATGCGTCGACATCTAACTTTTGAATCGTAGCTAGATTTGATTGAATGCGTTTACGCTCAATCAATCCTTCTAAACGATCTGTATTTGATGGTAATGAATTATCTGGAAATAGTGAGAAGTCTTTTGCGATATGCTCAGCATGAAGAAATAATGGATCAGCAATATGATTCGCTTCAAACTGAGAAGAAGGTTTCCCTGGCATACAATACCCTTACAAAAAAGTGATAGAAAAAATAAACGACGTAATTTACAACTTATTAACTTATGATTCCACTATTGATTATAAGAAGCTGTGAAATCATAAGGTAATAAATTGTATTTATGTGAGGTTCAAGCAATAAACTGCTTAAATCTTAAGCTACCTCTGCGATTAAGTCCAAATAAAGAAACAAAATAGCAGAGCTATGATTAATAATTAAAGTAGCGACTAATTCATATAGTTTTCCGGTAGCTCTACTTGAGCAACCCCTGTTTCAACAGCAGCACGCGCAACAGCACCCGCAACTTTTTTCAATAAACGCGGATCCATTGGTTTAGGGATAATATAACCTTTACCAAATGTTAAAGATTCAGCGCCACTGGCTCTAAGCACTGACTCAGGTACGGGCAGTCTAGCAATTTCACGAATAGCATGAACAGCAGCCACTTTCATTGCATCATTAATTTCTGTTGCACGCGCATCTAATGCGCCACGGAAAATAAACGGGAAGCAAAGCACGTTATTTACCTGATTAGGATAATCACTACGTCCGGTGGCAATAATCAGATCGTCACGGGCAGCCAGTGCTATTTCAGGTTTAATTTCAGGATCGGGATTAGAGCATGCAAAAATAATTGGATTTGCTGCCATTAACTTCACATCATCTGCCGCTAAAACATCTGGGCCGGAAACGCCAACAAATACATCTGCACCAGTAATCACATCCTGCAAGGTACGTTGATCCGTATTATTTGCAAAACGCTTTTTATACTCATTGATATCATCACGACGAGTATGGATAACACCTTTGCGATCTAACATGTAGATTTTTTCACGTAACGCACCACACTTAATCAGCAGTTCCATACAGGCAATGGCAGCCGCACCCGCCCCCATACAGACAATTTTAGCTTCTTCAATTTTCTTGCCTTGAATATCAAGGGCATTAATCATACCTGCCGCAGTAACAATCGCTGTACCGTGCTGATCATCATGGAACACAGGAATACTGCAGCGTTGTTTTAACGCTTTTTCAATTTCAAAACACTCTGGAGCTTTAATATCTTCAAGATTAATACCGCCAAAGGTATCTGCAATATTCGCAACCGTGTTAACAAACTCTTCCGGGGTGCGATGCTTAACTTCAATATCAATTGCATCCAGATTAGCAAAACGTTTGAATAACAGCGCTTTACCTTCCATTACCGGTTTTGAAGCCAACGGGCCTAAATTGCCTAAACCTAAAATTGCAGTACCATTTGTAATAACAGCAACCAGGTTACCTTTTGCAGTGTATTTATAAACATCATCAGGGTTAGCTGCTATTTCACGCACAGGTTCAGCAACACCGGGGCTATAAGCCAGTGATAAATCATCTGCGGTTTCCGCTGAAGTTGTAATTTCAACACTTATTTTACCTGGTTTCGGGAAGGCGTGATAATCAAGCGCTTGTTGGCGTAAATCTGACATTTATGAATTCCATTGTTATAAAGAGCACTAAAAAAACAAAACGTGATAATAGTCAAATTTTGAACAGATTTACAGTTTTAATTGAATTCAAGGTGATATTTGCGCGGGATGATAGAGAGTTAATTTGGGCTTACCGGCAGCGAAGATTAATTTACCCGTTAATAATAATTTATCGTGCAATAAAAAATCAATATGGTTGGCTTTAAATATCTTCAACTTAGACGGACTAATCACAACCTTTAAGTTTTTGTCTAAAAAAAATTGCAATCGATTTTTATTTTCAGTTACTTCACTGATTATACCGCTAATGTATTGATAACCTTTATCAGCTTTAGTTAGCCGAGCTGCACTTAAAGGTTTAAAATCGGACCAAACGCCTTTTTACGCAACCTGGCTCGCCTTTCTGCTTTTTGAAAACAGCGCCAAAAATGATCGTTTTTACCGACAACCCAATGTTTTGCATACCCGGACTGCAATTGTAACAAAGCTAAATTACGCCCTGTTTTACTGTAAACATAGGCCAGTAATCGCCCGTATTTATCATGCTTACTTTTATCAAAAAGCAAATGCAGTTTATCACCAGCTTGTATATATCTTTCTAGTAGTGCTTTTGCCTGCAGTGCATAAGGCTCCGATTTACTTTTATTACGATGGTTAATTTCAGGGGTATTAATACCAATAAAGCGCACTAATCGTCCATTTTCTAAAGTGACAGTATCACCATCGTTAATCTGCTTTAAAGTGACCGTTTCTTCCCAACCCTCATTAGGGCAAGAAGCGGATAATGCACAAGGAAAAAAAACGGCAAAGAGGATAAATAATAAACGCACTGTCAATTCCAAAATTGAGGTGAATGCTGTTACTGTAGGCTAAAAACAAAAAAAGGCGCCAATAGGCACCTTTTAAAATCGTTTTGGTCTTTCTGTTAAAGCAATAAAGCTTATTTACAAGAAAGAGAACCGCAACGTTTTTTGCTTATCTGTATGAATAACAGCTTCGATACGACCGCCAGTATCAGCAACACGTTGAATACCAGTGTTATGTATTGTAAATCCCACATTGCCAAACGCCAAAACAAAACATGCGGGCTAAACCCTGCGCCCCAGAAACAAAAAAAGGCGCCAATAGGCACCTTTTAAAATCGTTTTGGTCTTTCTGTTAAAGCAATAAAGCTTATTTAGAAGAAAGAGAACCGCAACGTTTTTGCTTATCTGTATGGATAACAGCTTCGATACGACCGCCAGTATCAGCAACACGTTGAGCACCATTTCCTATTACAAATAACACCAGAAACAAAAAAAGGCGCCAATAGGCACCTTTTAAAATCGTTTCGTTGTTTCTATTAAATAGCCAAAGCTTATTTAGAAGAAAGAGAACCGAAACGTTTTTTGAATTTGTCGATACGACCGCCAGTATCAACAACACGTTGAGTACCAGTGTAGAATGGGTGACATGCGCCACAAATATCTAGTGTTAGGTCTTTGCCAGCTGTTGAGCCAACTTTAACTACATTACCACATGAACAAGTCGCTGTGATCTCTTTGTATTCAGGATGAATAGCATTTTTCATTTGGAAAACCTCTATTGGGCCGCGTCGCTGCTCTGTTTGAATAAATTATTTTACTCAACAAAGTACCACGCGTATTTATCATAAAATTTCAGGAGGCAAATTATATAGGAATGAACAATAAAAATACAATATAAAAACACTGTTTTTTACAAGCATTTATTTACCCTGCCATTATCATTTTTAGCGCATCATCTAATAACGATTCTGAGGTATAAATTTTATCTGTCACTCCGAAAGAGTTGGCTCTTGTCGTTTTATTTTTTAAATCACAATAGTTAAAAATAACACGGTGGATTTCTGATAGATTATCAATAACATTAATACTATTTACGCCTTTATTCATATGCTGATTTAGATATGAATAAAACAGATCAACACTATCACTTTCGGGTAACTTAACATCGGCAGCTCTATTTTTTACTTTATAAGTAATCGGAGAATAAGCGCCCTGCTCATTACTGAACCATTTATCTTTCCACCAGCCAATATCTTTCCCTTGTAGTTTTTCACTTACTTTAGTGAAAGGGAAAAAATAGTATATTTCAGCATTAGACTTTTTTATATCTGCATAAGATGCCATTAATGTAGCTGCTCTAAGGCTACTTTCATGCTCTATATAATGAGCATATTTATCCGCTTTTCCTGTAAAAGCATTTAATAGCTGAAAGTGTATATAAGCCAATTTATCAGGATATATTAAATTACATTTTGTTATCGGCTTTAACTCACCGACCAACAACTGTTCAAAATGTTTCCTTTTCATATTTTGCTGATACCTGTTAATTAACGCATTTTCAATATTATCAACGTTTGGCACCGCTATTACTGTATTTTCCAGTGAGCAATAAATATCCTTATTATTCAAGTCCTGACTGGTTAAGTTATTGTTTTGCAGAAGTATATATCCACTATCAACTTCTGCTGTAATTAAAATATATAAACCTCGGTTATGATCAAGATGAAGCACCTTGCCTTGTGTATGCATGGCTAAATATTTTCTTTCCATTACATTTTCTTCATTCAGACGACTGAAATTAGAAAGAATAAGAGCAAGTTTATTTAGGTAAAAATAATATAACCTTGCTGAAAGTCCGGTGCTTTTAATCGACTCTCTCATATCTTTGTGAGAAACAATAGTAGAAAGAACTAATTTAAGGGCATTAATATTTTTAAAATTTTGCAGCGTAAAAATAGAATGACATTGACTGCATTTCTTTCTTTGCGTCCCTGCTGATGTAAAACCATTCAGCTTTGAATCAGTTCTTTCAGTGATAAAAAAATATTTATAACATTTAGGGCACCCTGTTAATTTCCGGCCAAATTGATATTCAAATTTTTCTTTTAACACATTATTAACTAAAAGATTATTTATCCAGGGAGGGTTGCTGCCACACGCTCTGCACTCTATTGACAAGTAGCCTAATCGTCGACTTTTGTAAATATAGTCGGGACTATTAGCCACCCCAAAGCTCTTGCAACCAACTGTTTTGCAGCAATTAAAATCATTTTTGAATTTAATCATCATTTTTCCCTAAATAGCACCGCACAAACAAACAAACAAACAAAACAACACATTTTGTTAACAACAATAAAGGCGATCATAGTAAATATTCTTCTGTAGGTCTAGATCACATCTTATATCTTGCTTAATAAATAAAATAATTTCAGTTATTCAGCTCACAAGACGCAAAATCATTACCACCTAGCCCTCATGATTTGTAACTGAGTTATTGTTTGCTTTTTTAACCCAAGTCTTTGTTAACCAACTTATTTTTTTTAATAATGAGATTAGGGACATGTTTTGAACTTAACCAAGACGATAGAGAATGTTTCTAGACTACTCTTAAAAAGTATTTTTTATTGTCAAATGTCTTTACAGCAGCAACACCCACGGAAAACCACATATAGGATCTATTTGATGAAATTTTTAAACTCTCTCTCTATTCGCTCTAAACTAGTGATAGCCATGTTAATGGCTGTTGTTATATCTACCAGCATCGTAGGATTTGTCGGCCACTCAAAAGCAAAAGAGTTGCTGATTTCCAGACTTCAGCAATCCGATTTACCGAACCTTCTTCAGCGCGTACGCAATGCTGTGGATGGCGAAATATCTGAAATGAAGGTATTGACGAAATCGATTGCAACAAACCCTTTCCTTCTTGATTGGCTTGAATCTGGAGCGAATGCAGATAATGAAGCTAACGTTATCAAAATGCTGGACAAAATAACTAAAGATAACAATTTGAGTAACGCATCTTTTGCAGACCGAAAAACTGCTAAATATTGGAACCAGGATGGATTTCTCCGTGTTCTTAAAGATGACAATCTCGATGGCTGGTTTTTTGCGTTCAAAAATAGCGGCCAAGCAGAGTCAGCAAGTACTTACGCAGAAGCAAGCGGTGATGTGAATGTATTTATTAACTATCAAGAGCTTAACGGCAGAGGCGTTTCCGGTTTATCAAAATCATTTAACGATATGGTTGATTACTTAAATAGCTTCAAAATTGAAGAGACGGGTTTTGTTTATCTTGTTGATCATTCCGGACTGGTGAAAATACATAAAGAGCAGGAAAAAAGTGAAAAGATAAAGCTTGCTGAGATTTATAACAATATCGATATTCAAGCTTTATTATCCAAAAAAGAATTTGCGTTTCAGGAAACCAGCGATCTGATCGTAGCGACAAGTTATATCTCAAGTCTTGGTTGGTATGTGGTTGCAGAAGTTCCAAAAGCTGAGCTTTATATCGGGCTTAACGAGTCTCGAAATTATATGGTTATGTGGTTTGCCATTGTCGTTGTTGTGTTTATCTTTATCAGCATCATTCTGGCAAAAAGTTTAACCCGACCTATTAATGACCTGGCAGGGGTATTCAAAGAGCTAGGTGAAGGAGAGGGAGATCTTAGTTACCGACTAAGTGAAACCGGCAGTGATGAAGTGTCTCGTTTGGCACATGGATTTAATGCCTTTATCAGTAAGATCCATTCTGTAGTTAATGATGTTTCTACAACATCAAAAGATGTTCGCCAGGCATCAGTAAAAGTTTCCCAAGATGCAGAGCAGTCTAGATTAGATGCCGAAGGTCAGCGAGATATCGCAACACAAGTTGCAACAGCCATTAGTGAAATGGGCTCAACCATCGCAGAAATTGCAGCAAATGCGGCACATGCGGCAGACTCAACGAATGAAGCGACAACTCAAGCTAAAAATGCGCAAGTTGTTGTGCAAGAATCAACTGCAAACATTCACCAGATGTCACAGAAGATGGAATCAGTATCTACAACCATTGAATCTTTAGCAGATAAGAGCAATGCAATTAGTAGTGTTCTCGACGTTATTCGCGGCATTTCAGAGCAAACCAATTTACTTGCATTAAATGCCGCTATTGAAGCTGCGCGCGCCGGTGAGCAGGGACGTGGTTTTGCAGTTGTAGCAGATGAAGTACGTAGCCTGGCGAAGCGCACCAGCGAATCAACAGATGAAATTAATCAAATGATCAGCCTCCTGCAATCGGAGTCTAAGCGAGCAGTCGATGGCGTAAGAGAAAGTAAAGAGACTGCCGAAATGGGGGTAACTGATGCTCAGCAGACTACAGAGGCACTCGATGAGATTGTTGCAAACATTCAACAAATTTCAGATCTAAATACTCAGGTTGCCACGGCAACGGAGGAGCAAGCAGCAGTGGTTGGTGAAATAAACATTCATGTGCATGCGATTAGCGACAGTACAGAGAGTAGTGCTGAAACATCAACCAGTATCGCATCTTCAAGTGAGTCATTGACAGCGATGGCAATGAACCTTGATAGCTTAGTAGAACGATTTAAATTATAAGAAAAAAGTTCGCTAAGCGGTAATAGCAACAGTGTAAGTAAAAACAGCTTAACAA
>JABXKR010000172.1 GCA_013619145.1 Psychromonas sp. | reverse complement strand
ATATTAGACTACAAACTTACTAAAACATGCACACACCTTATCCGACAAAGACTCTTTTATAATGAAATTAATCATCTTAAACAATTATTTATACCATACAATAGGTTGAAATGTTGACTTTAATTTCACAAAAAGCAAGCATCTGCATTGATCTAGGCCTTTCGAAATATTTTCTATTGTTAAATAAAGTCTAAATAGGATCTGCGCCTAAATGGGTAAAGTGCATTCATTAAAAAGCATCTCCATCCCGATCCCGAGTTAAAAAGTATGACACAAAATTTATCATGTAATATGATTGTTGAAAGTTAATAACTATCGGATTTGGTGATATGTATAATTTAGAACAATTACGTATGTTTGTAGAGGTTGCCCGCACAGGGTCATTTTCAGCCTGTGCTCGCAAACTCGGTAAAGTGCAATCTTCAGTAAGCCAGGGTATTGCGAACTTGGAAATTGATCTTGATGTCACATTATTTGACCGTCGCACTCGTAAACCCAGTTTAACTCTCAAAGGGGAACATTTACTCGCTTATGCCGATGCGGTATTACAGCAAACCTATGAATTTGATAGCGCTCTAAAAGCATTACACCATCATCATGAGACAAAATTAATACTGGCTATTGATGATGCTCTGATTACCTCGGTATTAGAGAAGGTCTTATCACGCTTTACGCTGCAATTTAGCACCACGACCTTATCGATTCACTCTGTGACCAGTTCCGATGTAGTGGAGTTGGTACGTTCCGGTGGTGCCGACCTCGGACTAATGTTTTCAGAGATGCTGTTTCCTAAAGATGTTGATATCTGTTATCTGGGCAATTTACCTTTTTATGCAGTGGTTAGTCCTAAGCATCCCCTGGCTAATTATGCTGAAGTCAGTGCGTCAGATTTGATTCCACACCGTCAGTTGATAATCAAAGGCGAGCACGGTGCTTCGGTGCAAGTACCGATCATTTCGGCACAAACTTGGAGAGGTAATAACTTTAGTCTACTGGCCGACTTAGTAGGTTTGAATTTCGGCTGGAGTTATATTCCCAGTCATCTGGTTGAAAAAGGTATTAACAGTGGTGACTTGTGCCAATTAAAACTGAGTTTTGGTCACAAAGATTGGCGTGTACCCGTAGAGCGTATTATGTCAAAAAACAAAGCGATGGGACCTGCGTTAACCTGGCTAGCGAATGAATTGACTCATCTGTTTTAGTATAAATGGGAGATAGAGATGCTGCCCTTATAATGAATTTGATGATTCATAAGCTTGAAATAGCAGCAAGCCCTGGCGATGCATACATCAACTCAAACTTAAAAGAGCTCAATTAAAAGAGCATCACGAGAATGCAATCACTACAGAGTAAATATTTACAGTGGCTAAGACTTGTAAACAAGAATCTAAATGAAAAATGAGGTAGTTTACGCACAAACAGCTAACAAAAAAAAAGCTATCCAACTGCTTGGATAGCTTTTTTTGTTTTTAAATCTTAGTTAACTAATTAACCGCAATACGTTTCAATTACTCTGGATTGCTTTAATGTTAAAAATTGCGTTAAGCCGTTACTAAGTCCAGAGTATCATGGGCAATAACCCACTCTTCATTAGTCTGAATTACCATAGCAACAGTGCTGTTCTCTTCAGTAATGATGCCCTGATTAAACTCTTTACCAAAGCGGTTTGCCAGGTTAGCTTCTTCATTTACTTTAAAGCCTAATAAGCTTAAGCGCTCTAGAGTTAGCTTACGGATAGGTGCTGAGTTTTCACCGATACCACCAGTGAATACCACTGCGTCTAAACGACCATCTAAAGCAGCTGTGTAACTGGCGATATATTTAGCCAGACGGTAACAGTAAAGGTCCATAGCACGTTTAGCAGCGGCATCTGTCTCGTAGTTATCTTCCACAAAGCGACAATCAGACGTTTTTTCAGTTAAACCTAACAGGCCAGACTCTTTAGTCAGCATGGTATTGATTTCTTTAGTGCTATAACCCAGTTCATCATGCAGATGGAAGATAACAGCAGGGTCCATATCACCACAACGAGTACCCATTACTAAACCTTCTAACGGAGTCATACCCATTGAAGTATCAACAGAAATACCATTTTTAATCGCACAAACAGAGCCGCCGTTACCCAGGTGACAGTTAATAATGTTCAGTTCATTAACTGGTTTGTTTAATACTTCAGCTGCCTGCAGGCTGATGTAGTAATGGCTTGTACCGTGCATACCGTAACGACGTATACCGTTTTCGCGGTAAAGTTTGTACGGCAGAGCGTATAAGAAAGCTTCTTCCGGCATTGTCTGGTGGAATGCAGTATCAAATACAGCGACGTTCGGCAGTGATGCGAAAGCGTGTTGAGCCGCACGAATACCAACAAGGTGAGCTGGGTTATGCAGTGGCGCTAGTGCCACACAATCTTCGATACCCTGCATAACTTCATCTGTGATAACAACAGATGAAGTGAATTTTTCACCACCATGTACTACGCGATGACCGATTGCGAATAGGCTCTCTTTTAATTCTGGTTTTTGAGAAAGGATCTCGCTGACAATATAGTTAAGCGCTTCTTCATGAGCTGCGCCGGCACCTAAATCGGCACTACCTTTAACACCTTCCAGTTTCCATTTGATACGAGCATCATCTAGATGCAGACATTCGGCAAGGCCTGAAAGTTTTTCATCACCACTAGCGGTGTCGATAATGGCGAACTTCAGTGAAGAACTGCCACAGTTAAGTACAAGGATTAGCTTGTTGCTCATTTGTTGTATATCCTATTTCTTACTAAAACAAAGGGTTAGAGTCGGAAACAATTCGAATTCCCGAAAATCACATTTTATAACATCAGCAAAATACTTGTGACAGTCAAAAGACACCACACTCACTACTACTATGCCAGAACGGGCTAAGGATACATGGGAAGGATAAAGATCACAAAAATAGTTTCAATTAAACCTTTCATCTAGGAATTAAGCTGTGTTTTTGAGGATTATGCCAGATTAAATCGATGTAATAGCTATTTAACCTCAGCTCGGGATAATGAAAGCGCAATACTATTTAATATCAAGGAGTTAAATTTTCATATCATACAGTGTTGATAGTTTTGTGTGGTTCAAGGCAAATCAGCGTAGTAATAGCTGGCTATTCAGCCGCCCCAGCCTGGTAATGTTTTATCTGCAGCAAAAAAAAGCTATCCAACTGCTTGGATAGCTTTTTAACAGACTAGTTTTTTAAACGTCAGTTAATAAATTAACCTTTAATACGTTTATGCAACTCTTGTACTGAGTTTACTGTTGCTTCATCAGCAGTTGGGTCAGCAAGATGCGCCTGGCACGTTGCAAATGCACCATTTAACGTTGTCGTGTAGTTCACTTTGTAACGTAGTGCTGCACGACGCAGTTGACGTGAATCTTCAATGGCCACACGCCCTTCCGTGGTATTCACCATGTAGGTGTATTCACCATTTTTAGTGCGGTCAAGAATGTGCGGACGCCCTTCATGTACTTTATTCACCGTACGTACATAAATACCGGCTTCTTTAAGTACTTCAGCCGTGCCCGTAGTTGCATCAATCGCATAACCTAAATCGATTAATTTCGAAGCAAGCTTAGCAACACGTGCTTTATCGCTCTGACGAACAGAAAGTAATACGCGGCCGACATTCGGTACATCTTTAATCGAGCCCAGTTCAGCTTTCGCATAGGCTTCAGCAAAAGTATCACCTGCGCCCATTACTTCACCCGTACTGCGCATTTCCGGACCTAAGATTGGATCAGAACCCGGGAATTTGTTAAACGGTAATACCACTTCTTTCACTGAATAGTATGGTGGGATCACTTCTTTCGTTACGCCTAACTCTTTCAGTGTCTTACCTGCCATGACACTTGCACCAATTTTAGCAATTGGCACACTTGTCGCTTTAGAGACAAACGGTACAGTACGCGCAGCACGTGGATTAACTTCAATCATGTAGACTTCGTTATCTTTAACTGCAAGTTGCGTATTCATTAAACCAACAACACCTAGCTCTAATGCAAGCGCACGGATGTAACCACGCATTTCATCTTGGATTTCAGCACTTAATGTATACGCCGGCAGTGAACATGCAGAATCACCAGAGTGAACACCAGCCTGCTCGATATGCTCCATAATGCCGCCGATAACAACATCAGTGCCGTCACAGATACAATCGATATCAACTTCAATGGCATCATCTAAGAAACGGTCAAGAAGAACAGGTGATTCGTTAGAAACACTTACCGCTTCTTTAAAGTAACGACGTAAATCAGTTTCGTCGTAAACGATCTCCATCGCACGACCACCTAGTACATATGACGGACGAACAACTAACGGGTAACCGATGCGCTTAGCAGATTCAACCGCTTGCTCAGTTGTTGTTACTGTATCGTTTTCTGGTTGCTTAAGGCCTAAACGCTCAACAACTTGTTGGAAACGCTCGCGGTCTTCTGCACGGTCAATCGCTTCTGGCGAAGTACCAATAATCGGCACACCGGCAGCTTCTAAAGCACGTGCTAGTTTGAGTGGTGTCTGACCACCGTACTGCACAATCACGCCTTTTGGTTTTTCAACACGTACAATTTCAAGTACATCTTCGAGTGTGATTGATTCAAAGTATAAACGATCAGATGTATCATAATCAGTTGAAACAGTTTCAGGGTTACAGTTAACCATGATTGTTTCATAACCGTCTGCACGCATCGCCTGTGCGGCATGAACACAACAATAATCGAATTCAATACCTTGACCGATACGGTTTGGACCACCACCGATAATCATGATTTTCTCATTATCAGTTGGGTTTGCTTCACACTCTTCATCGTAAGTTGAATACATGTAAGCAGTATCTGATGAAAACTCAGCAGCACAGGTATCAACACGCTTGTACACAGGGAATAACTCAAATTTTTCACGTAGTTTACGAACTTCAGTTTCAGTTACACCAACAACGCTTGCAATACGGCTATCAGCAAAACCTTTACGCTTAAGACGCTTAAGTTCAGCTTTATCTAATCCGCGCAGGCCGCCTTCAGCGATTTTAGCCTCTTCAAGAATTAGATCTTCAATCTGAACTAAGAACCACTTATCAATCATTGTGATGTTATGGATCTCATCCATACTCATACCTAAACGGAATGCATCACCGATGTACCAAATACGCTCTGCACCCGCTTCACGCAGTTCGTATAATACTTTTTCTTTTGCACCTGCATCGTTTAGGTCAACCATTGGGCTAAAACCATCAGCGCCAACTTCTAAACCACGAAGTGCTTTTTGTAATGATTCTTGTTGGTTACGGCCAATTGCCATTACTTCACCAACAGATTTCATTTGCGTTGTTAAGCGGCTATTTGAATTTGCAAATTTCTCAAAGTTAAAACGAGGAATTTTAGTTACAACATAATCAATTGTCGGCTCGAACGATGCCGGAGTTTTACCGCCAGTGATATCGTTTTGTAATTCATCTAATGTGTAACCAATCGCTAGTTTTGCAGCGATTTTAGCAATCGGGAAACCTGTTGCTTTAGATGCAAGCGCTGAAGAGCGAGATACACGAGGGTTCATCTCGATAAGTACCATCCGACCGTCTTCCGGGTTAATACCAAACTGTACGTTTGAACCACCCGTTTCAACACCAATTTCACGCAGTACCGCTAAAGATGCATTACGCATTAACTGATATTCTTTATCCGTTAATGTCTGCGCAGGTGCAACAGTGATTGAGTCACCGGTATGAATACCCATAGGGTCGAAGTTTTCAATCGCACAAACAATGATACAGTTATCATTTTTGTCGCGAACCACTTCCATTTCATACTCTTTCCAGCCGATTAATGATTCATCAATTAACAATTCAGTGGTTGGTGAAAGATCCAGACCGTTTGAACAGATGTCATCAAACTCTTCTTTATTGTACGCGATACCGCCGCCGGTTCCGCCCATAGTGAAAGACGGACGGATAATACAAGGGAAACCAACCATGTCTAAAACACCGTAAGCTTCTTCCATTGTATGTGCGATACCTGCACGCGGACACTCAAGTCCAATTTTTTTCATTGCAGTATCGAAACGGCTGCGGTCTTCCGCTTTATCAATTGCGTCAGCCGTTGCACCGATCATTTCAACATTGTATTTTGCCAATATACCTTTTTCTTCAAGCTCAAGTGCACAGTTAAGTGCAGTCTGCCCGCCCATTGTCGGCAGAACCGCACATGGACGCTCTTTAGCGATAATTTTCTCAACAACTTGCCAGTGAATCGGTTCGATGTAGGTTGCATCGGCCATATCAGGGTCAGTCATAATGGTTGCCGGGTTAGAGTTAACTAATACAACACGGTAACCTTCTTCTTTAAGTGCTTTACAAGCTTGCGCACCTGAGTAGTCAAACTCACAGGCTTGACCGATAATAATCGGACCGGCACCAATAATTAGGATGGTTTTTAAGTCATTACGTTTTGGCATCTGAAATTTACCTTTCTATTATGGTCGTTAACTAGGCGTTTTTGTACTGTTCAATCAATTCAATAAAGTGATCAAATAACGGTGCGGCATCATGTGGCCCCGGACTTGCTTCTGGGTGACCTTGGAAACTAAATGCTGCTTTATCAGTACGGTGAATACCTTGTAGAGAACCATCAAACAGTGAAACGTGAGTTGCACGTAGGTTTTCAGGTAAAGTTGCTTCATCGGCAGCAAAACCGTGGTTTTGACTGGTTATCATCACAACGTCTCTATCTAAATCTTTCACCGGATGGTTAGCACCATGGTGACCGAATTTCATTTTCAACGTTTTCGCGCCACTTGCTAACGCAAGTAACTGATGGCCTAGACAGATACCAAATACTGGAATTTCTGTTTTTAAAATTTCTTGAATTGCTTCGATAGCGTAAGTACACGGCTCTGGATCACCGGGGCCATTGGACAAGAAAATGCCATCGGGATTCATTGCTAATACGGCGCTTGCCGGCGTTTGTGCAGGAACAACCGTCACGCGGCAGTCACGATCCACCAGCATGCGTAAAATATTGCGTTTAACACCGTAGTCATAAGCAACAACATGGTATTTAGCATCCGTTATCGCGTCCGGTAAACCGCCGGTTAACGTCCAGCTGCCTTGGGCCCATGAAAATGTTTCAGCTGTTGTTACTTCTTTAGCTAAATCCATGCCTTTAAGGCCAGGGAATGCTTTAGCTTGTTTTAACGCTTCTGCTGGTTCGATGTTTTCACCAGCAATAATACAACCTGCTTGTGCACCCTTTTCACGTAAAATACGTGTCAGTTTACGGGTATCAATATCAGCAATGCCCACTATATTGCGGGCTTTTAGATAATCACTTAATGATGCTTGGTTGCGGAAATTGCTAGCAAGTAGCGGAAGGTCACGAATAACTAAACCACAAGCATGAATTGATGGAGACTCTTCATCTTCATCATTTGTACCTGTGTTTCCGATATGGGGGTAAGTTAATGTAACGATTTGGCGAGCATAGGATGGATCTGTTAGAATTTCTTGGTAACCCGTCATTGACGTGTTAAAAACGACCTCACCAACAGAACTTCCATCAGCGCCGATTGAAACACCTTTAAACACTGTTCCATCTTCCAATACCAGTATGGCGGAATGACTCAAGATAACCTCCGTGAAAACAATAAAAATAAATTTTACGAATCTGATGAAGGCATGCAAAGCATTTTTTCACCAGATATTCATAAATTTTGGCAAATTCGCGACAGTTTATAGATCTTCCGCACAATTAACCAATCAAATTTTTATTATTTGTAAAAAAGGTTAGATAACGAAAATATTTAACCTCTGCTAGGGATAATGAAAGCGCAATACTCTTTAATCTGGTTATTGGTAGCTGATTTAACGCAGAAATACACGAAAATAGCTGCGCTGTATCGATTTGCTTATCCCGAGTTGAGGTTATATATAAAAGAAACTTTAAAAAGAAGATAAATGGCTAATAAATTAGCCATTTATATTGCAGATTACTAATTATGAAAGTACTTTAATTAAAGTCAGTGTCGCAGGTAAAGTTGGGAGAAGCATCACAACCACAAGGCCTAAAAAATGGTGAATTGAATATGGGTCTTTAAAATTTTCTTCTGACACTGTAAATTCCTTATAAGTTAACAATGCTCAATCATTGATCTAAATCAAATTAATCATACCCTGAAATCTCTTATCTAAACACCAACTAAATTTGGGGTTATTGATTTTTCCGGCTAACAGAGGTCTAACTATGCAACAATTGCAATCAACTAAAGCAGCTTCACTGTGGTCGTATTTTCTAAATATCTGCGCCATTCCCCATCCCTCTAAACATGAACAGCAATTAGTTGTTTGGATTCTTAACTGGGCTAAAGAAAAAAACATTTCCTGCATTCAGGATAAAACAGGTAATTTAATCTTGCGTAAACCAGCCAGTACAGGATATGAGCATAAAACGCCAGTAATCCTACAAGCTCACCTGGATATGGTACCGCAAAAAAACAGCCAAACTACACATGACTTTTTAACTGACCCGATCACAACTGTTATCGATGGTGAGTGGCTGCATGCAGATAATACAACACTTGGTGCAGATAATGGTATTGGTATGGCCTCTTGCTTAGCTGTACTAGCTGACAACACAATTGTACATGGTCCACTTGAAGTACTGTTAACCACTGATGAAGAAACGGGCATGACCGGGGCTTTTGGCCTGCAGGCAGATTCACTGCAGGGCAAAATCCTAATTAATACCGATTCAGAACAGGAAGGAGAGCTTTACGTTGGCTGCGCCGGCGGCATCAATGTCAATATCAACCTGGCTTATGAAAAAATGGAAAGCGAGCCCGCTGATAGTGCTTATGAAATATCGCTTAGTGGTTTAAAAGGGGGACATTCCGGCTGTGATATCAATTTAGAACGTGCCAATGCAATAAAAGTATTAGCGGGCGTATTACATAACTTGGATGCGATCCCTTTTCATCTCGCCTGTTTTGAAGGTGGCAGTTTACGTAATGCAATTCCACGTGAAGCACGTGCTGTGATTGTTTGTGATCGGCAGTATCAAAATAGTTTGGACATAATCATCAACAACCTGCATTTAGATCTTGCTAATAAATTCAATAATATTGAAGAAAATATACAGCTCTCTGTTAAATCATGTGATTTACCTAGTTCTATTTTAACCAATCAAAGCCAAAGTAGTTTATTAAATAGCCTGAACAATTGTGATAATGGCGTATTTACCATGGATGAAAACTTTTCCAATGTGGTACAGACCTCAAGTAACTTAGGTGTAATCACCCAGAACAAAGGCGAACAAACAAGCTTTGATATTCAAGTTTTAGTGCGTTCACAAATTGAGGAAGAAAAGCACAGCAGCGCAGAAAAAATAACTTTGCACTTCCAAAATCATAACGCAGTAGTTCGCCAGGATGGCAACTACCCGGGTTGGAAACCAAACCCAAATTCAGCTATTTATAAAATAATGGAAGAACAATACAGCAGGTTGTTTGCTAAAAAACCAGAAACTATGGTGATTCATGCGGGGTTAGAGTGTGGTTTGTTCAGTGATAAATACCCTCACTGGGATATGGTCTCATTTGGCCCGACCATTAAATTTCCACACAGCCCTGATGAAAAAGTACATATCCCAAGTGTTGATAAGTATTGGCAGTTACTGGTGGCAACATTGGCTGCAATTGATTAGCTTTTCTGATCGAACTTAAAGTTATTATAGCCATGATGCCTCAAGGTGCTTTCTCAGGACTCATCTTGAAGTAACATGGGTATAGATTCAAAATCACGCAAACAAATATGCCAGTGATCTTGATTTTAAACAGAAAAATCAATCACTCTTTAAAACCTGAATAGGAGAGCCTGCATTATGGATGACTTTGAATCATTGACCGCTGAAGATGAAAAGGAGTTGCTAGATCTTTTTGGTGACTGTGACTGGATAGATAAAGATGATTCACAAATACGCCCTATTGAGTTAACAGCTGATGAACTTAAAGAAGCTGACACCCCTGTTGATCCGACATTGTATGATGATCTTCCCGCAGGCATAAAGATTCCAGATAATTATCACCAGTAACTCATCTGCTATTACTTGCCTGCAAGAAAACTATCTTAGATATCTACCATTATTATCGCCAGACAAGTTTTCAATTGGAAAGGTAAAAAACAACTATTACTCAAAATTACAGTAGGCTGTTAGTGCAATCGTCTAATACAAAGCGCCATAATTTATTTATCCACACTTCTCCTGCATAATCAATCCCCACGCGTTTACTTCTACTATAGTTGACAACCTCAACTCCATTTTCAATCCATATTCGATTGGATTGAGTAATATCTTCTCCGTAAAAGGATTTATCCAATTGTAATTGTTTACCCACTCTGCCGGGGCCGTTTACCTCCTTCAACCCTCGAATCAATACAGCTTGGGGATGATCATTTTGTCCGGTTACAATATTAAGAATCCAGTACATACCATAAATCAGGTATACATATGCAACCCCGCCTTCATGAAACATCACCTCTGTTCTTGCTGTTCGACCTTTACTAGCATGACACGCTAAATCTTCTTCTCCGCGATATGCTTCAGTTTCTGTTATGAAGTATTCTTTTCTGCTCCCATCCTCAAAAATCCGCACCAGCTTTTTTCCCAACAAATCAGGAGCAATTTCAAGAACATCATTAGTGAAATATGTTTTGGGTAGTCTCATTTTTTATATAACCTCAGCTCGGGATAATGAAAGCGCAATACTCCTTAGGGTCTGTTGATCTTTGCCGGTTGAATTGCCGCGTTCAACTTGGAAGTGCAGCACCTATTTCATTATAGATCTCAAAGGATATCTTGTAATTAATACTCTTTCTTGGTCCTGTGTTTTCCGCATTCTCCTCCCTACTTATTGAGCGGTAATACAACAAACTAACAAGGACTTTCATTTACAAAAATCTAATCATATCCGCGCAAATTTAATCTAATAAAATAACTGTTTAATTAATTTATCTGAAACTTACAGCTGTATTTGTTAAGATCTTTTGTGACTGATAGCTATACTACTTGGAGATGCTGACTCCTGCATCTTTAAGTAATTTGGCTATAAATACACAAAAACAGAGCTAGATTGCTCTAAATGAGGGTTCATGAGTGTAAATAAGGATAAATACAGTATAGATAATACAGATTATACTGTCGGGCAGGATAACGTTCAAAAATGGGGCTTTGATGTACATAACCCTGTGTTTGGAATCAGCGCTGGTTTAATCGGCATTTTTTTAATTGCAATTTTGTTGGCTGAACCAGCAGCATCTAAAGCATTTTTAGATGGTTTGAAATGGCAGATTATAGGCACATTTGACAGCTTGTTTATGTGGTCGGCAAATATTTTTGTGATCTTCTGTTTGGCATTAGTTGTATCGCCTTACGGTAAAATTCGCTTAGGCGGCGATGATGCAAAACCTGATTATTCAACGCTTTCCTGGATAGCGATGCTGTTTGCTGCCGGTATGGGAATTGGTTTAATGTTTTGGGGGGTCGCAGAGCCTGTTGCGTATTATACCGGCTGGTATGAAACGCCGCTTAATGTAACTGCTAATACGCCAGAAGCGATTCAACTTGCGCTCGGAGCAACGATGTTCCACTGGGGACTACACCCTTGGGCTATTTATGGTGTGGTTGCTTTATCCTTAGCATTTTTTGCCTATAACAAAGGCTTACCACTTTCAATACGTTCTATTTTTTACCCTATTCTGGGCGATCGTACCTGGGGATGGGCAGGGCATATCGTTGATATTTTTGCAGTATTGGCAACCCTGTTTGGTCTTGCGACATCACTCGGCTTAGGCGCACAACAAGCGGCAAGTGGGTTTCAGCATGTATTTGGTATTGATGCCGATCTCTCCTTGCAAATAACCATTATTGTGGTTGTCACTATGCTGGCTGTTGTTTCTGTGGTGCGCGGCATTGAAGGTGGTGTTAAAGTGCTTAGTAATATCAATATGTTACTTGCTCTTGCATTAGTCGTGTTTGTTGCATTGGTTACTTTCGCTATTTCTATGGGGACCATTCCTACAACGGTTATGGGTTATATTGAAAATATTATCCCTTTAAGTAATCCAATCGGTCGTGAAGATGAAGCATGGATGCAGGGCTGGACAGTCTTTTACTGGGCATGGTGGATTTCATGGTCACCATTTGTGGGTATGTTTATTGCTCGTATCTCACGAGGGCGTACTGTGCGTGAATTTCTTACCGCAGTCTTGATTATACCAACGGCAGTGACCATCTTATGGATGTCTGTATTTGGCGGTGTAGCGATTGACCAGGTTGTTAATAACGTCGGTACATTAGGGAGTGAAGGTTTGACGGAAGTCCCTCTTGCCATGTTCCAGATGTTTGATGCATTACCATTTGGTAGTCTATTATCAATGCTTGCTGTATTACTGGTGCTGGTTTTCTTTATCACCTCTTCAGATTCCGGCTCACTGGTAATCGATAGTATTACCGCAGGCGGTAAAGTTGATGCGCCTATTCCGCAGCGTATTTTTTGGGCCTCAACCGAAGGAGCAATTGCTGCTGTTTTATTGTGGGTTGGTGGAACCGAGGCGATTCAGGCACTGCAGGCTGGTGCTATTTCAACTGGGCTGCCCTTTACCATTATTTTATTAATAATGTGTGTAAGCTTAATAATGGGCATGCGAACAGAGAAGCATAGAAAATAGGTTTAATAAACGATAGGTTTAATAAACGATAGGTTTAATAAACGATAGGTTTATACGAATTAAAAGCCGATTGATTAATAATCAATCGGCTTTTTTGTTTTCTTATTTCATCATAGCCACAATTTTTTGATCGCAGTGTCCGGGCTGAAATGATGTCTAATCTGCGCCTGTAATAACTCCGCGGTTGCAATGGCATCAGTTAAAGCATCATGAGGTTGATAAGTGGGTAAGTTGTAACGCATACGACTATTGGCAAGACGGATTGATTCAGGCCGCTTTCCCTTAAGCCAGTTAATGATCCCCTGCGACTGTGTCTGCTGTATATCGGCCTCAATCTGCATAGTATCGATAACCGGAAAGACAATACCTTCATTAATCAGTGCGCGTAAATTTCGATCGAAAAAATCCCGTTCAATGCGACGATAGTGAACGACGACCACTTTTCCTGCAAGCTCGTCTAAAAGCCCCTCCAGAATACGCCGTAAATCAGGTGCGTCTTTCAAGTCAGAGTGGGTGATACCATGAATAATAATCGAGTCTTCTTTCAAATTATCTTGTGGATTGATATACCAGCTTTTGGCTTTCCTGCAAAAAACACGTTGTAAATTAAAGGGAACCAGGCCAATACTGATGATGCTGTTTTGCTCTGAGTCTAAGCCTGTTGTTTCAAAATCAAGTGCTACAAAATCAATATCACTTAATTTAGTTTCATCATTATAAGTCCCGGTGTTATAGAAGTTCTGCAAACGCAGATCCTTACTTTCCCGCGCCTTTAACTGCAGGAAAGCAGCCCAGTTTAAGATCTCTTTATTGGTGAAATTATGCATTTATTAACCTTTAAAGTTTGCTGGCACTGTAACGATATTTTAAAAAGTTTTGTGCATTGCTCAAAACTAAAAAGGCATCTTTAAGATTGCGCCTTTCAAAATCAGACATCTTTTCAGGCTCTATATTATTATCAGGCTCAATTTCCGACTCAATATCTAATGCCTGATGGCGCAGGCGTACCAGAGAGATAAGTTCCATGGCATGCTGCAGATCTGCTCCTTTGGATTTTGGCAGAATGCCTGCTTCGATGATATCTTCTAAGCGGTCAAATGAATTTTGTGATTGAGAACCAATGGCGAGTGAATGCACGCGAATAAGATCCGCAAGCGGTGCTGTACCACGACGCTTTAAATTAATCGAGTTATTATGACGGCCGTCTTTTTCCATCACGAAATCTTTAAAGAATCCCAATGGTGGTTTACGGTTAAGCGCATTGCGAGCCAAACAGGCTAAAAAGCGATTATTTTTCTTGGCTCTGCGCAGGATAAACGCATTTAACTGCTCAGCCCATTTAACACGGCCATATACACCTGTAAGATCAAAGAAAATCGAGCTGTTTAATAAAGCCTGCGGGTTGGGATTATCTATCCAGTCTGTAAAACAATCTTCCCACTGTGATTGCGTTTTACGATACTCGGGATTGGTTGCCATAATATCACCGGTGCAGTAACGGTAACCGCACGCCGCCAGTCCGTCACAAACAAAGCTGGCTAATTTCGCAAAATAATCACCATGTTTACTGACCTGATAACTGTTATCGAGAATAATTGCATTATCCTGATCGGTAACTATCAGCTGCTCATCTCGTGCCATTGAGCCAAGCGCTAAAAAGCAGTAAGGGACAGGAGGTGGGCCTAGCTTCTCTTCAGCCAATTCTAATAAACGCTGTTTAAAACTGCGGCCAATTTCAGACATAGCACGTCCGACCATGTGCGAATTGGCATCTTCATTAACCATGCGTACAAAACAGTTTTTTAACTGCGCAGAAAGAATGACTAAATCCTCAGTGCTTTGCTGCTGGAAAATACTGCTTACAAATAACAAACTATTCTGCGATTCGTAGCGGATAATATCTGAAACTTCAATCAGACCAATGGGCTGTTTATTTTTAAGGATAGGCAGATGATGAACATTATAACGAAGCATAATCAGCATCGCTTCAAAGATATAAGCATTATGATCCAGTGAGATCAACTCGGTCGACATCACTTGTGAAACGGGATTATCAACATTTAATCCGGATGCAATTACTTTAGCACAGAGGTCGTGTTCAGTAATAATACCAACGAAACTGTTACCCTGCTCATCGTCTATATCAGGATCATTAATCAGTGCTGCGGAGACATTCTCTTCCGCCATTATTTGCGCAACAGACCGAATGGAGCTGCTGTTGGCAAGTATCAGCGGCTCCCGGGTCAGCAGTGTTTTAACTTTGGAAGTCGTCAGCGCATTGGCATCATCACTTTTACTTTCTACCGCTTGTTTTAAACGGGTGCTGTCTTCGACCTCAACAAAATCAGCGAAATCCTCATAACGCTCACATAAATCATTAAAGATAGACTCGGGAATACAATATAAAAGCGTATCTTTTACTGCTTTGGCAGGAAAACGCACTTTATTGCTGGTTAGCAACCCCATTTGCCCGAATAATTTACCCTGGTCGAGGCGATTATAAAGATCACCATTACGGCGATATATCTCCACCACACCACTGCGTATCATATACAGTTCTTGAATTTTATCACCAAAGTCAATAATGGTGCTATCAGCCCGGTAATAAGAGATCTCTACACTTTGTACAACTTCAAGTAATGCTTCTTCTGGAAGTTGATCAAAAGGGGCGTATTGGCTAATAAAATCTTGAATTTCTAGTAGTTCGACTTCCATTATTTGCTCGATTAGTGAGATAAAAAATAGTTTAGTTAATAGTTGATAATATATCCCAACTGTTTAGATCAATGCCAATAATTAAGCGCTCAGTTTAAGCAGGGAAAAAGGCGGAACAAGCAAAACTTTTAGCAATAAAACAGGCCAATTGGAAGTCAGACTATGCGAAAACTAAAAATCAGGCCCGAGTTTATAAAACCAAGGGCCTTATCACTTACTTTTTAACCTCAGCTCGGGATAATGAAAGCGCAATATTATTTTATATCATGGAGTTAAATTTTTATAGCATACAGTGTTGATAATTTTGTGTAGTTCAAGGCAAATCAGCGTAGCAATAGCTGTCTATTGGTAGCTGATTTAATGCAGAAACAGGTGAAAGTAGCTGCACTGTATCGATTTGCTTATTCCCGAGTTGAGGTTTTTACAACGCACGAACAGCAATTACATGTTCAATTTTACCTATTGCCGCCAACAGCTCCTCACAAGCCCCGCTTTCCAGATCAATAATATTATAAGCAATATTGCTACGACTTTTATTCATCATATCAGCGACATTAATTTCCATATCCGCCAAAACAGTTAGAACATGCCCTAAGACACCAGCAACATTTTCATTTACAAAAGTGATGCGATAAGGAGTGCTTCGTTCAAGACTAATGGAAGGAAAATTAACTGAATTTATAATATTACCATTTTCTAAAAAATCGATTAATTGATTACAGGCCATGATCGCGCAATTATCTTCCGCTTCTTCTGTACTTGCGCCAAGATGAGGCATAGGGATCACATCGTTACGTGAAATCATTGCAGGCGTAGGGAAATCAGTGGCAAACCGATGCAACTTACCACCATCAAGCGCGGCTATCACCGCATCTGAATCAGTAATTTCACCACGGGCAAAGTTAAGCAGGCAGGCATCTTGTTTAAGATATGCTAATGCATCACTGTTGATCATATTTTGAGTGGCATCAATCGCAGGCACATGCAAGGTAATATAATCACAACGCGCCATCAAGGAGTGCAAGTTTTCCATCTTCTCAATTTTGCTGGATAAACGCCAAGCCGCCTCAATTGAAATAGCGGGATCAAAACCGACCACATTCATCCCCAAATCAACTCCCATATTGGCGACACTCGCACCAATTGCGCCCAAACCAATTACCCCAAGCGTTTTGCCAACAATTTCATGGCCCTTAAAGTGTTTTTTAGCTTCTTCAAGCGCCGGCCCCATCTCCTGTTCAGAGATATCCACCAAACCACGACAATGGTTAATGCCTGCAATCGCATCTCGCGAACAAAGCAACATAGCAGACAGTACCAACTCTTTAACTGCGTTAGCATTAGCACCTGGCGTATTAAATACCACAATGCCCTTCTCCGAGCATTTTTCCACCGGGACATTATTAACCCCAGCCCCTGCGCGAGCAATTGCTTTGACTGAATCAGCCAAAGGCTCATTATGCAGTTTAAAACTACGTAAAATAATGGCATCAGGCTCATTAAGCGCACTTGCCACTTCATAGTTATCATGACTAAAATTATCCAAGCCGATGCTGGCGATTTGATTGTAAGTTCTAATTTGAAACATATTAATTCCAGTATTTAACGTTGAAAAAAGAGCTGAATCTAACGTTTGTTACAGCTAGTAATTACTTCACTTGATGATAAGCCCAATCTAACCAAGGCATTAACGCTTCAAGGTCGCTAACATCAACTGTTGCACCACACCGGGTACGTAAGCCAGATGGCACATCACAGGAAAATCGAGGTGTTATTTTTTACTCCTTCCGCAAAAAACGAAACCTGAAAGTGATATTTTCCAATGTATACAACAATGCAAAAAGTGATTGTAAATCAACCTGCAATTACTTATTTGAGCTTAGTTAGATATTTTAAGTTTGTTTTTTGTACGCTCAAGTTATGCAAGCTCGATCTCACTAATTAGGTGAATATATCCAAATCATTTGCATGGTGCAGATTAAAATTAATGGGTTAGATTAAATAACAATATTTTTAAGTCGCTTTGCTCCTTTCCGAAGCAGAACACTGCACGCTAATGCCAGATACGACTTTCAACACCTTAATTTACAATTCAATTTTTATAACCGATTAACAAATCAATTACGCTGCACAATAACGTTAGCAAGTGAAACCTCGATAGCCAGATTAGAATGAACAATGTAGCGAAACGGCACTGTTTTGGGTTAGTAGTTACTAAGGATAAATTTCAGATTTACTTACTGCGCTTAATTAGATCTGTTTCTTTATTGGTCATTGTTGCCAATAAATATTTTATTGTCGTCTACCACTTCACAATCCGTTGTTAAATACATGGCTATTTATCCATTCACAAATAAAATCCTATTCCTTTATAGGTACAGAAAATACTATTTCATTTTCAAAACAGATGGAGATTCATTTATGTCGCACGATAATGATAAGCATATTAGTAACCTTACTAAGAATACTTATGCATTAATTTTAGCTGGCGGTCGCGGTAGTCGATTGTTCGAGTTAACGAATTGGCGTGCTAAACCCGCTGTATATTTTGGCGGTAAATTCCGTATTATCGACTTTCCATTATCAAACTGTGTCAACTCAGGTGTTCAACGCGTGGGTATTGCAACTCAATACAAATCACACTCATTAATCCGCCATATTAACCGCGGTTGGGGAAGTTTTAAGGCTAATTTATCAGAATTTGTGGAAATACTGCCGGCATCGCAACGTAATAGTGATGACTGGTATGTGGGTACTGCTGATGCTGTTTTTCAAAACATGGATATTATTCGTGCTGAGCGTCCTAAATATATTTTGATTTTATCTGGCGATCATGTGTATCGCATGGATTATGGTGTTCTGATAGCAGA
>JABXKR010000123.1 GCA_013619145.1 Psychromonas sp. | reverse complement strand
CATAACACCGTCAAGAAAGAAAGTGGCGTCATAAATAAGATTAGTGTCTTTCCATTCGTCATATTTTGCTAAGTTTAATGATGATAAGCAACAGACAAAGCTGTGGTTTTCATCGGTGTGTAATGTGATTTCTGAACATATGTTAGTCATATGTACTTTTAATCCGTTTTCTTTATATGCTTTTGGATTTGACTTGTTAACATTTCCTTTAAACATAATGTACGGCTCTCCAGTTGCTTTTCGTTTTCTAAGCAATTTACTCCATTTAGATCTAGCATCTGCATCTCCTTGTTCAAGGCGTCGCATAAACTTGTCACCCACAACTGCACACTGATGTAGATTAAGTGATTGTCTGTTGACATCTCCTTTAGGCTCTCTAATTTCAAGCCATTCTTCAAAGTCATTGTGTTCAATATTGATGTTAACCGATGCAGCTCCTCTTCTGACTGATCCTTGATTAGTCGCGAGTATTGTTGAATCATAGATTTTACAAAAAGGTACAACTCCGTCTGATGTTCCATTACCTGTTATTGTTGCGCCAGCGGGTCTAATTTGATTAATACCGATACCTACTCCACCGCCGTGCTTAGCGAGTAGCATCATTTCTAAATTCTTTTGTCCAATATCCTGTATAGAATCAGCCACATCAATGCCAAAGCAACTGATAGGCAAACCCCGGTCAGTACCAGTGTTGGATAGCACAGGGCTAGCAAGGCACAACCAGCCGTTCCAGATGTAACTAAAAAACGTTTCAGCCATTTCTGGTTTATGAAGCCTATAAGCAACCGTCTTACTGACTCTCTGGTATGCTTCACGAGGACTTTCTCCTCTATATAAATATCCCCCGGATATAGTCTTCTTGTATACGTCTGTATTACCCCACGAAGGGTAATCTTCTCCTTTAATCCATTTTTCATTCCACATATTTTAAATAGTATTGTTACTTGTTATTTTTTTCTCGATTTGTTAAAGGCATTAATAAAATCCCAAACTTCTTCCATTGTTGTGTTCCATTGTTTTTCATATGTAACAAGTGGAGGACCATTTTGAAGCTCTGCTAAATCCGTTAACAACTCTACGCTTCTAGCTAGTGTGCCTTTCATGATAAATATAATATCGTGTAGGCTATTGCTACGTTTAAATTTACTGCTACTAAGTTCCATTGTTTTGCCACAAACACTTGAGGTATTGATAATGTACCTGCAAGCACATATGTAAACACTCCTATTTGATCAGGTAATAAATGGGGAGACATCATCATAAATGCCGTCCCCATATATCCTAATCTATTTGCCAGTCTTTCAACCGGCGTCAGCTTCCGCTGCTTTACTAGACTCTTCAGCCACTTTTTCTTTAAGCTTTTCAATTGCGTCTTCATAATCGTCCATGAGTTTAATTGTTTCTAAAGTACCTACTGCTAGATCCTTTAAATATGCATTCTCATCTAACAGCTGTTGTACAACCTTAATAAGTGCATCGATTTTTTTCTCTAATAAATCTGTTCTACTTTGTTTTTGTCCTTTCATTTTTTATTTTTTACATTTAGCGCAACATGCGTTTGAATATGAGTTTAAAGCTCCACAATCGCACGTCCAAGCTTTATCTACTAAATTTTCTTTCATTCTAAATCTTCTTTTAGTTCTCTGTTAGTTAATCCTATATTACCAAATGTCTTCAAAGTCTTCTCCTTCGCCAGCTTTTGAATAATCTGTCGGCCTAGTCGCGAAAAAATCAGTATGAGTGACGCCCCCGGTAAGATGATAGAACCAATCAAGATTAGCTGCTGCTTTAATGTCATAAGCAAAATACGATCCCAAATCGATGTAACCAAGTTCCACAAGTTTTTCATTTGTTCTTTTCTTTATAAAATGTTTTAAATCGTTTGCTGCAATGCCTTCAATGTCACCCATTTCAAACATCTTATCAATATAGCTTACTTCCAGCTTAATCATGGTATCTGCGGCTTTTATTATATCTTCTCGACATAAATGCAGTAACTGACTATCTTCGCTACACATATCGCGGAATAACTTACAACCCATTTTACTGTGAAGAGACTCATCTCTTACTGACCATTTCATTTGCTGTCCAATACCCTTGAGTAAATTACGAAGCTGGAAACTATAAAGTACAGCAAAAGCTGAATACAAACTAACGCCCTCAGCGAAAGCAGAAAATACGGCAAGAGACTTACCAATACCAACATTACTTGTACCGTCATAAGCAACCAAATTATCAAATCTCTGTGCGGTAGCAGGTTCATGCAAAAACGCTTCATAATCTTCTAGTTTTAAGGTTTCATTTAAATAGCTGTAAGCAACAGCGTGAATTGTTTCTTGTGATCCAAACATCATTGCCATCTGGCGGATTTCGTGCTTTGGAAACCAGCCAACGACTTTTTGGGTCCAATAGTCCGACACTGCGCATTCTGTTTGAGCAAACCCGAGCAAGATGTTTCCAACAAGGTGCTTTTCTTTTTCGTTAAGTTTTTCATTCCAATCTTTAATATCGCTCTGCATAGAGATTTCAGTGTGTAACCAAAATGCTTGAGCTTGTTTTAGCCAACCTTCTGTGTAGTACTCAGGGTACTCAAAAGGTTTGTATGCTATTCTTTCGTCAAATAATCCCATTATATATCCATTATGTGTTGTATTGTTGTTAATTCAGTCTTCCAGGCATCAATATAAGCCATCGTATCAGCTTTTTTTGTAGACATTGATACTTTACGCATATCATCCAAGATAGACCGTATAAACAGGTCTATCGTATGGAATTGTGTCTCTACATCTTGCTGCATTACCTATAAACTGTTAACGCTAAATCTACAAACGGTAAATATAACACATGAGTTGTTTGATCCTCTTCAGGATATGATCTAATTCCTAATAGTATACCAGGGTAAAACCCTATTTCAATAGACCAAGCTATTTTCTTTTCATTTTCATCCATAAACTTTTATATTATATTGTTCTTGTAAATCTACTAATTCGCTGTATTTAACTTTACCTCGTATTTCCCAACTCCATTTGACAAACTTATCAATCTGGCGCTCGGCATACTTCTGTCTAGCTATCCTTTTTGTTTCGAAAGGATTATGCTTACTGTCTCGTCGCATTCTTTATGATTTTGTGGTTTGTATAATGTTGTACCAGGAAACTGATTCTTAACTAACTGCTTGAATAACTTCCATCGCATTGGAAATGATTCGTTAGCTCGACCTTTTGTTTCTATTATAAAGTCATCGCCAATAAAATCTGGTGTATACTTAATAGGTAAGATCCTTTTCTCACCTCTATTTTTATACTCACCCTTGCCATTGGCTTGACGTTCATAAACTTGATTATCAAAATGAAAACCATTTAATAAAACAAACGTTTCTCCTTCGTACTTAGATTTTATGCCAGCATTTTTTAATGCCATGTACATATAACGCTCAAGACCTGATGCAAAGTTGATACCGTCATAGGTAACTTTCTTTGATACAACAGGTCCACGCTTTTTAGACTTCTTTTTATAAGGTTGCCTCTTCATAATG
>JABXKR010000171.1 GCA_013619145.1 Psychromonas sp. | reverse complement strand
CACAATAGGTTTTATGATTTTTAAAGCAAGGCTAGTCGGCAGGGAATATTATAAAATTGGATTAAGCGCTAAATAACGCTTAACACTAGAATAAACTTCAAGAGTTAAGCGGTTATAATTAGCTTATTAAAATTAACTGAGTACAAGCAGTTATTTAATAGTTACAATATCACCCACAAGAGCGACACCCGCTATAAAGGTGCCTGAACCACACTGAAACGTTTTATTGCTAGACGTTAAATTGTTTTTGTAATTAGATTTTATATTAATAACGGCATTTGCACCTTTTTTCTCAGCTTGCTCTTTTAATGCAATCATTGCGGATAAAAATACCCATTCGCAAGCTTCTGAATCTGTTTTATTAAAAGCATTAGTCTTTTTATTAGTTTTAAACAGCCCCTTTTTTTTGAGCACTTTTCCATGTTTTTGATTGCCAAAATGAAACTTTACATCATTTCCCAATTTATCTTTAGCATGCACGGAGCTTAATGCATCTTGTATCGAATAATCATTAATATCATCTCGAGCATAACTCATCGATGAAAAAGCCAACATATTAACAACAAAAAAAACTATAATGGATCTCATTTCGCATTCCTTTATCAAATAATTAAAATTTCGGCAAACAATACCAATAAATAGTAAAAACTCAATAAATTTCGAGTATTTAAAACAGTTCCGTGAAATTGAGCGATAAGTCGGCTTGTTTAAAGTATATTTGCTGAAATAGTCCCTGTTGAAGCAATTACCACTTCACAATGCTAGGGGCTTTTTATTTTTTCTGCAAATCACAGACAGCCTTTACCTGCCCCACACAAATACTTGCATCATTAGCCGGTAATTTTTTATGCCACAAAACCTCTATCCCCTGTTTTTGCAAAAGAGCTGAGGTTGTTTCAATCAATAGCGTATTTTGAAAACAGCCACCGGTTAATAATATTTGTGTTACACAATAATGCTGCGATATTTTTAAAATAATAGCTGCGGCACTGTTATGGAAACGCCTGGCTATAATTGATGAGGGAATACCATTGCTAATATCAGCAATAATAGCTGCGACCATCGGCCGCCAATCGATGATATTGGGGGTAACTGAAAAATCAATTGGTACAGCATAGACAGCCCGGTCTGATGAGGTTTTAGCTGCAAATTCTAAGCGCATTGCAGCTTCCCCTTCAAAGCTATTAAGCTGTACTAAATCTAATAAACTTGAAACCCCATCAAACAACCTGCCGGCGCTGCTGGTAGATGGACTGTTAATATTATTGCACAGCATTTTTTGGATCTGCTTTATTGTCGGGAGAGCAAAGGGAGATAATGATTTAACTACCTCGGTAGCACTCATCTCTTTACCATAAATTTCATATAAGAGAGATAAAGCCACTCTCCTTGGTTCTTTTATAGCGGCTGAGCCCCCCGGCAATTTAAAGGGTAGAAAAGTGGCAACTCTCTGCGGTTTATCTGCAACCATTGCCATGAATTCGCCTCCCCATAATGTTCCATCTTCACCAAAGCCGTTGCCATCCCAAACCGCGCCGAAAGCTTGATCGATTATCTGATGTTCCATCATCGCCGCATAAAGATGAGCCACATGATGCTGAGTACTGATAATGGGCAGAGCAGCTTCTTTGGCTAATTGCGTGGTGACATAATCAGGATGTAAATCACAGGCGACAAAATCGGCTTCAACAGCAATCAAACTCGTCATTATTTTTTTTATTTTCCGATGGCGATCGACAGCTGCGACATTCTCAAGATCTCCAATATATTGACTTAGATAGAGTCGCTTGCCTTTGGTCAGGGCGATTGTATTTTTTAACTGACCTCCAAGTGCCATAATAGAGGCTTGTTCTGTTTCTAAAGGCAGATAATCCGGTACATAACCGCGTGCCCGTCTTAATAGCATGGGTTCATTATTAACAAATTTAACAATCGAATCATCTAAGCCCTGGTAGATTTCCCGATCGTGCATAACAAAGCCATCAACCATCTCCCCCAGCTGCTCAAGCGCCTGCTTATTATCACAACAAACAGGCTCGCCGCTGCGGTTGGCACTGGTAACAACGAGCGGTTTATTAACCGCTCGGCAAATAAGCTGATGCAGAGGGGTATAGGCTAACATTACGCCCATATAGGGATTATTCGGTGCTATGGCCGGACTAAGAGATAGGTTAGTTTGTTTATTTTCCAGTAATATAATGGGAGCAATCTCACTGCTTAACAGTAATTTTTCTTTATCTCCCATCAGGTAATCAGCTTCGACCAGTGATAAATTTGGATACATAACGGCAAAGGGTTTGCTCGGACGCTGCTTTTTCTCGCGCAGCCGTAAAACCGCTTGATGATTGCTCGCATCGACGACAATATGAAATCCGGTTAACCCTTTAACGGCTAGGATATTACCTGCCTCTAATGCAGCAATGGCAAGTGTTAATGCCTGTTCTTTTTCAGCAACAATCTCCCCCAGTTGATTAACATAACTAATTTGGGGGCCACATTGCGGGCAATTAATACCCTGAGCATGAAAACGCCGATCCTTGAGGTTTTTATATTCTTCTAAGCAATGATCACACATTGGAAAGGCATTTAAGGTGGTATGGCAACGATCAAAGGGTAACGCCTTGAGAATACTGTAACGCGGGCCGCATTGGGTGCAGCAGATAAAGGGGTATCGATAGCGTCTATTTTCCTTGGAGAACAGCTCTTTTTGACAGGTTTTGCAAATTCCGCTGTCGGGGGAAATATTCACTGCCCCGTCATTTTGACCGCTACTCTCTAAAATATGAAATCCACTGTCACCTTGGTTTTTTATCTGTTTTTTATTAAGTTGCTCTATCTTTGAAACTGCTGGCGCTTTTGCTTGCAGTTGCTGTAAAAACGTTTCCGTATCGACAGCTTCTCCCTCTATTTCAATTAACACAGATTGCCTGATATTACGCACCCAACCGGATAAATTTAGTTGAGAGGCGGTCACTGCAACAAAGGGTCTAAAACCTACACCTTGTACTCTACCCTGAACATTTATCTGATATCGCTGTTTCACATGCGCGCCTTGGTTAACTTAACTAAAGGTAGTTAGAAAATATAATCACTAAGCATAATAGAGATATTTTTCTGAGATTAATCATGCTGTTTTATCATTATAGTGAAATATATTAACATTAATAACGGATTATTAGTCTACCTTTAAAAGAGTGAGATCGGCTAACTTATCTGCGATTGAACTTTTCTCAATAGTCACTTTTATTCAATATATGACGCATTGATTTTAAAATTAACAAACACAGTGCTTACAACGATATTAGGAGCGTTTAAAAATGGACAAACCTCTTACTACACTCATCCATAATCAAGTTAGAGGCTATCGGGGTAATGCCGCTTATCTATTACAAATACTGCGTAATATCCAATTTTCCTGTGGCCATATTCCTGAGGATGCGATACAGCAACTGTCTACTGAATTGACAATATATCCTCCAAAAATTAGAGCGCTTATCGAGTTTTATCACTTTCTTCATTACCGAGACAGAGGGCATTATGATATCTACATGAGTGACAGCATTATCGATCATATATCGGGTAAAAATGAACTAAGCGAATATCTCTGTGAAAAACTCCAGGTTAAATTAAACCAGCCTAGAGCTGACGGCATCGTTACGGTAGCAAACAGCTCCTGTACAGGTATGAGCGATCAAGGTCCTGCTGCATTGATTAATGGTTTGCCATTAACCCGCTTAAGCAAAAAAAGAATCGATCAGATTGTCGGGGAAATTGAAAAAAATATTGAAGTTAAGGAGTGGCCAAAGGCATGGTTTGCTGTGGCTGATAATATCCAAAGTAAAGGAGTGTTGTTAAATATTGAAACTGAGCCCGGTGCGGCCATCAAAAAAGCACTTACAATGGATCCTCACTACACGCTTGCCGAAATTGATAAATCCGCCCTGCGGGGGTGTGGCGGTGCCGGTTTTAAAACCGCTTTAAAATGGAAGTACTGCCGATTAAGCGAAGAAAATGAGCGTTATGTCGTATGTAATGCTGATGAAGGAGAGCCTGGCACCTTTAAAGATCGCGTATTGCTTAACAGTTATGCCGAGCAGCTCATTGAGGGAATGACCATTTGTGCCTATGTAATTGGCGCCCGTAGGGGGTTTATATATTTACGTTATGAATATCAGCACCTCTATCAAAAACTCAATGCAGCCTTGCAAAAACGCCGAGAGGCTAACTTACTGGGCACTCGAATTCTAGGGAGTGGGCTGAGCTTTGATATTGAAATATTTATGGGTGCCGGCTCCTATGTTTGCGGAGAAGAATCGGCTTTAATTGAATCCCTTGAAGGTAAACGGGCCATCCCGCGAATCCGCCCCCCTTTCCCTGTCACCCGTGGTTACTTAGATAAACCCACGGTGGTCAACAATGTGGAAACCTTTTGTTATGCCGCACTCATTATAGAAAAAGGTGCTGATGATTTTTCTGCGCAAGGCATTTCCGGTTTTAGCGGATGTAAAATATTAAGCATCAGCGGTGATGTAGAAAAAGCGGGCATTTACGAGATCCCCTTAGGCTTGCCGGTGAAAAATATACTCAATTTATGCGGCGCAAAATCTGTACAAGCGGTACAGGTTGGCGGCCCCTCCGGTACTTTAATTACTCCCTCTGAATTTAACAGGGTTATTTCATTCGATGATCTCAATACCGGCGGTTCTTTTATGGTGTTTAACCAAAGCCGCGATCTTCTGGAAAATGCGCTTAATTTTACCCATTTCTTTATGAATGAAAGCTGTGGTTTTTGCACGCCATGTCGAGTGGGGACCAAACTGATGTGTGATTTAGCCGATAAAGTAGCGGCTGGACAAGGTGCCAGACTGGATCTGGACAGCATCAAACAGCTTAACCATGTGATGAATAAAATGAGTCATTGCGGGTTAGGGCAAAGAGCAGCAGAGCCCCTATTACAAACATTAGAAAAATTTCCAGAATATTTTGTAAAACGCATGACAGATAAAGACTACCAACCTTCATTTAATGTAGAAGAATCAATTCAACGTGCGATTGATATCGTTGAGATACAGAGCAATCAATAAGGTTATTGATTATTATGAGCAAGAGCAGCAAGCAGAGAAAGACATTCATTATAGATGGCCTTGAGATCCCTTTTATAGAGGGCGAAACAGTTATGCAGGCGGCTATTAAAGCCAATATCTATATTCCTCACCTATGCTTTAATCCTGAATTTACCCCTAACGGCAGTTGTAAAATCTGTACCTGTGAGATTAACGGCCGTAAAACTTCATCATGCTGCACCAAAGCTCAGCAGGGCATGCTGGTCAAAAATGAAACGCATGAACTTACCATGATGAGGCGCACTCTCGTTCAGATGCTGTTTGTTGAAGGCAATCATTACTGCCCTTTTTGTGAACGCAGCGGTAACTGTCAACTGCAAGCCCTGGCCTATGATTTGGGGATGACAGATCTTCATTTCCCGCGCTTTAATGCGAAAAGAAATGTCGATGCCAGTCACCCTGATATTATGATCGATCGAAACCGCTGTATTTTTTGTGAGCTTTGCGTAAGAGCGAGTATAGAGGTCGATAAAAAAGATATATTTACCATCGCCGGGAGAAGCATTAATAAAAGAATGGCCATTAATTCCAAAAGTGGGAATTTAAAAGACACCGAGATGAAAATTACTGATAAATCAGCCCATATCTGTCCGGTGGGCTGTATTATCATTAAAGGGCAAGGTTTTAAAACCCCGATTGGTGAGCGTATTTATGATAAACACTCCATTCGCGATGTGGGCAATATACGCCCCGATAGTTTGATAAAAGAAAAACAACAAACAGAAGCCACAGAGCTGCAGAAGAAAAAAATTAAAGTAGCCACCTGCTCTTTGGCCGGGTGTTTCGGCTGCCATATGTCATTTCTTGATATGGATGAACGGATCATTGAACTGCTTGAACAGGTTGAATTAAGCCGTTGCCCTCTTAACGATATAAAAAATTGCGCGCCAGATTGCGATCTGGGTTTAATTGAAGGCGCAGTCTGTAATACAGAAAATATTGAAGTGCTAAGGCACTTTAGAAAGAGTTGTAAAATTATTATTGCCGTGGGCTCTTGCGCTATTAATGGTGGCGTTCCTTCGCTGCGCAATAGTATTGATGTCAAAGCCTGTTTAGATGAGTCCTACCTTAACGGCATTGGCGTGGTGACCCCTAAGATCCCTACCGATAAAGAGATCCCCTATCTGCTTGAAAAAGTTCACCCCATTCATGAAGTAATAAAAGTCGATTATTTCCTCCCCGGCTGCCCCCCTCCTGCAGATGCTTTTTGGAAAATTTTCAATGATTTATTGGATGGAAAAGAGCCCGAATTACCCTATGACTTATTACATTTTATTCAGGGACGTCCCTATTGGGAAATTCCTATATTAGTGCAGCGACTTTGCGGTATCTGCCCGGTGAGCCATCATATCGCAGCAGGTAAGGCGATTGATATGATTGCAGGTGTAACAGAGCTGACTGAAACGGCTTATAAATTAAGACTGCTGTTACATTATGGGCAAACTCTGCAGTCCCATGCCCTGCATTTTTTTCATCTTAGCTCTCCCGATTTACTGTTTGGTTTTGAAAGTGATATTGACTGCAGAAATATCGTGGGTGTGATTGATAAACATCCTGAACTCGCTCTTCAGGGCGTAAAACTAAGGAAGTATGGTCAGGAGGTGATAAGAGTTATTTGCGGTAAGAGAATCCATGGTACAGGCTGTATCCCGGGGGGGATGAATAAGCCATTAAGCCGGGAGGATAATAACTATCTTCTCGGTGATATTGAACAAATTATCGCTTGGTCAGAGTGCGCGGTTAAAACGGCGAGAGATTGTTATTTAGCCAATGAACCTTTCCACAAAAACTTCGCGCTATTAAGGTCTAATTATTTAAGTTTAATTGGCAAAAATGGTGAACTGGATCTTTATCATGGCAAATTAAGATTAAAAGATGCCAGCGGTAACCTACTGTTTGATCAGCAGGATTATTGTGATTACCAAAATCTGATTCAGGAAGAAGTAAAATCATGGTCTTATATGAAATTCCCTTTTATTAAATCGCTCGGCAAAGAATCAGGTTGGTATCGCACGGGCCCATTAGCCCGGATCAATAATTGTGATTATATATCGACGCCGCGGGCTGAAAAAGCGCGTCAGGAATTTATCGCTTATGGCGGAAAAGAGCCGGTTCATTCTACATTGGCCTACCATTGGGCACGCATGATAGAGCTGCTTTTTTCTGCCGAAAAAATCAAACAGTTACTTAACGATTCTATCATTACGGGAGGCGATCTGATTGTTCAGGGTAAACGCCAAAATGAAGGCATAGGGGTTATTGAGGCACCTCGTGGAACTCTATTTCATCATTACCAGGTAGATGAAGATGATCTTATCAGCAAAGCCAATCTGATTGTCGCGACAACCCATAACAATAGCGCATTAAATGAATCGATACGCGTCGTAGCCAATCAACAAATTAATGGCCGTGAAATCAGCGAAGCTGTTTTAAATAATATAGAAGTCGCTATTCGTGCTTATGATCCCTGTTTATCCTGTGCCACCCATGCCATCGGGAAAATGCCGCTGAAAGTTGAAATGCGCCACCAGCAAAGCGGAGAACTTATCAGTCAGTTAATTAAAGATGCAGATGGCACTCTAAGACAATGACTATTACATTAAAAAAGAGGTAGTGATGGAAAAAGCGTGTCGGCAAGCTTTAAACCTATTTACCTGGGGCAATCCAAGCAGGGGGGATGACGCCATCGGCCCCTGCCTGCATCAAGTTATTAAACAGTTTATTGAGCAATTTTTACTTGAAAATATTCAACTTATAGAAGATTTTCAACTGCAGCCTGAACATATCTACGATATTAGTGAGGATGCCTGCGTTGTTTTTATTGATGCAAGCTTTCAAGGTGACACAGCCTATCAAATTGAACCCGTTATAACGGCTGCGGAGATTGGATATACCACTCATGCATTAAGCCCGGAAGCATTAATGACAATCTATGAAAAAACACAAAATAAACAATGCCCCCCCGCCTTTGTATTGAGTGTTCGCGGTTACTGTTTTGAGCTTGGCGCGCCCTTATCAAAACAGGCTGAAGAAAATATTAAACTCGCCACGCAATTTTTAAAGGAATTATTAGCATGTCAAGATCCTGTGCAGTTACTGCAGCACGCCGCAGTGACTGCAGAGGATAAGCCCGATGCATGAACTGTCAATTGCGGAAAGTCTTATCGAAATGATAGAGGAAAATGCATTAACGCATGACTTTAAAAAGGTGATTAAAATTACATTAGAAATTGGCGTGTTAGCCGGAATCGAAAAATCGGCTCTGCTTTTTTGTTTTGACGCTGCAGCCAAAAACAGCTTGGCAGAAGGCGCTGAACTTGTGATTCAGGATAAGCTTGCCAAGGGTATTTGCCAGCATTGTCATCAACCGATTATCACCTCAAGCTGGTATGAGCCCTGTCGCTTTTGCGGTCAGATGCGCATTAAAATTATCGATGGTGAGCAAATGATCATTAAATCGTTACAGGTGGAGAATTAAATGTGTAATATCTGTGGTTGTAATAAAGCCGAACACGCAGTTGAAACTATGCATAAGCATGCTGATCATCAACATGATCCTATCTCTGAACATCAGCATATTGATTGTGAACAAAATTCAGCAGCAGCTTCCGTAGCCCGTCTAAGTGGATCCCGCATGCTTGAAATTGAACAAAATCTTTTAGCTAAAAACAATTATTACGCCGAACAAAACAGGCAAAAGTTGCAGGCCGACGATATTTTCGCACTGAATTTCATCTCCAGTCCCGGATCAGGTAAAACCACATTATTAACGGAAATTATCAACCGCTTAAAAAAACAACATGTTATTTATGTGGTTGAAGGTGATCAGCAAACCGCTATCGATGCCGCGCGAATCAGAGAAACAGGTGTTAAAGCGACGCAAATTAATACCGGTAAAGGGTGTCACTTAGATGCGCATATGGTGGGTCATGCGATTGACCATCTTGATATGCAGAAAAATGCTTTTTTGTTTATCGAAAATGTCGGGAATCTGATTTGTCCGGCCGGTTTTGATTTAGGAGAAGCGCATAAAATTGTTATTTTATCGGTCACTGAAGGCGAAGATAAGCCTTTGAAGTATCAGGAAATTTTCCATGCCGCCGATCTTATGATTATTAACAAAATCGATCTGCTTCCCTACGTTAATTTTAATCTAAAACAATGCTGTGAATATGCAAAACAGATCAATCCCGATATAGAGATTATTCAACTTTCAGCCACTTCAGGTGAAAATATTGCTCAATTCAGCAATTGGTTAATTGCCAATAAAGCTGAGCTGCAATCTGGTTATTGTTCCAATAATAAAAAGGATCTTTAAAATGAAAATAAGAATCCCATTCATTATATTATTTACTACGCTATTAACTGCAAATTCTGCATGGGCTCACTCTTTAGCAGGCAGCTCTGATGCCTGGCATGCACTCGATCATCTTATTATCGCTTTTACGATAGCCTTTGTCGCTTTCGCCCTCTTTAAAATAGTCCTGTTTTTTTTAAAGAAACAGCGCAGCAAAAAATCATTAGATCTGCAGGATACACTTAAAAAAACATCAGTTAATAAATAAAACTAAATAAGAGAGTTGCCTATGTGCCTAGCAATCCCGGGACGGGTTATTTCTATTAATCAATCATCAGTGCCGATAACAGCAAAAGTTAATTTTAGCGGAATAGTAAGAGAGGTTGTCGTTGAGTGGATTGATGAAGTTGCAGTTAACGACTACGTTGTTGTTCATGCCGGATTTGCTATCAGCAAACTCGATGAAGAGGCAGCCTTAAAAACCCTGCAACTTTTTGGCCAATGGCAAACACAAAACGCGGAGTAACATCCCGTACGGGCACAAATACAGAAACAACAAAACTTAGGATAAGCTATGACATCATCAAGCATTATAATGGCTCATGGGAGTGGAGGTCGTCTTTCCAACATGCTTATCAATGAACTGTTTTTCCCGGCATTTAACAACCCGGTTTTAAATCAGGCTCATGATGGCGCGCTGTTAACCATGGAGTGCAATCAATTGGCTTTCTCCACCGATTCATTTGTGGTTAATCCCTATTTTTTTCCCGGGGGGAATATTGGCGATCTTGCCGTCAATGGCACAGTGAATGATATTGCCATGTGCGGTGCCGTGCCTAAGTTTCTTTCCGCAGCCTTTATTCTTGAAGAGGGGCTGCCGATTAATGACCTAAAAGAGATAGTTAACAGCATGGCTGCCGCTGCACAGGCAGCACAAGTAAAAATAGTGACCGGTGATACTAAGGTGGTCGAGCGAGGCTGTGGTGACGGCATATTTATTAACACTTCAGGGATAGGTATTATTAACCACCAGCAGAAAATCTCACCGGAAAATGCACAAGTTGGGGATGTTGTTATCACCAATGGCTATATCGGCGATCACGGTATTGCCATCTTGTCACAGCGAGAAGGCTTGTCTTTTGAAACCACTATTCAATCGGATACAGCCGCCCTGCATACCCTGGTCGCCACAATATTAAATGCTTCTGCCAATGTCCATCTACTAAGAGATCCCACCCGAGGCGGACTTGCCAGCACCTTAAATGAGATAGCCCAAGCAAGTCAGATAGAGATACGCCTTCAAGAGTCCGCCATTCCAATTCGTGATTCGGTTCAAGCTGCCTGCAATCTACTGGGATTAGATCCGCTGATTATTGCCAATGAAGGTAAATTAATTACGATTGTTCCCCAAGTAGATGCGGGGGCAGTGCTGCAAGCGATGCAGCAGCACCCGCTTGGCAAAGAGAGTGCCATTATCGGCCAAGTACTGGATAGAAACGTCGGCAAAGTCACCCTTGAAACCACTATCGGTAGCTTAAGAATGGTAGAGATGCCGCTTGGTGAGCAATTACCTAGGATCTGTTAATGGATAATGATTTATTGATTAGACTTAGCAATAAAAAATGTCTGTTTCTATGCAGTGCCTTTAATGGCTTGAGTCAGAAGTTTTGGGTTAATTTTTCTCATTTATTTAAAGAGAGTCAATTAATGGTGGGAATTAATCCAGCGGGCATTAAAGCATTTCAGCCCGACTTGATTATTTGTCCCTTTTTAGAGCATTACATTCCCGATCAGATCTGGTCTGCCATCCCCTGTTTTATTGTTCATCCGGGCCCCCCGGATGAAGCTGGACCCAGTGTATTAAACTGGGCTATTTTAGAAGGAAAAACGGACTGGTCTGTCTCTATTATTCAAGCCAATGCGCAGTGGGATGCAGGGCCTGTTTGGGCGCAAGCTAAATTCAGACTGCCTGTGGCATCATTGTCGACTATCTATCGACAACAGATATCTGATTGGGCTCTGGAGATACTTCCCCTTGCTTTAACGCATTATTATTCAGACAAACAGCCTCTATTAGCCGATCCTCTTTATCGAAGACGAATATCACAGCAACAGCTGAGCATTAAATGGGATCAACCAACAGCGGCTATAATTAAAAAGATTCATGCGGGCGACAGCCAGCCAGGTGCCCCGGCAATAATTGAGAATAATCACTATCTTGTTTACGGCGCGCGCATTGGCGAGTCTGATACCTATTTAAAAGAGACACCGGGAGAGATTATTATGCAGCATGACGGTCAGATCTGTGTAAGTACACTGGACGGCTGCGTGTGGATTTCGCGAATGGCACGCATTACTGAAAATATAAAAATTCGGCCAGTCGATCTGCTGGCTCAATCGGAAATAACGTTTTGAGTGAATTTAAATGAGCGAAATAAGCTATCAAACTCTCAATAATGTCGGGCATATTAAATTCCCTATTCACAATGGTGCAATGGATTTAAAAGATTGCAGGCAGCTTTTTGAAACCATTCAATCTGCCAAAGAAGATGACTCCATAAAAGTAATTGTACTTTGGGGCGGCCCTGACTTTTTCTGCAACGGCATTGACTTAAATGCCATTCACTTACAATATAACGCCTCTATTCTGGCTTATAAAAACCTCAAAGCCTTGAACAAAATAGTACATGCCATTTTAACAGCAGACACTAAATTAGTAATTAGCGCCCTGCAGGGCTCTGCCTCTGCCGGCGGCGTTATGATGGCAATTGCAGCGGACTTACGCTATGCCAGAAAAAACGTAGTGCTCAACCCTTCCTATGCCAATTTAGGCCTGTGCGGCTCTGAATATTGGTCGGTACTTTTACCCGCCATGATAGGTTACGGCTGTACGCAAAAGTTACTCTATGAGGCATGCCCTATCTCATCAAGTGAAGCCTTACGCTTAGGATTAATTCATCAGCTAGTCTCTGGCGATCTGGACGCTTTTGCAGAAAATATAACAGCCAAGGCTGAATATTTAGCCTCAACCAATATTGATGCCAGATTAGCGGCTAAAACCGTGCTTAATCACCGTTTACTGGATGAGATGGAGAGTCAGGTAAAACTTGAATTAGAAAAAATGAAAGAGTGCTGCAATCATCCGGAGTTCGAATCAGCAAGAAGCCGTTTTGTAGAAAAAAACAGTTGCCAACAACCCTTTCTCTGCGCTGCACCGGGCAATATCAGCGATAGCAATAAAAGTGACTGCGATGAATAAAAAACTAAATTTGGATGCCTTTAAAAACCGGGAGATTGTCAATAAGCTGGCACAAGAGATCAAGTTAATCAGTGAGGATATGGCGCCGGTAAAAATCATGCATATTTGCGGCAGCCATGAAAATGCCATTGTCCGCTACGCCATCCGCCAATTTTTACCCGCACATATTAAGCTTATTGCCGGACCGGGGTGTCCTGTCTGTATCTGCCCCGTCGAGGCGATTGATGAAGCGATCACCCTTTCTCTGCAGCCCAAGGTCACGTTTTGAAACAACGGCAGCAGGAATTGCCGGATTGATACAATCAGGAATCCCTAAAAATCTGCTTTTTCTGATCGCCAATCGCTATATGCCGCCGGTATTAAAATTATTAATGGAGGTGCATGATGAAACCTTACAAGGTTTTCTACTAGCAGGTCATGCAACAGCGATTACTGGGCTTGGGGTTTATGATTTTATGCACAATGAATTTAAGCTGCCCTGCGCCGCTGCTGGTTTTGAACCCGTTGATATTCTGCTGGCTATTCGGGAACTTTTAAAACAGATTAAAAGCAATCAATACGAAATTATCAATTGCTACACAAGAGTCATCCAGACAGAGGGTAATCTGATCGGTCAAAAATGTTTAAATGAAGTGTTTGATCTTAAAGCGGGGATCTGGCGTGGTATTGATATGATCGAGGATTCCGCCTACATCCTTAAAGATAAATATGCCTTTCTTGATGCAAGAAAACAGCTTATCTGCAAACCGGATTATCCGCCACAAGCCCATCACCCAAGCTGTGTCTGTCATCGCGTGATGCTCGGAGAAGTTGAACCGCAGGATTGTAAATTATTTAAAAAAGCCTGCACCCCCAGCTCCCCCTTTGGTCCCTGTATGGTGTCCCCGGAAGGGACCTGCCATGTCAGATATAGCTATTCTGAAATTAACATAGATTTTATTTAAAAGGGCTGGCGATTTTAAGCTACGCCTTAAATCTCTGGCGCTGCAGCGGTAGCCCTTTATAATTTTCCTTACTTAACACCACCCAGCTAGCAACTCACACTACAACTACTGAATTACGCTCGACACAATAGTCAGTTTCAAAAAGGCCATACACGTCCATTCACATGCTTTTTCACACTGTGCAGCTTGTATTCCGTGTTTCCAGCGCAAATACGGAACTTTTTCACCTTTCTACAACAGCTTTTCCGCCTTTCAACAATAGGATCCGCCTATTGTAAAATACAACTATTTGATAAACAGCACAGAAAAATGTAATATTCACTTTTATTATAAATATTTGATAGGCATCTTTCTTGTGGAAACACGGAATTGTTCCGTCGAATAAATGTTAAATTTACAGTTAAATCAACAAGTAAAGGATTTTGTATGAATCAAATTTACAGCGAAAATTTAGCACTTCGTTTCCCTCTCAAGTTCAGACCAATTGAAAGCTATAAGGTTTCCCCTAGATCTTTCGGTAGCAATAGAAGCGGAGGAAGAAAACATGCTGGTTGTGACTTATATGCTTCTGCTGGAACTGATGTTTTATCTATGCTTGATGGGAAAGTTATAAATATTTATGACTTTTATCTTAGTACTAAAGCTATTGAAGTTGACCATGGAAAGTTTATTGCTAGATATGGGGAAATATCAAATGTTACTAATGGAATAAAAATAGGTTCAACCGTTAGCCGTGGTGATGTAATCGCAAAAGTAGGTACTTTAAAATTTAAAAGTGGTCAAACTATGTCGATGTTACATTTGGAGTTATACGGTAAATCCAAAACAGGTGCACTCACTGACCGAAATAACCTCCCTTATAAACGACGAGCAGATCTAATTGATCCTACACATTATCTTAACTCAGCTTTAGTTAAGTCGGTTTAAAATGAAATATATATACTTATTTTCATTGTTAGTTCTTGTGGGCTGTAGCATAAATTCAAATAAATCTAACCAAGCAAGATTACATGAAAAACTTTCCCCTTTAGTGTTTACATCAACACATTCTATAAGCGGGGATTTCAATGGTGATGGATTGTTAGATGAGGCTACTATCATTCAATATACTGGTAGATTTCAAGTTTCAAAGAGTATAAATGAAAAGCAATTTTGGACAAAAGGCCAAAGCAACAATGAGGTAGAGCAGGCCTTAATTATTGTTTTAGGTGTTACTAACGTAAACAACAAAATGTATGCGTTACATTATGGTTTTTCTCGATTTAATACGCCATCTTTTTCACTTTTTGCTATGACACCTGATGATAAATCTGTAGTTGAGTTAACGGCAGATGGTAATGTAATTGGAATTCCTTCAGAAGCTGGAATTGATGAATTTGTTTTTTTTAAAAACAATGAATTATTATTTTATTCCCCTGAAGAAATCCCATAAAGTAAATTTAACAAAGGAATATAAATGCTTTTAATTAATAGCATCTATTTTACTGCCGTTAGATATATCTCTAAGGTAACTCGAGCAGGATTGAAATTAACTAATAACAAGGATATCACTACGATGAAATTAAATAAAACTGGTTCTAATAAGCCTTCCTCTGCATATGTTTTAGCAACTTGGGGGGCGTTAGTTATCAGTGTTACCCACAATTAGTGGACACCTTCTATAGTTAGATTATGTCTAATATTGAGGTGACTTATGACTAAGAAACAAACTTAAGCATATACAAAAGAGTTTCGCAGAGAAGCAGTATTACGTACGGATAAAGCAGGCAATAATTCCGCTTCTGTCGCTAAAGAACTCGGTATCAGTTCTCAGCAAATTTATAACTGCCGTCGTCAGTTTAATCGCTTGTCAGACAAGCAATTTAATACCTTGAATGGTGTTAATTACTAGAAAAAAGAGAGTGAAGAAGTACGCCGTTTAAAGCGTGAATTACATGAGAAAAATCAAGAGATAGAGTTTTTGAAAAAGGCTACGTTTCCGTTACTGCAATACCAGCTCGACTTTATCGAGCGAATCAAGGCGCTTTATTAGCTTTCTGTGTTTGTATCTATTCGATAAGCTAGTTCACAAAAAACAGCCCTCGATAAGCATTCTACTGAGAATACTACGAGGGCAGCTTGGGTTCAGTGCTGCGATTTAACTGATTTGCTTTGCCGTTATTTAAGCGGCTTTAAGCGCTTCTAGCTGGCTTGCTAGGTATTCATCTAGGGTGCCTTGGAAGTTAATTATTTCTTTATCTTTAATATCGATAATACGTGTCGCTAACGATGAAACAAACTCGCGATCATGGCTGACAACAATTAACGTGCCTTCGAACTCTTTAAGTGCATTATTTAGCGCTTCAATGGCTTCCATATCCATGTGATTGGTAGGCTCGTCCATAATTAATACATTTAAGTCAGACATCATTAACATACCAAATAACAGACGGTTTTTCTCTCCACCTGAACAGTTACGGGCTTTTTTATTCGCATCGTCATCACTAAACAATAAGCGTCCTAACATGCCACGTACCATTAAGTCGTTATGACAAGGTCGACGCCATTGCGACATCCAATCCATGATGGTTAGCTCGTTTTCAAATAACTTACCGCTATCTTGCGGGCAGTAGCCGATAGTCGCATTTTCAGACCATTTCACCACACCTTCATTATTTTTTAACTCATTCACTAAACAGCGTAAAAATGTTGTTTTACCGACACCATTTTCACCGATAATCGCCAGTTTTGCGCCAGCTTCTAAGATTACTTCACCTTTTTCGAACAAGATCTCATCATCAAATCCATGCCCTAGGTTTTCTAATACAAGCGCTTGGCGATGCATCTTTTTACCGGGTGAAAAACTGAGACTAGGACTAATACGGCTGGACGATTTCACGTCATCCAGTTTAATTTTGTCCATCTTTTTAGCGCGAGAGCTGGCTTGTTTTGCTTTAGAAGCGTTAGCACCAAAGCGGTTTACGAAGTCCTGCAACTCTTCAATCTCAGCGCTTTTCTTAGCATTACCGGATAAAAGCTGTTCACGTAATAAGGCAGATTGTGCTAAGAAGAATTCGTAATTACCCGGATAAATACGTAATTCGCCGTAATCAATGTCAGCCATGTGTGTACAAACTGCATTAAGGAAATGCCTGTCATGAGAAATGATGATCATGGTGCATTTGCGTTTGTTTAACTCACCTTCTAACCAGCTGATGGTATGAATATCCAAGTTATTGGTCGGCTCATCAAGCAGCAATATTTCTGGATTTGCAAACAGCGCTTGTGCAAGTAAAACACGTAATTTCCAGCCAGGTGCAACCTGCTCCATTAAACCGTAATGGAATGACTCTTCAATACCAGCTTCAAGTAGGATCTCCCCCGCACGACTTTCGGCGCTGTAACCATCCATTTCGGCAAACTGACTTTCAAGATCACCCACTCGCATGCCGTCTTCTTCACTCATATCAGGTTTGGCGTAGATACTGTCTCTTTCTTGCTTCACTTTCCATAGGGCTACGTCCCCCATGATCACAGTATCAATTACGCTGTATTGTTCGAATGCAAACTGATCTTGGCTCAGCGTACCGATTTTGAATCCCGGTGTAATGGAAATATTGCCGGAGGTAGGCTCGAGCTCTCCACTGAGGATCTTCATGAAAGTTGATTTTCCACAACCATTTGCACCGATTAAACCGTAGCGGTTACCGTGGCCAAATTTAGCCGAAATGTTTTCAAACAGTGGCTCAGGGCCAAATTGCATCGTGATATTCGAGGTAGAGATCAAAGAAGTATTCCTAAGTTTTGCTAACGAATCTTTGTTAACGAGTATTGGGATGACAAACATGCCTCAAAATGAAACGTGCGTTAAGTCACAATAATATGGTCGCGCAGTATACAGAGTAAGCAGCTAAGTTACGAGCCTAGATGTGATGAAGATTAATAAATGAAAAAACAACTGGGGTAAAACAACTGGGGTCAGAGTAATACTCGGCCCCCAATTATCACCTTCAAGAGGGCTAGCGGCTTCCTCCAGACCTACCCTCGCAGATAATCCCTTGCCATTCGCTAGTAGTTGGCGTTTGATAACAAATATTTTATCAAACGCAGACCTTCCTACATAGGACTTTCACCTCATCAGCGCATGGCGTTAAGTGAAGTTATGGATAACAGACTGAAAAGACAGGACTGGCAAACCTTTTCCTCTGGCAGTCCAGATTTTAACCATTAATAATCAATCCATTAGATATTTAAATTTTTTTAAATAGAAAATATTCAAAATATAGCTATCTATATATTCACTTATCGGTTAATATTTAAACCGCTCTGTAATTCAGGGTTATTAATGCAATTGTAAAGTCCAAGTTTCCCTCAGATACATCATCATTGTTGTCCTTAGTGTTTCCTTTAGCTTCATCGTCACATTCAATAATTCAGTTATCAGCACATCGCTATTTCGCGATATTTTTTAATGAATTTATATAAGGGACACAACATGTCTAATTCAACTACTGGCTTAGTAAAATGGTTTAACGAAGAGAAAGGCTTTGGTTTTATCTCTCAAAATGATGGCGGAGCTGACGTATTTGTTCACTTCCGAGCTATCGCATCTGAAGGCTTTAAAACACTTACAGAAGGACAAAAAGTCTCTTTTGAAGTTGAACAAGGCCAAAAAGGTCTGCAGGCTGCAAATGTAATCGCGCTATAAATTTATAGTATACATACAGTAGATATTGGTATACCAATATCTACTTTGATTTATCACTAGGATAAATCTTTTATATCGAACCAATACAATAACTTATATTACTCTCAGAAAATATAAACAGCGCTAACAACCTCTTTGCGTATGTATCATAAGGTTTTATATTTTCCACGTCAGATAATGATAAATAAGATTATTTCGGTTCATTCAAACAAAACAATTAAGGATATTTATGGCTAGAACAACTGGTAGAAAAAGATTTTGGTTTCACCAAAACCGCGAAGAAGATAAAATACAAACAACTAAACAAGATGAAAAATTGAACAATAATTAAATTTAATAAAATAGAATAAAATAAACTGATATGTAAGCTATTTGCGGGGAGCCTCTATCCTCTTTCAAATAGCGTTATCTAAGTTCACCGAGCCTCTATTACTTTCTCTTATTATCAATCACTACAAACTATCTTCCTGATAATTGGTTAACTATCTATTCTATACAATCGTTATATCTGTACTGGAGTGGCTTTGGGAGCAGTTCTTCTCTTATTCTTTCTGAATTTAACAAAATTGAAGCCTAACGTTTAGAAGTAACAAGCCTGATTTCTAGCAATATTGATAACCTATTGTGACCACAACTCACAGATTTTCAGTGGCTCCGCCTGCTGGCATATAGTTGCAAGCAGATTGGGATCAACGGTTTTGTTGTTTACGCAGCTATGGATAAAAGACGCCTGCTGTTTTTCCATTTCTTGTTCTTCCTGATATTGATATTCAATCAGTTGTAATCCGATAGCAGTCGCTTGACGATCCAGGTTTTCAAGAATAGGAATAATCTATTTTAAACCTCGATACTCTGGATTTTTCTTATACTCAACGATAACGGATTGAAGGTAATCGGCTCTTTTTCTATCATAATTTTTATATTCGACTAACTCTTCCAATTCCATCTTTTCTTGAGCAAATTGAGATGTGAGCTCCATGACTCTGGATGAAACTCTATTTATTACCGCTTTTAAGCCCCTGACATAATCACTATGCTCGTTGAGTTCCGCCAATCGGTTAATTTCAAAAGATGATTGATTGCGGGCGATTGTGAGCAAGTTATCGTTACAAGTTCTAAATTCCTGCTCAGACAAGATTTGCGCTGCGTCAGCGGCAAAGACTGGAACTTGCATACTGATTAGTAATGAAATAAATGACTTTAACTCAATCGGAGTAAACTGGATCGCCAGTATCTTTAGATTATTAACTTCTTTGTTTAGTTTATCGAGTAAAACAACAGCTTCTCAGAGGTCAGTCGTTTTTAAACTGAGGGTATATGAAAACTTATTATTGAACTTTCTAAAGATGAAACGAAAGTAATAAGTATTGTAACGCAGATATAAGTGATTAAAACCTTGCACAGAGATCTCCTTGCCGTGTAACAAAGAGTGTGACAAATAGTGTAACAAGTTAAGGGGTTTTGCTTAGATGTGCATGGAAGAACAGGTGGCGTTCGCCAATTAACCGGGATCTATCGATAATCATCATTCGTGTAATTCTGAAATAGGTCTGCAATCGCTCACAGGCTCAAGCGACCGACCAGCTTCCAGTATGGGCCATACCTCAGGAAGCCTATTTGGTCTTGCTTCGAACCTGGGATGCTTGAGTTGCGACATTTTCATTACATTTTTTGTTTGCCAGCTGTCTTCAAATTATTGGTAACGTATTGGGTAATAATGAACAACTGTTTATTGCCCTGCAAGTTCTTTCTCTTTAGCAATTAAGGCAACAACCCCCGTATACAGATCTTGCACGCATTGAACTTCTGTCACACCTAAACGTCTGCGGTTACTGACATCGTAAATATAGCCTTCACTCTCAGAATGCTCACCATGAATGCCCCGGATTTGTAAATGATGTTGTTCAGTGATTGAAGTGAACTCAGTCATATCTAGGCCTAAATTTGGCAGTTTAATATGTACACTGGCGCGCATAGCAGTGCCTAAATTAGTTGGGCAGCTACTAACATAACCAAGGCGTGAGCTAAAAACAAAATGCAAGTGTCGCTCAAGCTCAGTTAATGCCTGGGCTAAGCGCAGAAATACTTGTTGAATATTACCACCCGCTTGCATAGAAATAATGCGTAATTGATCTTCTTCGTTAACCCAAACCAAGAAGGTCTTCTCATCATTATGATAAATACCACGTCCTGCAGGCCAATCGCGATTCAACCCTGCAGCCCCAAGATACTTATCGCCAGCTTTAAACAAAAAATGATCATCAATCAGTCGAGCCTGCACCGCCGCGCTCATTCCTGCTAAAGCATAATAATGACCCGATAATGAACCTGAAAGCTGAGTCAATGCTGCAACAATCTTGGCTTCAACTTCATCTCGTTGCACTATTGATATAGCAGGACCTAATGGCATATTGACAAGATTACGAGCAACACGGATACGCGTAGAAACAATATAGTGATTATCCGGATCGGGATTATGATGATCAATCTCAGCAGGATTAAGATTGGTTGAATGTAATTTACTCCCTGTGAATCCGTGATACTGACGAATAATAGGGTCGAACAAGGGTGAAAAACAAGTATATGATTCAGGATCTCCAGCGTATACACCAATGCCGCTATCAGGATTAACAAGCCCTGAATTAATCGCATCCTTCAAGCTAAAACCATTTTTAGTGACCACACCTTTTAACTGTTCAAATACGTCTTTAGTTAAATTCTTTGCCATTAACGACTGATATTCTGCAGTAAAGTCTGGATACTCCATAAAGTCCTACTATTTATCCACCTAAGTATTAGCGCTATAAATTACAATTAAACAGATTCAAATACTAGCGGAAATTACAATACATAGTCATATGTGTGAGATAACAACTTAACACATAAAACAGCAGATCAAATTTTAATTATATAGTACGAGTACATTACTGCTAATAAGTCCATTTGATAACCATCTTAACTAAGCCCTGTAAACTATACTTACTCGATTACTTTAGTGAGGTGTCGTCATGGCTAAAATAAAGTTCAATTTCAAAAAAGTATATCAATTCAATCGTTTATTACTAAATTAGTGGCTAGCTTAATTGAAAAATCCGCACTAACTGCAGAGGTTGATCAGTTTGATAAACGCAAACGTCACTTAACCATCAGTAAAAAAGGGTTACAACTATGCGCAGAGATAATGCAGAAACAGCAGCCTGATATTAGTTTGTGTTTTAGCGATTGGCAGGATCAGGGTCTGCAGCAGATGTAAAAACACAGCGAAAAACTGATGAAATGGTTGGATGAAAATCGTTTATAAAAAATTACACTACATATCTTAAATGTTGATAGAAAGAGTAAGGCGCTAAGCTTAGTCAAGCCCCTTACCCATGATTTCTACTCTTCTAAGGTGCTGAGATCCCCCTCATCCTGTCCTAACGCGCGCGCCTTTAATATACGGCGCATTATCTTACCGGAGCGGGTTTTAGGTAAATTATCAACAAAGGTAACATCTTCGGGTTTTGCTATTTTACCCAGCTCATTGGCAACATGCTCGATAAGCTCAGCCTGCAGTGCTTTGTCGCCCACTAATCCCTCATTAAGAATAACAAAAGTATGGATAGCATTACCTTTTAGTTCGTGTGGCAAACCAATCGCAGCGGCTTCAGTAACGGCTGGATGGCTGACTAATGCACTTTCAATTTCAGCCGTACCGAGACGATACCCCGAGACTTTCAGTACCTCGTCCATACGCCCTATTACCCAGATATAGCCATCGGCATCTATCTTCGCGGAATCGCCTGCTTTGTAGTAGCCTTTATCCTTATAATCCCCCCAATAAAGGTCAGCATAGCGTTGATCGTCGCCCATAATGGTACGTGCCATACCTGGCCAAGGATTTTTAATCACCAGCTTGCCCTCTTCACCGCATGCAACTGCATTGCCTTGATCATCAACCACGCCAATCTCATTACCAAAAAAGGGTTGCGCTGCAGAGCCGGGTTTAAGAGGAGTAATAGGCAGTGGACAGATCATAAATCCGCCCGTTTCGGTTTGCCACCAAGTATCAATAATGGGGCATTTACTGTTACCTATCACCTCATAAAACCAGCGCCATGCTTCTGGATTTATGGGCTCGCCGACACTGCCTAATAAGCGTAAAGAGGAAAGATCATGGCGTTTTGCCCACTGATCGCCAAAGCGCATCAGGCCACGTATCGCAGTTGGTGATGTGTATAAAATATTGATGCCATACTTTTCTACCATTTGCCACCAGCGATTCGGATAAGGATAGTTTGGCGCACCTTCATACATCATAATGCTGGCACCATTAATTAAAGGACCATAAACAATATAACTGTGCCCTGTTATCCAGCCCGGATCGGCAGCACACCACCAACGATCATCAGGTTTAATATCAAAGGCCATTTTGTGGGTAGTGCTGGTATAAACACTATAGCCACCATGGGTATGCAACATTCCTTTAGGTTTGCCTGTGGTGCCAGATGTATAGAGGATAAACAGAGGATCTTCAGCGTCTAACTGCAGGGTGTCACATTTAGCACTAGCGATAGGCAGCGCTTTTAGATCGTGATACCAAAAATCACGCTCAGCTTCCATATTAACATCGAGCTGATTATATTTAACCGTGATACAAACTTCGATTGTCGGGGAGCGTTTCATCGCCTCATCGGCAATACTTTTAAGATCAATTTTTTTACCACGCCTTGAACCGCCATCAGCCGTAATTAAAATTCGGCTATGCGCATCACTAATACGTGAAGCCAATGCTTCATAACTGAAACCACCATAAACGACACTGTGAATAGCGCCGATTTTAGCGCACGCTAGCATGGCAAAAACCAGCTCAGGGACTTGCGGCATATAGATAGTCACTATATCGCCTTTTTTAACCCCCATACTTTTAAGAATATTAGCAAACTGGCAAACCTCACGATTAAGCGCATAATAGGAAAAGCTGCGCATATCACCCGCTTCACTCTCCCAAATAATCGCCAACTTATTACGATCTGCTCCCTTTAGATGACGATCAATCGCATTTTGTACTATGTTGGTTTTAGCTCCGACAAACCATTTATAAAAAGGTTTATTACTCTCATCTAAGACTTTATCCCAAGGTTGATACCAATCAAGCAGCGCAGCTTGCTCAGCCCAAAACCCCTCTCTGTCTTCAATCGAACGTTTGTACAGTGTTTTATATTCCTGCACATTAGCTTGCGCAATGACCTCTTCAGAAGGGAAGTAAAGTTGTTGCTTAGAATCTGACATAATATCACCCATGTTAACAATTTGTTAACTGAGTATAGAATGAATAAATTATTAACCGCCTGATATTTATTAAAATATTTAATTCCACTGCAACTATTTGATGCAAAACATCAATTCAGACACTTTTATTGCTTTGCGAGTGCAGGCGCAGCAGTGGCTGGGTCACCCATTAGTTAGTTCCGGTCAAGCAGGTATGTAAATTCCATATGAAATGAGACTAGAATTTACCAGTCTAATGGCGCAGATTTAATCTAATTTTCATAATACTCTTTGAGTTTGTGTTGTAATTCTGGGGAGAGATTTTTTTGAGAAGCAGAGATATTAGTCGCCAACTGATTGATATACAAACAGTTGGCAGAACAGATGGAGTTCGCCGATTAACCGGGATCTATCGATAATCATCATTCGTGTAATTCTGAAATAGGCCTGCAATCGCTCACTGGCTCAAGCGACCTACCCGCTTCCAGTATGGGCCATACCTCAGGAAGCCTATTTAGTCTTGCTTCGAAACTTTGGATGTCCGGAGTTTCGTTTTCAACCTGAGTTTTTAAAACGAATCTTTCTGGACTGACAAGCATTAAAGATTATTCAAAGTTTATAGTTTATATGTCCGAATTCTGCGATTTACATCAAAGTAAATAATTTGTAGCTAGGTTGTTAACTGGTGCGGAATGGCTGATAATTATTAATTCTCTATTGATATTCGAGTAATTAATAAATATGCCTATTTTTTCAATTATTTTAGTCTCAACCGGTTTGCTTTTCTTATTGCTTAGTTTAAAACCCGCGCTGAATATCTGCCAACAAGATGGCAATATTGGCTGGCGTATTTTAATGCTACTAATTGTTTTTTTTGCAATCGCTTACCTCTCCTATCTTTATTATCTATCCAGTGTCATAGCTGTCACTTTTGTTGAAAATAGTCTCTCCACAATTCTTATGGCAGGCGGTTTATTTGTCTTTCTGGTGATAAACTTTAGTTTTAAAAGCATCCTTAAAATTCAACATATTGCAGAACAAGAGCATCATAACTCATTACATGATTCCTTAACGGGCTTACCCAATCGCACTTGTTTTTTAGATACGATTAAAGAAAAAATAGATAATTCCCATGCGTTTTCCATTTTTGTTTTAAATATTAACAACTTTAAACATACTAATGATCTGGTGGGGCACTATTTTGCCGATCAACTGCTTATTAAAATCGCAAATTCAATTCGCAGTCAATTACCCGAAACCTGCTTTTTTGCCCGTATTGGCGGGGATGAATTTGCGCTAGTTTCTAACGCCATCACAAAAACTGAGATTAGCGACATAAATGAAGGAATTCATAATTTATCCCAATCCCCTTACCATATTAATGGCTACAACCTAAAAATTAATTTCAGTCTCGGCTGCACTCTTTTTCCTGAAAATAGTAGGCAGATGGCCACTCTGTTGCAACAAGCTGATATGGCTATGTCTGCTGCAAAACAAAAACAGATTGAATATATGGTTTTTGATAATACCTTAGCTAACGATGTCAAATATCGTCTTAAAATCGCCAGCCAATTACATCACGCGCTACAAAAAAAACAATTTGAACTCCATTACCAGCCGCTAGTAAAAAGAGAAAAAGGGAGTATTTATCATTTCGAAGCGCTAATTAGATGGCCTCAAGAAGATGGAGGGTTTATTTCCCCCGATAAGTTCATTCCCATCGCAGAACAAAATGGCCTAATCAAAGAGATCACACTTTGGGTATTAGATCAAACAGCCGAACACCTACAAAGATTCAAAGAGGTAAGTATTGATGCCTGTATCCATATCAATTTATCCGCTCGAGATCTGCAGGACGAAGACTTTCCCTTACAACTGTCTGAGCGAGTAAAAGAGCAACATATTTTACCGCATCAACTGGTATTAGAAGTAACGGAAACGGCTATGATGACTGATATGGCAACTACCAAAAAAATATTATTACAGTTAAACCAACTGGGATTTTTAATTAGCCTTGATGATTTTGGAACAGGATTTTCTTCTCTTTCCCTACTAACCGAATTCCCTATCCATCAAATTAAAATTGATCGATCCTTTGTAATACCAATGCAAGTAGGCAATCGCAACCATGCCATTGTTCGCTCTACTATTATTTTAGCCCATAATTTAGGTTGCAGTGTTGTTGCTGAAGGGGTAGAAACAAAAGCACTTGTGGATGAATTACAAGCTTTACAGTGCGATTATTTGCAGGGATATTACTACAGTAAACCACTCCCCATTGAACAGGTCATAAAATTATCTCAAGCAGTAGCGAGATCCAATAACGCATAGGGAATGCCTTTTGGTTACACGTTACATTCTCTTGCTCAGTTTTATCTTAGCTACTTGCGTTTCACGAGATTGGATCATAACCACCTCCTAGAGGTGCAGCAATGTATAACTAAAAAGTAGACGAGCGTTAAAAATCATCCAAAGTTTATGGGTGTCTGAAAAATATCTCTTCATGCTAGTGCCAGCTCAAGCCAATAAAGTTTTTGATCTTAATGACTCACTGTTTTTTGCCGTAGCAGATAGGTTTTTTGGCAAGTTATCTCTGCTAACACAAGAATGCACTGGAACTTTATTAAATCTAGAAAGCGTATCCATGATCGATTCAGGTGGTATCTCTTCACTATTGAAATTAATAGAACAATGTGAAAAGTCCAATACTAAAATCCATTTAAGTAATATGAATCGCTCGGTTGCTCGGCCACTGATCAAAGCCAAACTCAATAAAAGACAGGATAGCCTAGCTTTATTTCCCACCATCGAAGAGGCTCAAACCGCTTTTTTGCCCCCCTAATATTCACTTGTAAGAGACACAAAGCAAAAGTGCTTTATTATATAAAACGGGTTAAATATGACTTAATGAAGTACCCATAACGAGCTCAATAGATAATGATAAGAGCAGCAAAAAAACAGGCTGTCATTGGCAAATGTAGCAGAAGAAATAGCACCATCAAATCATGGCATAGCTTTAAAATGTCAGCACTTTATCTGCTTCCAATGTCCACTGCGACAACTCAATTAAAGTACTTATCTGTGCACCTTCAATCAATGTCAGAGCGGTCACGCCACGTGCGTCTATACAGGTTTTACATAGCTTTAGTTGAGCGCCCTGTGCTAGCAATATATCTAGCATCTGCTCAATATTATAACCTTCTGATGGTCGCTGATTGACCAGTGCAGCAGTCACCGCATCAGACATTAAGAAGAGGTTAATGGCCACTTGCTCCTCATACTGCTCTTTAATATTTAATGCTAAGCGCAGCGCATTAAAGGTTTTTTCTGATCCATAAGGCCCATCATTTAAAATAAAAAGTAATGTTTGCATAAAGTATAAAACTCACTGTTATTAGGGTAATCACTTACCAAAAATCAAAAAGCAGCCATTAGGTTAACTCAAAATGAGTTTAAACCAAAGCCAATATCACTGTCACTAATAGTGCAGCCAGTCGATAAGTAGGAGTAATGGAGGCAGCTATTGCTTGTTAGCATTTGCAAGTGGTTCGCCCCTAGATTTGTAGACACCTCATAACTCCCATTTAACTGCGATACCGTGTATCTTTTAAAAACACCAACTTCTGATACACACAAGGGTTTATTATGAAAATCGGATATGCGAGAGTTTCAACTAATGAACAAAACACATATCTACAGCAAACACAGTCAAAAGTCTTTGGATGTACTAAAATATTTTTCGAGCATGAAAGCGGTTACAACAAGAACGGGGAGCAATTTAAATAAGCAATTGATTTTACACGCAAATATGATTGCATTGCAGTATCATAGTTGATCATTTAGCAGGTGCTACAGTCGATGCTTTAACCGTTGCAGAGCAACTAAAGTAAAAAAATCCGCACTCTGACAGACTGCGGATTTTTATTGTTCAATTATAGGCTCCCCTGTTAGTTGACTTTCAAGTATCTGACTTGCCATGGTTCAAGTGAGATAGAGTAGCTGCCGCTTGACTCCTGAACACTACTGCCATCAATTAAGTCGGTTAACGTGCCAGAGGCTTGCATTTGCCCAGTGCTAACAGTGACTGTTTGTGCATTGTTACTTTTATTAGTGATATACAAAATAGTATCCGCGTCTTTTTGCTTCAAGTCGGCGTAAATTGTGCTGCTATCGCCCACTTGTAAATGTACGCGTGAACCACTATATAGAGCGGGCTCCTGTGCTCTAATTGTCATCAGTTTAGTAAGGTAGTTACGTAGGTTTGTTTCATTATTATTAAACCCGTCAACGCGTCCGCTGTCACGGGAAACGTGATCGTCATAATAATCTTTTTCATTTTTCATTTGCTCAAAGTTAGCCACTTCCTGACCCACTTCATCACCATAATAAAGGGTGATAGGACCCGTGTAAGCCGCCATAAAGCCGAACATCGCTTTGTGACGTAACCAGTACTCGGCATCATAGGGCTGTGCGATACCAGCTCGTTGCAATAAGTCGCCAATACGTACTAGATCGTGATTAGTAAGCATCAAGTTAGGATGAACATTAGCAGGGAATATGTCCTGCTTAGTAAATACGCCCTCTAAGGTTGAAGCTGGTAAATCTTTTTTACCGTTCTCAGCCATATGCTCTTCACCAGCAAAGGTTTGCACTATGCTGTAACGACCAGGAAAATCAAAGTTTGAGCACAGACCACGGTTATATTCACTACCATAACCCGTATCTTTAATATCTTGCTCTCCTTTCCAGATTTCACCCACCATATAACCTAATGGATGGACCGTTTGACCTTCGCTATTGGTATAGCTCACCGTATTACTGGTTTCAACAACGGCTTTACGAATATCTCGCCAAGCATCAACAGGCACTTGATATGCCTGATCTAAGCGCCAGCCATCAATTTTCAGCTCTTTGATCCAGTAAGTTGCCACTTCAGTATAATAAGGCAGGCTTCCCGGGTAGGAGACCGGATTAGTGCCGCCTTGTGGTGTATTGCCATTAGGTGACGTAGGTACGTCGCCTTTATGGTGACCAAACACTCCATCAAAAAAGACATACAGCCCTTTAGCGTGAGCGGTTTCAACTAACTCTTTGGCTTTATTAAAATCACCCCATTTAGGATCGATTCTAAAATAGTTACGCGTGAAGTAACCCGTTGCATCTAATGGGCTCGAACCTTCGGAATCAAAAATAGGGGTGAGCCAAATCGCATTCATCCCCATATTTTTAATGTAATCCAAAGAATTAATAATACCTTGTAAATCACCGTTGTGATGGCTTGTGCCATAACCTGTGCCATAACCTATATTCGAGTCGCCATCAATAAAGGCTTCTACCATCACTTGATAAATCCGCAAGTTATCTGAGTAGTCGTTATAGTTGCTGTCACAATTAGCGGAAAAAATATTATCACCGAGTTCTATGACTGACTTTTCGCCAATCGTATAATCAAAAACAGCTGTAGATTGATTGTCTGCATTATCGATAGCAAGCAGGTTAATACTGAGATCTACGCCAGTTTCAACGACATCTGAAGCGCTAATCGTTTCTCCTGTATAGAGGGTGTCATTAACCGTTGCAGCATTACCATTGGTGGTGTAGTAAAGTTTTGGTGCTGCGTCGCGGTTGTCACTCACCGTTAAGGTAATTGTTTGAGTTTCGGTATATGAACCGGCTTGAGGAGTGGCACTCACTTCGGGTGCTTTTCTATCAATGCCATCATCTTGATAATCACATGCTTCTAAAGAAAGCCAGTTATTGTTCTGGTAACAAGGTGTTGCGGGATCCAGTATTAAATCAGCAGTTTGTCCGCCGCTGCCGTTAAAGATAACATTGGCGCTCTCTATTGTTTGTGCAAAGTCAAACTTGTACCAGCCATCACCTAATGACTCAAGTGCCTCTCCAGGCCAAACTGTTTGCGCTAAAGCGGGAACAACAGTCCAGTAATGAATGTAAGGCACACTGTGGTTAACACTGTTTTGATAATAAACCACGGTATTTTCGGATGGCTCATCGGTTGTGATGCTGTAGTCAAAGCTGCTTAGTGCGCTATTACCAGAGACATCAATAGCAAACACTTTTAATAATAGATCTGCCCCTGTTGCGTTAACATCTGCCGCTGTAAAGCTTTGCTGATTACAGTTAGCAGATTGGGCAGAAGGCGTTGAACCGTCAGTTGTACAATACAGTTGTGGCGCGCTATCTTGATTATCGGTCACACTTAAAGTAACTGTCTGCGTGCTGTTATAACTGCCCGCTGCAGGGGTAGCTGTCACAACAGGCGCTTGTGTATCAGTTTCCTCCACAACAACCGCTGTCACCTCTTTAGTATCGGCGTTAATACATACTTTATAGGTGGTATTGTCGTTAACCAGAAAGTCTGTAGCAGGATAATTTTCAGACCAGTCACCAAAGTGATCAATCTTAAAGCGTGGATTAACATCTGCAAAACGCTGCTCAGTGCAGAAATTCACATTGTCACTGCTCGGCATTGCCGTTGCCACCCAATCACTGGCTGTACCACGGAAATACCAGCTGTCTTCAACAATGAAATCACCACAATCACTCACTTGGGTTGCCGTAATATTATGAGAATCACTATTAAAAATTATCTTATAACTTTTATCAGGAGAAACCGTGTAATCACCGGAGGGGTAATTTTCACTCCAATCTCCATAGCGATCTATTTTAAATCTAGGGTTATCTGAGCCGAAAGTTTGGCAGGTTTGAAAATCATTGCCGGCAACATTCTCCAGCGCGGTGGAGGCCCAGTCATTCGCTGTGCCCCTAAAATTCCAATCAGCCTGAGCGCTAACGGATGCTAACGCCAAACCAATAAAAATTACTTTTTTCATTTAATATCATCCTTGTCCATGCGGAAAACCGCATCTCGCAGTGTTAATTTCAGTGTTTAAATGAAATCAATAACAGCACAAAGAACAAGTCAGCTAGTGATAGTAGACAAAGACCTTGTTACCTTAGTACTGTGTGTAGAATCCATTCTCCACCAAGCCAAATCAGAACCATTCCAATCTAACTTTAAGCTGCTTTAAAGTGCGAGTCTTTAAAATAGCTATTTGATTACCAATATAAAATGTTCATCCTGAAAATTATTATTGGTAGATATAAAATATCAATCCGCATTTGCTCAATCTTGCTTGTTAAAATTAACACTAGCTCCGTTTTTCCATCACACAACTAGCATTACTCAAGCAAGATGTAATGATCATCCCCCCCAAAAGGCGCTTAAATTTCACACCAAACCAGCTCAGAATTCGCACAAGCTTAGGTTTTATTAAAGTTGATACAACAAAAGAGAGTTATAAATAAGAGATAGCGCATACAAATCACACAAAAATGAAATCAAGATCTTTCTTACAATAGGAGATAAGTGCATATTGCAGTGTTCGGTGCATCAAAGAGATGGGCAATAACGATTCAGAATTGGCAAACGGCCTTAAATCGCTTTATGCTTGCGTTTGAAGAGCGTCTTAAAAAGTATGTTTAAAAACTGCAGGTTGGTTCGCCCCTAGATTTGTCATCCACTTAATTCTGAAATCCCCCTGCAACCACTCACAAGTTTGTACCCTAGAAATGAAAAAACCGTTACTAATTGCTTAGTAACGGTTTCATATATTAGTTGGAGTTGGCCGATAAGCCGATTAGGTAAAGTCATTATGCTTCTAACCTGTTGATTGTGTAAGAAGCGTATCAGAACCTGTCTCTTATA
>JABXKR010000169.1 GCA_013619145.1 Psychromonas sp. | reverse complement strand
GTATTAACAAATTCATTATTACTAAAACGTTTTAAAGTTTAATTTAACAAGGTGCTTTTTATGTTATCTATCAGTCAAGCAGCCAAAGAAACAGGCTTATCAGTAAAGTCGATTCGTCATTATGAAGAGATAGGTTTAATCAGCTCACCACCACGTGGCGAGAATGATTACCGCTATTACCCGGAAGATTTAATCAAGCAGCTGCATTTTATTAAAGGTACTAAAGATGCGGGTTTTAACTTGAAAGAGAGCAAAGCATTATTACAGTTATGTGAGAATAAAACTCGCAGCAGCGCTGATGTAAAAGTCATAGCTTTGCAGAAAATAGACGAGTTACAAGCTCGTATCGAGCAACAACAAGTACTATTAGATAAACTGAAAAAAATCACTCAACAGTGCCATGGTAATGCCGAATCAAGTTGCCCTATTATCGATTCCTTTGCTAAATAAGGAATAAGCAAATCCTTATACCAGCATATAAGGCAGTTACAGGGTACAAAAAAGGCGACTGTATTAGTCGCCTTGATAAACTGTTTTAAATATTCAATTAGTTGGTAACTGGATATTTAATATCAGCATTTTCCATTAGCTGCGTGACTAATGCTTGGTACGTCGCCTCGGAAGTAGAACGCGCCAACATATTAGCAACTTGTTCTTTAGCCGCATTATCTGCAACAGCAGGATCAATTTCGATCACTTCAGATAGTTCAATCACCGCATAATCACCCGTGCTGGTTGTTACCCAATCACGCGTTACTTGCTGCGCAGTTGGTTTTGCTAATTTGAACACCTTTTGCACCACTTGGTAATCATAATCACGGTTATAACGCTCAAATGTTAAATCGCTACTAAACTCGATATTTTTTTCAGCCAGTTGAGCGGAAATTGACTCTTGAGCATTTAATTTGTCGGTTATTGACTTGGCAAAGGCTTGTGCTTCTGTACGTGATTTTTCAGCTTTAAGTTGCGATGCAATTAAATCAGAAACTTCAGTTAGTGGTTGTGTCGAAGCCGCTTTGTAATCATTAACACGTACTACAATCGCTTTAGTTTCTGAAATTTCAATCACCTCAGAGTTCATACCCTCTTCACGGAAGTTGATATCAAATACTGTATTTAGAAGTGCTTTATCAGCTAACAACTCAGGTGCTTTCTCTGCAGTAAATAGCTCAGTATGTGATACTTTACTATCAACCACACCGGCAGCTTCATCTAAGTTATCCGGAGACTCAAAAGCAACTTCACTTAAACGTTGCTGCAGTTCGTAATAAAGCTCATTCATTTTCTCTTTTTGCAGTGCATTTTCAACTTGTTTCTGCACGTCAGCAAGTGGCAATGTTTTGCTTGCTTTAACATCAACTAATTTAATGATGTGATAACCAAATTGGGATTTAACCAGTCCAGATAAAGGCGCTTCTTTTGTCAGTAAAAATGCAGCATCATCAAATGCCGGATCCATCACTCCGCGCTCAAACCAGTCTAATTCACCTTTGTTTTTAGCTGAAAAAGCATCATCAGATTTTTCTGTCACAAGCTGCGCAAAATCTGCACCACTTTCAAGCTCGGCCAAGATAGCAGCTGCTTTCTGTTTAGAAACATCTGTATCACCCTGCACTAAAATATGCGCTACTTTACGACGCTCAGTCCGTTGGTAATCAGATTGGTGATTATCGTAGTAGGTTTCGATATCTGCTTGATTAACACTCACTTGAGAAGCGAGAGTTGCAGCATCTAATAAAACGTAATCAACACTTACTTGCTCAGGATATTGGAATAACTGACTGTTATTGTCATAGTAAGCTTTTATTTCATCATTACTTATTTGACCGCCATTTTCAAAATCAGCTGCGCTTACTGTTAATACTTTTGCAACACGTTTTTGTGCTTGTAATTGGTTAGCTGCATCAACTTCATCAGGTAAAACAAATTCGCTACCTACTAACATTTGTAATAATTGACGACGTGCTAAATCTTGCTTTAAGCCAGCACTGAATTGAGCAGGTGTGTAAGTAGCACGGCGTAATAATGATAAGTATTGTTCGTTATTGAATTGACCCTCAACTTGAAACTCTGCCATTTTACGAATTTCATTTTTAACTTGCTCGTCACCGACACGTAACCCCATCTCACTGATTGCCTGCGAGATTAAAGACTCGGAAATTAGTGTTTGTGTCGCTTGTGCTCTAACCTGCTGCGCAAAATTAGGGTTTGATGCAAGAATATCGAACTGTTCACCATATTGTTGTTGTAAGCGCGCACGTTCATTTTTATAAGCTTGCTCAACACTTGCCTGGCTAATCTCTTCATCATTAACCATCACAGCAACAGAGGCACTTCCGCCACCTAAATAACTGCTCACGCCTGCTAAGGCAAAAGATAGGATGATTACAGTTAATACAATTTTAGCTGCAACCCCTTGTGAGCCTTCGCGCATTTTATCTAACATAACTATTCTTCTCTGAGAAACTTTAAACAAAAAAGCGCATCATATGACGCGCTTAATTCATTATTATACAAACAACAGATTAAGCGTTGATTGCATCTTTTAATGATTTACCCGCTTTGAATGCAGGTACTTTAGCAGCGGCGATTTGGATCTCACCACCAGTTTGTGGATTACGGCCAGTACGTGCTGCACGTTCTTTCACAGAAAAAGCACCAAAACCGATAAGTGAAACATTATCACCTTCAACTAATGCATTTGTTACAGTATCAATAAATGCATCAAGTGCACGGCCAGCTGCCGCTTTAGAAATATCTGCACTTTCAGAAATATTATCGATTAGTTGTCCTTTGTTCATTTTTTTATCCCCATTTTTATAATTGCGGTGTTCACCTTAATATTTATATAGGCGATAAACACACGTTGAAATACACTGCTCGTTAGGCTACGTTGCTATTTAAACTGGTGCAAGTAAATTTATAAAAAACTCTGCAAGAAGCCCCTGTTTTATGCGGTTTATCACCTATTTTTGTTCTTTTTCCACTGAAAAGCCTTTTAGACTTTCTTGTAATGCGATTTCTAAAACCTCATCAATCCAACGAACCGGTTTAATTTCCAGCTGATCTTTTATATTGTCCGGAATATCTTCCAGATCTCGTGTGTTCTCAAATGGAATTAATACCGTTTTTATACCACCGCGCCTTGCCGCTAATAACTTCTCTTTTAAACCACCAATTGGCAATATTTCGCCACGTAAAGTAATTTCCCCTGTCATTGCCACATCTGCGCGTACAGGAATACCTGTTAAACTGGAAATTAATACCGTACACATTGCAGCGCCTGCACTTGGACCATCTTTTGGTGTGGCACCTTCTGGAACATGAACATGAATATCGCGTTTTTCATGAAAATCTGCATTAATTCGCCACTGCTCAGATTTCGATCGAACCACAGTCATGGCAGCCTGAATCGACTCTTTCATAACATCACCCAGAGAGCCGGTATAAGTTAATTTCCCTTTACCAGGTACAGAAGTCGCTTCAATCGTTAATAGTTCACCACCGACTTCGGTCCAAGCAAGACCTGTTACTTGCCCAACTTGATTAGTTGAATCAGCTTTACCAAAATCGTAACGACGCACACCTAAATAATCTTTTAAGTTATCTATGGTGACATCCACTTTTTTGAGCTTTTTATCCAATAAAATTTGTTTTACAACTTTACGACAAATTTTCGAGATCTCTCTCTCTAATCCACGTACCCCGGCTTCACGTGTATAATAACGAACAATACCAATAACCGCGCTATCATCAATGCTGATTTCACCGTCATTCAGACCATTACGTTTTACTTGTTTACCGGTTAAATGCTGTTTGGCGATATTCATTTTTTCATCTTCGGTATAACCCGATAAACGAATCACTTCCATACGATCAAGCAGTGGGCCCGGTATATTCATAGAGTTTGAAGTGGCAACAAACATCACATCGGACAGATCGTAATCAACTTCGAGGTAATGATCATTAAAGGTGTTATTTTGCTCAGGATCTAGCACTTCAAGCAGTGCAGAAGCTGGATCGCCACGCATATCCGATGCCATCTTGTCAATTTCATCAAGTAAAAAAAGCGGATTTTTCACCCCTACTTTACTCATTTTTTGAATAATCTTACCCGGTAATGAACCGATATAAGTACGGCGATGACCACGAATTTCTGCTTCATCACGTACGCCACCTAATGCCATACGCACATATTTGCGCCCTGTTGAACGAGCAATAGATTGACCCAATGAAGTTTTACCTACACCTGGAGGACCAACTAAACACAAAATAGGCCCTTTTAATTTATTAATACGCGTTTGCACCGCGAGGTATTCTAAAATGCGCTCTTTTACTTTTTCTAAACCATAATGATCGGCATCTAATATTTCTTGTGCTTTAGCAATATTCTTTTTAACAGGGGAGCGTTTTTTCCAAGGTACATTCAGTAAGCTTTCAATATATGTGCGGATAACACTTGCTTCTGATGACATCGGAGACATCATTTTTAATTTTTTCAGCTCAGAAATTGCTTTCTCTTTTGCCTCGCTAGACATGCCGGCTGTTTCAATTTTATCCGCAAGCTGATCATGGTCATTTTGGCCATCTTCAGATTCACCTAACTCTTTTTGGATCGCTTTCATCTGCTCATTTAGATAATAATCACGTTGGCTGCGTTCCATCTGTTTTTTAACGCGCGAACGGATGCGTTTTTCAACTTTTAGAATATCTTCTTCGCTTTCCATCATCGCCATCAGAAATTCAAAGCGCTCAGTGATCGAAGTAAGCTCCAATGCAGTTTGTTTATCTTCCAGGTTTAATGGCATATGAGCGGCGATGGTATCGGCTAAACGTTCAGCTTCATCAATACCATTAACAGAGGCTAATACTTCAGGCGGGATCTTTTTATTAAGCTTGATGTATGACTCAAACTGGCCCATTACGCTGCGTAACAGGGCTTCTTCCTCTTGTTCATCAATTGCTTCACTTTCCAGCAATTCAACTTCCGCAAAAAAATACTCTTCATTTTCAATATCATTTACTAGCTGTGCACGTTGCACACCTTCAACTAATACTTTTACAGTGCCATCTGGTAATTTCAGTAATTGCAGAATATTTGCAACTGTACCTACGTTATACAGGTCGTCCATTTTAGGATCATCTAACGAGGCTTCAGTTTGTGCCACTAATAATACTTTTTTACCCTGCTCCATAGCAGCTTCTAAACAATTGATAGATTTTTTTCTACCGACAAACAGTGGAATTACCATATGCGGATATACCACGACATCGCGTAAAGGTAAGACTGGCAGGGTTAATTGCAGCTCTGATTCAGTTTTCATAATATCCCCAGTTACCTGTTTTTAACGTTTTCAAAACAGGTAAATTTTAAAAAAGCGTGAAGAGTAATACTGGGGATTGTATGATATTTTTCAAGGTCATAAATGAAAAAAGGGAGCATAAAGCTCCCTTTCTTAACAATTAACTGCTTAACTGCTTATTTATCAGACGAAACCAGCTTAGCCTGGTCATCACAATAGATCATTAATGGTTGCGATTCACCTTTAATAACATTTTCATCTACCACAACTTTGCTGACATTCTCAACCGATGGTAAGTCGTACATTGTCTCCAATAGCACAGACTCAACGATTGAACGCAAACCACGTGCACCAGTTTTACGCTGCATCGCTTTTTTCGCAATCGCGATTAATGCATCTTCTCTGAACTCAAGTTCTACATCTTCTAAACCAAATAGAGCCGCATATTGTTTAGTAATAGCATTTTTAGGTGCCGTTAATATTTCAACTAATGCTTGCTCATCAAGTTCGGTTAATGTGGCAAGAACGGGTAAACGCCCGATAAATTCAGGAATTAAACCATATTTTGTTAAATCTTGTGGTTCAACCTTTTTGAAGGTTTCACTTAGTGTCGCTTTTGAATCTTTATCACGCACTGTTGCACCAAAACCGATACCAGCGCCAGTGTCAACACGTTGCTCGATAATAGAATCTAAACCAGAGAACGCACCACCACAAATAAACAAGATTTTAGAGGTATCAACCTGGATAAACTCCTGGTTAGGATGTTTACGACCACCTTGTGGTGGAATTGAAGCAACCGTACCTTCAATCAGCTTAAGTAATGCTTGCTGCACACCTTCACCTGATACATCACGAGTGATAGATGGATTTTCTGATTTTCGAGTGATCTTATCGATTTCATCAATATAGATAATACCGCGTTGCGCCTTTTCAGGATCGTAATCACATTTTTGCAGTAGTTTCTGAATGATATTTTCAACATCTTCACCAACATAACCCGCTTCGGTTAATGTTGTTGCATCTGCCATCGTAAAAGGTACGTCTAATAAACGCGCCATTGTTTCAGCCAATAATGTTTTACCACTACCGGTCGGACCGATTAACAGAATATTACTTTTACTTAACTCTACACCATTAGCAACATCGCCATGTTTTAGACGTTTATAGTGGTTATATACCGCGACTGCTAATACTTTCTTAGCCGTATCTTGACCAATTACATATTCGTCTAAATTGGCTCGAATTTCATGCGGTGTTGGTAATCTTTTATCGCTATTTTCTGATTCAGTGGAACTGCTTATTTCAGCAATCTCTTCTTTAATAATATCATCACAAAGATCGACACATTCGTTACAAATATAAACTGAAGGGCCTGCAATCAGTTTTTTAACTTCATGCTGGCTTTTTCCACAAAAAGAACAATAAAGTAGGCTGTTGCTATCACCTTTACCGTCGTGTTTATCTGACATTTTTATTCCTTTAATTATGAGCGTTTTGTTAACACTGAATCAACAATGCCGTATTCAACCGCTTCATCTGCACGCATAAAATTATCACGATCTGTATCTTTTGCAACTAATTCGACATCTTTACCAGTATGAAATGCTAATAACTCATTCATACGCTGCTTAGTCGCAATAATCTCTTTGGCATGAATCTCGAAATCGGATGCCTGACCTTGGAATCCGCCTAACGGCTGATGAATCATCACTTTTGCATTTGGTAAACAATGACGTTTACCAGGTGCGCCACTTGCTAATAAAAATGCGCCCATGCTTGCAGCCATGCCCATACAGACAGTGCTTACATCTGGTTTAATAAACTGCATGGTATCGTAAATCGCCATACCCGCACTGATTGAGCCACCTGGTGAGTTAATGTAAATGAAGATATCTTTTTCCGGGCTTTCTGATTCCAAAAACAGAAGCTGTGCAGCAATCACATTAGCCATCTGATCTTCTACTTGCCCCGTCAAAAAAATAACTCGCTCTTTTAATAAACGAGAATAAATATCATAAGAACGCTCACCTTTTGCTGTTTGTTCCACAACCATAGGAATAAGCGCGTTAGTGATTGGATCAGTGTTTCCAGCAAATGGATTTGACATGTTCTATCCTAATAAATGATTTTTATAATATTAATGCACTAAATGTGAAAATGGCCCGAGTGAAATCACACGAGCCATTGAAATCTAAGCAATTGTTTTAATAGAATTTAAACTATTAAGCAACTGTTTTATTCATAACGTCATCGAACGATTTGTTCACATCGGTTACTTTAGCTTTTTCAATGATAAAATCAACAGCTTGCTCTTCTAATGCAACATTTTCCATATTTTGCATCATTTCTTTGTTATTTTTGTAGTATTCAATAACTTCAGTTGGATTTTCGTAAGCAGATGCTGCAGATTCGATTAATGCAGTTACTTTATCTTGGTCAACTTTTAATTCGTTCACTTTGATAACTTCACCTAATAACAGACCAACTTTAACACGTTTTTCAGCTTGTTCTGTGAAAAGTTCAGCTGGTAATTCAGGCAAGTTTTTAGGATCCATTTGTTGACCGTAACGTTCCATTGCTTGTTTACGTAAAACGTTAACTTCACCTTCAACTAATGCTTTCGGTACTGCAATTTCATTACTTTCAACTAATGCTGTTAATACTTTATCTTTTGCAGTGTTTTTAAGTACCTGCTCAAGTTCACGCAGCATGTTCTGTTTAACATCAGTTTTTAAGCTTTCTAGCTCACCATTTTCCACACCAAATTTTTGAATAAATTCAGGTGTAATTTCAGGAAGAACTTGCTCTTCAACTGTGTTTAATTTGATAGCAAATTGTGCTGCTTTACCTTTAAGGTTTTCCGCATGGTACTCTTCAGGGAAGTTTACGTCGATTGTAAATTCTTCGCCTGCTTTTTTACCTACGATACCAGCTTCAAAACCAGGAATCATACGGTTACTGCCTAGCACGATTTGGAATGCTTCAGCTTTACCGCCTTCAAAAACTTCACCGTCGATTGAACCTTCAAAATCAAGTGTTACTTGATCATCGTTTGCAGCTTCACGTTCAACACTGTTCCAAGTAGCGTGTTGTTTACGTAACGTTTCAATCATTTTATCTAAGTCAGCATCAGTTACTTCAGCAGACTCTTTTTCAACAGATAATTCTTCAAGAGAACCTAGTGTTACTTCAGGGTAAACTTCAAATGTTGCATTGAATACAAAATCTTCGCCTTTTGTACGCGCTTTTGGTGCAACTTGTGGTGCGCCAGCTGGGTTTAATTTCTCAGCCACTACTGCTTCGAAAAAGTGACGTTGCATAATTTCACCAGCAACTTCTTGCTCGATAGCTGTACCAAAACGTTTCGCAATAACAGATGCAGGTACTTTACCTGGGCGGAAGCCGTCAACACGTTGTGTTTTAGATAAATGACGGATACGACCATCATACTCTTTTTCAAATACGTCAGCAGCAACAGTAATAGTAAGCGTGCGCTCTAGACCTTGTGTTGATTCAACAGATACTTGCATTTTATTTCCTTTATCTTTTACGTTAATAATTTAAGTTCTCTCATTGCTCTATTAAATAGGGATGAACAAAGCAATTACAAGGGCTAAAATGAATATTTTTCACTTTCCCCTACTCACTTTGTTATATGAGCTTATTAAATTAATTTAATTTATGAAATTTAAGACGCGCCATTATAGACACTGTTTTGTCGTTAGTCGAGTTTTACAAATCAGCAAATACTGAGTCTTCAGCACAGTTTTAAAATTTAAGACCTATTTCACATCTCTGTTTTGATAATCCACCTTTAAAATCAAACCACTTGCGTTTTCTTCCACTTCACCCCCCTATTCATCCACTTTATCGCAAATAGATTGCGGGACTAAAGTATCAGCAACTACACTATTTACATCAACGACAACTAACAAGGATGTGAAAAGTGAAAATTAATAGCTTTAAAACAATTATTTCAGCCTTGCCCCTTTTTTTAATACTTAATACGGCAAGCTTCGCAAAGGAAAACAATCAACTCTGGGATACGCTGATTAATCAGTATCATCAAACAAAACTTCAACAATTTGATGCGCAAGATAATTTAAGTGCTTTTGCAGACTATCTTGCCTTACACCCTGAGAATGCACTGGCACAGCTATATACTGCCAGTAGTTACTGTTTTGTCGGCCGCGACGCTTGGATGCCCTGGAATAAAATGAGCGCTGTGAATATTTGTATTGATAAAATGGAAGTAGCTTTCTTAAATGCGCAGCAGCAATATCCAGCAAACAGCGCAGAACGCTTGCGTAGTTATTTAACCTTTGGCCTGACAGGCGTAGCATTACCGGATCTTTTTCAGCAAAAAGAGGCAAGTTTAGATAGCCTCGGCAAGGCCAAAAATCACCCTTCTTTTAGCCGTCTTTCAGGACCTTTACAACAGCAAGTCCTAAATACATTGGAAACAGATAGCCAATAATATAATTCAACAAGGATCTATTATGGAAACCGTTATCCGAGTGAAAGGCCTTAGTAAAGATTTTGTGCAAGGATCTCAGACAATCAATGCCTTAAAGAGCATCAATCTAACCATCAAGCAGGGCGAATTTGTTGCGATTAATGGTTATTCAGGCAGTGGCAAAAGTACCCTGTTAAATATTATCGGTACGCTTGATAAACCAAGTGCAGGTGAAGTTGAACTGTTTGGCCAGCAAGTTAACTTTACAAACGCTTCCTCACTGCAGGAATTTCGCTCAGAAAAAATGGGTTTTATATTTCAAAACTTTAATTTGAACCCTGTTTTAACAGCATTGGAAAATGTGCAGATGCCACTATTGTTAACTGACTTAAACAGCAGGCAACGTCGCGAAAAAAGTATCGAAGTACTTAATAAAGTAGGATTGACAGATAGAATCAATCATAAACCAGGTCAACTATCCGGCGGACAGCAGCAACGTGTCGCTGTCGCGCGAGCATTAGTCTCAGATCCCCTTCTTCTTCTTGCTGATGAACCCACCGCTAATCTTGATAGTGAATCTACAAAGCAGTTGATGTTAGTGCTTAAAGAGATGAACAAACAGTCGGGGTTAACAGTACTGTTTTCCTCTCATGACGAGCGTTTATTAAAATATATCCAGCGCACTATAACCTTGAATGATGGATTACTAACCGATACCGGGAGCTGTCTATGAAATGGATAAAATTAAGCTGGTTAAATGTTTTGCGCAATACAAGACGCTCCATAATTGCAATTTCAATTATTGCACTCGGCACATTTTCATTAATCATTGCTTCAGGTTATGTACTGGCAACCTTTGAAGGATTACGCGAAAGCACTATTCAAGGGGGGCTCGGTCATATCCAACTTGCATTACCTAACGCTTTTATTGATAAAGAGATTGACCAAGGTGGTTTTAGCGCAGAGAAAAAGAAACAACTGCAACAGACTATTGAAGCAATGCCTGAAGTGAGACTGACCACGGAGCGCATTCTTTTTGAAGGATTGGCATCAACGGGCGATATTACCATCGCGGTAATTGGCAAAGGCGTCAATATCAACAAAGAGCGCAAAATAACCCTATTTACCCCGATTATCGAAGGCCGAAATTTACCTAATATTACTCCGAATACAAATCCGGAAACACAGGAGCAAATTTACAGCGCTGTAATCGGTGAAATTCTTGCCCGGGATTTAAAAGTTAAAGTGGGAGATTCAATTACATTATTAGCAAGTACCAGTTATCAAGGTATCAATGCCATTGATGTCACAGTAGTTGGTATTAACCGTTCCGGTATTCCTGAGTATGATCAACGCAGTGTGATGATTCCCGTTTCTGCCGCCAAAGTATTACGCGATTCTGAAACGGTTAACCGTTTAGTTGTTTCACTGCATGACACCGAAAACACCGATTTAGTACTCAATAAAATTGCATCTGCACTTAATAATATTGAACAAAAAAGCTGGCTGGAATTATTCCCGTTTTATAGCAATGTGGTAACCCTATATAAGAATATCTTTGGTGTGATGGGATGCATTATTTTACTGGTCGTTTTAATGTCGGTTAACAATACCATGGTGATGGCTATTATGGAGCGAGTAGCTGAGTCCGGCACATTACGGGCTTACGGATTTACAACCAGCCGAATCAGTAAACTGTTTGCTACAGAAGGTCTGATTATGGGCTTATGCGGTGCTTTACTTGGCACGGTTCTCGCCACAGTGGTGATTGTCTTTATCAATATAAGTCTCTTTGATATGCCTCCTCCACCGGGAAGAAGCGTCGGTTATCCGCTTATTTTAAATTGGAATATTTACGCCATAACAGTGATTAGTCTTGCAATGATAATCAGTTGCACAATTGCAGCCTGGTTACCGGCAAGGAAAATGCTTAAAAAAAATATTATCGATGCGATAAATCATCATTAAAGAATAAGGGATCACTATGTTTTATATTCGCTTTATATTACTGGCACTTATTGCCGTACAAGCCAATGCTCAAGACAATCCGACAGAGGTATCTGAAGCACAAGTCCAAGAGTGGATAATCAAGGCCGATAGTTACCGTCAACCCTTTACAAGTGGAGAGTTTAATACTTCTCTGACGCTTTATAAAAATGACAGTAAGGTTGAAACAAGTAAATATTTTGTACAATTAAACGAATCGGGCGACTCACGTGTCACTATGTTAGACAAGCGCAGTAAAGGACAAAAAGTACTGCTTACCGAGAGTGCGATGTGGCTATATATTCCGCGCACCAGAAAAGCGATTCGCATTACGCCTATGCAGCGTTTGATGGGGCAAGCTAGTTATGGTGATGTTTCATCTTTAAGCTGGCAGCATGAATACCGATGGGACAAAAGTAAGGTCACAGAGCATGTTGTTAACGAACAAAAAAGTCATTGCTTCACTGTACAGGCAATCCGCAAATCTGCGACTTATCGTTCCATCAATCTGTGCTTAGATAGCCTCTCATCTCGTCCGCTTAAAGCTGGATTTTATTTAGCGAGCGGTAAATTAATGAAACAGGCTGTATACCATAACTCAGCAGATTCACCGCAAATTATTGACCAAACCACTTTCACACAACCCAATAAAAAAGATCAATATACACTTATGCAAAACAGCAATTTTTCCAAAAAGCAGCATAAGGCAAGTATCTTTACGCGTCAGGGGTTTATTAAAAAATAAATATGAAAATTCAATTAATTGTATATTGTTTTTTTTCTGCTCAGCTTGTATTTGCACAAGATTTACCTAATTGGCAAGAACTAGAGAGCGATTACACGCTTGCAAGCCGGTTGCTTACTTATGATCAGCAGCAGGCAGCTGGTGATTACTTAAGTGAAACTACCTTTATGGCCTATCATAACTATCAGGAGTTGGTATTGGCATGGCGGCTAAACAACCAACTCTATCAAGCGGAAAATGACCATAATCTAAGCGCGGACTGGCAGTTTGAATTAACTGAACTGTCCTGGTCTCATAGTTTTCTGGAAAACGAAGAAGATCTCTGGCAGGTCGGTAAATTCAATCTGCCTCTTGATCCGGGTTATGCCCTGCAAAGCGTTGCTTTTTTTGAGTCTTCTGCAAACCCATTTGATGACTTTGCCTCGAGTGAAGGGTTAACCATGATTAGTGCGTCAATCTGGTTACAAGACTTTTTCAGTAGTGCTGTATTTAGCCTCGAAGGCCAAAACATAACCTATCAGGATAAAGCACAATGGGCAGTTATTATACAGCGCGATTTTGCTGCACTTTCAAGCAGTTTTATAGTGCAACAATATCAGGATACCAACCCGGGTGTTGGCTCCACATTCACTTACGTTAGCGGTGAAAGCTGGGAATTTCATGGCAGTGCGTTTATTCGCAAAGGTAGTTTATGGTTAACACAGCTAAGCAATAACTCCACGCTGCAAGATAGTTTTGCACAAAGAGAGAATGCCTGGTTGCCCAGCGTAACGCTGGGCAGTGTTTGGTCTGGACTGGAAAATCAGTTTTTAATTGAATGGTCTTACCAAAAAGAAAAGTTATCTGAGACGGAGATAAACACTCTTCAGCAAATTAGCACCCCTTCGTTACCAATAGAAGATAATCAACAAACCTTTAATACATTAGCTTACCAACAAGCAATTATTGATTTACACCATCAGCGTTACCAGCAGCAATACCTATTCGTGCAATACCAGTACCAGCTCTTAGATCACACAATCACAGTAAACTCGTTGATAGGACTAGATAGAAGTGCAGTATCGCAACTGAAATACGAATATTTATCTGGCGATAACATTGCCTATTGGTTAACGCTTGATATGACATCGGGCAGTGAACAAACAGAATTTAGACAAATCCCCTGGCAAAATCGATTACAAGTAGGTTTACAATGGAAAATATAACCATTAGCAAAGATGAGCTGCAGGAAGTAGTGCAGTCAATTAAAATTACTTTTGTAATTAGTACTCTAATTGCTACTTTTAATAACCTGATTATTCCCGGAACAACTTTTCTTACACAATTTTTAGCAGCGCAAAGCATAGGTTTAACCATCGTCACTATTTTTGGGGTCGCTAATATCCTTTTCCCGAAAATGATAACAACATTCAAATATCAATATTATTTTTTACCCTTCCCGGTTTTAATTGCAACTTTAATCGGTATGAACTTTTTACATCAATACAGCACTTTTTCAGAGCTGTATGCTTTAATCTTAATCGTCAGTTTACCTGCGCTGTTAGTTTTTCATTACCGCTATGCAAATAAGCTAGCAAGCGTATCACTCCAAGAAGAGAAGCAAAAAAGAGATATCAGTGACCAGCAACTGTTAGAGAGTAAATTATTACTGTTACAAGCACAGATAAATCCGCATTTTCTGTTTAATACCTTAGCAAATATTGATGCCTATATTGATGATTCACCAGATAAAGCTAAAGCTCTTTTGCAAAACTACAGCGTTTTTTTACGTCACAGTTTAAGAACCACACAAAGCAGCGAGGGTTTAATTAAAAATGAAGTTGACCTGATTAATGCTTATATGGGTATTCAACAAACCCGCTTTCCTAAGATTCAATTTAAACAAAATATAGATAAGCAGCTATTACACAGCCCGCTTCCTCCTTTACTGATTCAACCTTTGATTGAAAATGCGCTTATTCATGGACTTGCCCCGCAGGGTAATCAAGGTGTTATTACCTTAAATATCAGGCAGGATAATCAACAGCTGTTAATCGAAGTCTCTGATAATGGTGTTGGCCTAAACAGCACAAACTCAAGCAATAACGGTATTGCTTTAAATAATATCAGGTCCCGTTTGCAACTCTACAAAGAGCAAACTGCTTTTAAACTATCTGAAAATGAATTGGGGGGGGTCAATGCGCAACTTAACATCCCGCTGTAATCCCCAAAAAAACTATCGCGCCATTATTGCTGAAGATGAAGCTCCACTTGCACAGGTATTAGCAAAAGCACTGAATACATTATGGCCAACATTAGAGTTGGTTGAGATTTGCGGCGATGGAAAGAGCGCGCTTTCCCTGTTAGAAAAAGAGCAATTAGATATCGCTTTTTTAGATGTCTCTATGCCCTATAAAACCGGAATAGAGATTGCCCAACAGTGCGACGCCAAAAATATACCAACGCTGATAGTGTTAGTGACAGCCTATCCGGATTATGCATTACAAGCGTTTCAATTTAATGTTTGTGATTATCTTGTAAAGCCTCTGTGCCGTGATCGTTTAAATGACACAATCAAACGTCTGCAAAGCCGTTTACAAAGTTTACAGGGTGAGCAGGAATCGCCAGCAAACTTAAAAAATCATTTACAACTTTTGCCCGTACAAAAAGGATTAGTAAATCGTTTATTAGAGACAGATGAAGTTTGTTATTTTGTCAGCGATCAGAAATATGTAAAAGTAGTGACTTGCGATGAAACCTTTTTAATTCGTAAAACTTTAGCAGAATTAGAAAAGGAACTGGATAGTAAACAATTTTGGCGAGTTCACCGCAGCAGTATTGTTAATATTAAACAGATCGAGCATAGTAAAAAAACAGTGACCGGACGGCTTGAATTAACACTCAAAAATAGCAGCGAAAAATTAACGGTTAGCCGTAAATATTTACACCTGTTTAAATCGCTGTAATAACCGTAATCACATTTACAGTAAGAGTGAAGTCAAACAGGCAATTAATCCACTTGCAATTATAATTTCAGTTTAAAAATAGCAAAAAGATTCAAAGGAATTTAGCAACACACATCAAACATCAAACGTTAGGAGCAATTATGTCTGCCCATGAAAAAATAAACTATTTAGAATTCCCAAGCAAAGATCTGCTGAAAACAAAATCTTTTTTCAGCCAAGTTTTTAACTGGCAGTTTAACGATTACGGCCCTGAATATTCTGTGTTTTTTGGGGCGGGAATAAACGGTGGTTTTTACCTTTCCCCCTTAAATTCAAGCACAAAAAATGGCAGTGCTTTAGCTGTTATTTACAGCAGTAATATAACTGAGACGGCACAAAAAATTAAACAAGCTGGCGGGTTAATCATCAAACCTATTTTTTCTTTCCCCGGCGGAGTACGTTTTCATTTTACAGATCCGAACGGCAATGAATACGCGGTTTGGTCTGAGCAGGAATAAAAAAATTTATGAGCTAACAGCCCTGTTAGCTCTACCTTCTTTAAAGTAGAAAACCTTTTATCCCTGAAAAAATAATTTGCGCACCAATTGCCGAAACAAATAATCCCGTGATTTTAGCTAAAATCACCAACCCTTGTTTACCCATTAAATGTTGTAATCTGTTTGCGACAAATAAAACACCGACCAGGGATATAACTGCAGCCAGTAGTGATAAAACAACTAACAAAGTATCAACAACCCCAGACATCTCCGCGCCAATAACCATCAGGATACCTATCATGCCCGGTCCAACTGCACTGGGAATAGCAAGCGGTACTATCGCAAAGTCTCCTGTGGCAAAGTCAGCTCCTTTTTTTGAATCTGTTGCAGGTAATTGAGCATCAGCGCGTATCATATCTAACGCACTTAAAAACAGTACCGTGCCAGCGCCAACTTTAAACGCATCAAGCGTAATACCAAACAAGCTAAAGATATATTTACCAAACAGTAAAAACACTAAACTGGCGACCGTAACTGCAATCGCCAATTTAAAAATAACACTCTTTTTTTCAGGTTTACTGAGGTTCTTACTCATGGTCAGAAAAACAGATAACACAAAGAAAGGGGTCATCATAAAAAAGAGTTTTAAATACAGAGTAAAAAACTGTTCCATCGCAAATCCTAATAATCATCGAAGCCAATAAACTGAGCGAAATGCTAACATAGAATTTTAAATTTACGCGATAAATATTACCGCTATAAAATGGAATATTTGCAACTATCCCCAAACTACTTGAAGGTGCAGATTCAGGTAGCTTGAGTATATAAGCGAGCGTTTTTATAACGAATAAAAAATCGGCTGATTTGCTTGTATGGATAATATCCCCTCCAAGTTATTGCTTTTAAACCTTTTCGGGTAGTATTAGCCCCCACTTCACTACAAACTTGTGCCCAATTTTACTTAACCACTTCATATTCAAACATTGAACAATTACACGATGCGCTGGAAGACTTGGTTAAAACGTTTTAATGGCACTGTCACGGCATATGTTGTGAGTTATCTGAGTTGGTTTAGGTTTATGAAACAAAACGATTATCACATTGAACAAATATGGATTAAAGCGTCTTTATCACTTACCAACACCTAAATGTAACATAGCCTACTATTTTCCGGATTCCCTAATGTCAGTGCCCATGTGCGCGTTAAGTGAATATTTTGCAGAGGAGTTTGCGTACATTAAAAATAGCGCTTATTCTTCCTATACTCTGTAGCTGTTGCGCAGGAATCCCTAAACAAATAAATAATGGGTACGATAGCACAAGTGTGCAGTTGCCTCCGCTTCATTACCAGAGATAAATGTGGCTCCATGCCGTTGTTTCACATTAGACCCGAGGCGCTCACAATCAACCGCGCTACTGGGATTAGAATGTAAGGATACATACCGATGACATATACCCCGGAAAAAACGAGTGATCTCTGGATAGAAGCATTAGACACACATTCTAGCCGGTTGACTGAAATTCCGGCCTTAATCGATCTACGCAAAGCCCCCAGGGTTCAGACCCAGCTTCCAGCAGAAGCTGTTTCAGGCAGTGACGACAAGGTACTGGTTATAATCACAAACCTATCCCATTCAGGGCTGCGGTTGGAAGGTTGTAGGCAGACGGTCGCCATCTTGCTCCCAAACCTCGATTGTGCAGTAAAGCATACGCCGTGCTCAGTCCAATTCTCCTTACCTAGCACCACAGATCAACTTGCTGCGGTGAAGGTTCAGTGTGAGGTGGTTTATGTCCGCTGTGAGAGAGACCACGATTACCAAGTCGGCATAAAGTTTGTGGGATTTGATGAGGGAAGAGAGGCTCTCGATACATATCTGTTGTCACAAGGAATCAATAGCCAAAATTTTCTATGAATAGGCGGTACTAAAACGGGATGGAGAACACTACTGGATTTTGCTAAGTAAAGGGCAAAACTAAATCAGGGGCTGCTCAGAGAATCTTTAATTAAATTAGTTAACGATTAATGAAGATGGTCAACTGACCAACCTCATCAATACTCATCCCGACCTGTTCTGATTGAGCGAGCATCACGAAAGTGGTGCTCACTTTCGATAAAAGTGTGCGTGAGAAGCTATCTTGCCCCCATCCGAGTTATGACTCTTTTATTTAACACTCATTTACAGGCCTTGTATTACTTTCCAATGTTAAGATGGTGGGGAAATGGAGCCTCTGATGCTCTTGTTTTCTATGCACCTTATGAAACTAACAATTTATTTCGCGGGCTTCTCTTCAACAGAAATAGCGAACCCTTCGGTGTAAGTCAAAACAACAACATCACCCACAGCAGATTTTTTCAAGTTTTCAGGATTACGCGAAGTAAATTCAAGGACTGTACCGTCAGCATCTTTCAACTTGAATGTATTGGCTTTAAGGTTAATTTCTTCAACCGTAAATACGTCAACTTTCGTATCTACAATGGCCATACCGGGCATGTCACCCTCTTCAGCTCGACCCCAAGCGGCTATTTCCCCCGCTGCGGCCTCAGGGTTTTTAGTCGCCAGCACACGGAGAGAAAAGTTCTGCACGTACTCAGC
>JABXKR010000115.1 GCA_013619145.1 Psychromonas sp. | reverse complement strand
AAAAATATCTCACCGTGATTTTTCCATCACAATTTAAAGACAAATAACACTCTTGGTTATCTTTTAATTTGAAATGATTAGCCCATCACGCTTTATTTGCCGGGTAATAACTTTAGTTAGCAACTGGTATGACCAACAACAGTCGCTATGAACTGCAAGATAACATCGAACAGCCAATTTTATTTCGCGCCCAATCAGGACGTTTTTTCGCGTAATCCTGGTTTTCTGCCTGCTCTTGATAGGGATTTTGTAAAATGATTTGCAGCTTTAAAATTTCACTAAAATCGCCTTGTTCGGCAAGTTCAATCGCTTGTTGTGCGATGTAATTGCGCAATACATATTTAGGGTTTACCTGGTTCATCGTCTCTGCGCGTTGCAGCTGCGTTAAACCATCAAAATTGATACGCGCCAGATAGCGTTCCAGCCACTGACTGAAACTCTGTAAATACTGAGTATCAAGTCCCGGTAAGTCGTAATAACAAGGAGCAAAGAGCGCTAACCATTGACTGTGAGATTGCAGATCGAGATCATTGGCAACGTTAGCGAGCAGACGATAAAAGAGAGTCATATCGGTTTCAACTGCAGTTAACAGTTTTTCTAAAGATTGAAACAGCTGTAAGTCACTTTGTCCCTGATACGCTTTAAAACCTAATTTTGCAGCCATCATATTGCACCATCTGTTTTGATAGTTAATGGCATAATCACTCATTATTGCTTGTAATGGCTCGGCTTCACCAATTAATGGAAATATCGCGTTAGCCAGTTGAAAAAGATTCCATTGGCCTATTTGTGATTGGCCGCCAAAGCGGTAGCGTTTTTCATGTTCATCTGTGGTATTTGGCGTCCAGTTTAGATCAAAATCATCAATCCAGCCGTAAGGACCGTAATCAATGGTTTCACCAATAATCGACATATTATCAGTATTCATAACTCCATGAACAAAACCCACACGCATCCAGTGCACGATCATCTCACTAGTGCGATTACAAATTTCACTAAACCAGTCGAGGTAAAGATCTGCAGTGAAGTTACCCTCTGTTGTTAACAGATGGGGAAAATCAGCTTTGATACTGTGTTGTACTAATTGTATTAAAAGTAGTTGATCACCACGCGAAGCGGGCAGTTGAAAGCTGCCAAAACGCAGGAATGAAGGAGATACACGGCATACAACCGCACCAGACTCAAACGCGGCATTACCGTCATACATTTTATCGCGTACTACTTGTTCACCGGTTAAACATAAACTTAACGCGCGCGTAGTGGGAATGCCTAAATGAAACATCGCTTCTGAACATAAAAATTCACGAATAGAAGAGCGCAAAACCGCCATGCCGTCGGCATGACGGGAATAGGGGGTTTTGCCTGCACCTTTAAGTTGTAGAGTCTGATTACCTAAAGTTGCTGTAATAAGTTCACCAAGGTTAATGGCGCGCCCGTCACCAAGCTGTCCGGCCCACTGACCAAACTGGTGGCCACCGTAGCAGTGCGCGTAACTTTGCATGCCCGGTAATAAGCGGTTACCTGTCATTACTTGTGTAAATTCTATTGAACGAATCGTCTCGCTTGAAAAACCTAATTGCGTTGCAAACTCTTGCGTCACTGCAATTAATTTTGGTGCTGCCGTTTTAGTGGTTGAAACAAAAGAATATGCTGCGTTTTCAACAGTTCTGCAATAATTATCAGTTTCCGGATCTGCTGGTAAGTTGTTAATAAAGCGATTGTCAAAAGAGAGGTCTGTCATGGTATCGGTTTCTTTATATAGTCAGATATTAATAGTATAGTAATTTAGTAGGGTATTTGCAGTAAGTAAGTGAATAAGATTTAGTTTTAGTTGCTTGAAGCTAAGTTGGCAAGTTGTTTAAACGGAAGCATAACTTAAATAAAAACAGATGTTATAATCGCCATTATTACAATTAATTTAAGTCTGCAATCGATGAAAGTGCTTCAGTATGTAAACCATTATCCCGCAAATATTGTGGATCAAGTTAAGTCACTAGTTGAGAAAAATAAACTCAGTGATTATCTGAAAAACAGATATCCGAATAAACACGCTATCAGTAGTGAAAAAGCGCTCTATGAGTATGTGCAGGATTATAAAAAGCGCTATTTAAAACAATCTTCTCCAATTAGCAAAGTAAGCTACGATCCTAAGTTGCAACTGGTAAAACATGCATTAGGTACGCATACCTATATATCACGTGTACAAGGGGGTAAGTTAAAAGCGAAACAGGAAATACGTATTGCAACGATGTTTAAGGAAGCGCCGCAAGCGCTGTTAGATATGATTGTTGTCCATGAATTGGCGCACCTTAAAGAGAAAGAGCATAACAAGGCGTTTTATAAATTATGCTTGCATATGCTGCCGGATTATCACCAGTTAGAACTGGATACGCGTTTGTTTCTTATCGAATATGAGCTTAATGGTGCTCTATACTAGGTAATAGAACAGGCTACAGCGAAGCTTTTAGTTTCTGCATCCCTTGGTCAATTGAAATAAGGGGCTGGTAACCAAGGTCATTCTTCGCCGCACTGATATCGAAATAGTGACTGGTTGAAAGCTGACGCGCTACAAAACGGGTCATAATCGGCTCCTCATTTTTTCTAAGCCCTAAATAGATCCACTCCAATATTGTACCGACGGCATAAGCCACGGAGGCCGGCACACGTTTAGTAACAGGGGCGAATCCTTTACAAGCAAGGATTTTGTTAAGCATATCGGCCATTAATATTGGTTGATCATTACTTAAAAAATAAGCTTTACCGGCACAAACCGGTTGTGATTCACTTAACTGGGCAGCAGCTAACAGATGTCCGTAGACAGCATTGTCGATATAAATGGTATCTACGAGTTTATCTGTTTTACCGACTAACTTTAGTTTGCCTGCCTTTGCTCGCTGTAAAACCCTAGGTACTAAGTGCGGATCGCCTGGTCCCCAAATCAGGTGAGGGCGTAGTGCAACAGTTTTCAGTGTTGCACAATTTGCATTTAAAACATTCTTTTCTGCAATCGCTTTAGATAAACCATAAAAATTTAAATATTGTTGTGCATACGGTGCAGATTCATCTATGCCATCTTCATCAAAGCCGCAGAAGGTTACACTTGGTGTACTGGTATAAACTAATCGCTGTATATTAAGTTCATGGCAAGCTGCTAAGATATTATCTGTTCCAGTCACATTAGGTGAAAAGTAGGATTGTTTGTTACCCCAGACACCAGCTTTTGAGGCAACATGAAAGACTAAGTCACACTCTTGCATTGCAGCTAACAGTGACTGTTTATCTGCAATATCGCCTTTGATTAACTGCACGCCCATAGCGCGTAGTTCGGGGTAATCTCCTCTGGCAAAACCAACCACGTCGATATTAGCACTACGTAAAAATCGACATAATGCTTTTCCTAAAAAACCGCCCGCGCCAGTGACAAAAACACGTTTTACCTGTGTTGATAACAGGGTTAAAACTGCTTGCTGCCTCTCATCTAACTTACTTAATTGTGGCATTGTATTAAAAGTTTCCAACTAGTTATTTATCTGCTGCTGCGCCCAAACGGCTAATTTTTCGCGGAATATTTTCGCATTGTGGCGGATATCCATCGGAAAACTTTGGTGAATTAAAAACTGTTTGATACCTGCTG
>JABXKR010000166.1 GCA_013619145.1 Psychromonas sp. | reverse complement strand
AGCATATTCTTAATTTCCATTCTTAGAGAAAATATCATATATAACCAAACCACCTAGATAGAAATCCAGATTAATAAGTAGTTTGGGTATATAACCGGTCATACAAAGTTTAATAAGAGGAAGGAGGTAACCCTCTCTCCTCTTATCTAGCTACTTAACTAAATTATCTCTTATTTAACTAAGCGAACATTTTTGAAACTAAATTCCACTCCCGCTTGAGGGTTAGCCCACGCTGGTAATATTACAAAGGGTTTAGCAATCGTTTTCACTATTTCATCAGTAACTAATTTGCTAACTGGCACTGAAATAGCTGTCCATTTACCAACTGCAATAGCAGGCAGGAAATATTCCGCACCACTGCTCGCCGGGCCTTCCATTTTGACCACCAATCCGTCAACATTAGCAGCATAATTGCTAACCAGCAGCTCAAACAGCAATGTTCCCGTAGCCGCATAGTTAGTTAAATTTTGTGTTTCACCACTTAAAATAACCACGCCTTTGTCTGTTTCCGGGCTGTCTGCGTTGTAGGTTACGTTCACCACAGAGCTGCCATTATCAACAACGGTTTCAGTGGTAATAAGATCGGGTGCAGGACTCCAGTCTGTTGTATGCGCACTCCATACTGAGACACTCGGTTTCCAGCTATCACTCCAAATAACAGAGATAGCCTCATCTAATGGAGCTAATACAGGCTCGGCTAAAGATGCACAACTCAGTTGATCAGTGGCTGCATCGAGACTACGAGGGACAAAACGGATTTCACCTAAATCAAACTCAGCCTCACCAGCGGTCGTTATCAAGAAGGAGGTATTTAATAACGAATAGTCCATTCCTGCGCTGGTAAAACAACTAAGCGGAATTTTAATCCTTGTCCAGTCAGTTGAGACGGCTGGTAAAAAATCATTAATTTTGACTTCAGCTAAACATGGCCACTCACAATGCATCGCGATTTTAGTGTCTGCCGTTGGCGCTTTGATCATACGAATATCGAACTGTAATGTTGAATCAGCATTAGCATAGGCATTTTTATCAAGGGTTAATGTATTACCCGTCTGCATATACAGCTGCGCAGCATTTTTTCCGTCAAATACGACATTCAATGCATCTTGTTGATGTTTGTAGTTAATTGGCGTTGTTGTTAAACCACCGATCGAGGTTTCACTACCATTTGAAACATCAACACCAGCCCAGCCATTTGCATCCCCCCCGATCCTTGCCACAAATTCTGCAGAGGAGTCACGACCAAAAATTTCCATATTAGTTGCTGCAACACCGTCATCAGGTGCATTCTGACCGCAACCAAAATCTCGGGAATCAAGTTCTAGGTTGTTTAAATCATGTTCAGATGAAACGTCAGAGCCATAAGAGAGTCCATAACCATAAGCAAATAATGGTTTATGCTCGCCACTGATATCCTGCTCTGTTGCCGGTGTTTGATAATCAGGGATATTGGCTGCAACGCGGTTAATTGTTGTTGAACATTTTTTCATCGGCCATGAGTAAGATAAGCGCCCGGTAAAGTTCATACCTTGTTTATTAAACAACAGATCGGTAATACCACCCGCTTCCGTGCCGGGAAGCCATGCAGCCACAAATGCATCTGAATTATTGATCTCTTCATTTACATAAAGCGGACGCCCGGAATAGAAAACCGTTACCACCTTCAAACCTGCGGCTTTAAGCTCTTTGATCTTTTCTAAATCGGCAAGATAGGAGGGTTTAATAGTAGAGAATTCCAATGTCTTATTGGCTTTTATATCACCAAACATTTCAGCATAAGGATCTTCACCAATAACAACAATCGCCACGCTGTTTTCATCAGTATCACTGATCTCAGTAATTACATTTTCACTACCAACAACAGCCTGTAACGCCATCTGTAGGGTTGTCGCACCGGGAAAATCATCTTCAATACTGTTTTCATTGCCCTGCCAGGTTAGTGACCACCCACCAGTCTGTTTCTGGATATCATTAGCAGCACTGCCTGCAATTAGGATTTTCTGATCGTCGGCTAAAGGTAAAATATTGCCGGCATTTTTTAATAATACCAGTGACTCACTAACCGCCTGGCGTGCTAATGCGCGATGCTTATCTGAACCAAGCAGTTCTTGATGTCCGGCAATTGGACGCTGTGAAGGTTTTGCTTTCGCCCATAAATTAGCACGAAGTTTAACGCGTAAAATTCGGGTTACCGCATCGTCAATGCGTGATAACGCGATAGTGCCGTCATTAACCTGCGCAATCACATTGCGGTAAAATGCCTGCCAGTCACTACGTGCTGTTACCATAAACACATCATTACCCGCATTGACCGCAGCTGGACAGTTTGCTGCGCTACAACCGGAGATCTCACTCTGACCATTCCAATCTGTTACGACAATCCCGTCAAAACCCATTTTGTTTTTAAGTACATCGGTAACCAGATATTTACTGCCATGAAGTTTTTTATTGTATTCGCCATCTGCAACTTGATCATAATTGGCATCGTTATGCCAGGAGTTAAACGAGGTCATAACAACCTGTGCACCCGCATTTAATCCTGCAAAATAACCCGTTGCATGAATATTACGTAAATAATCTTCTGAGTAATGGTTCTCACCGCGATCGACACCATTTTTCGTACCACCATCACCAACCCAATGCTTTACATTGGAAATAACATTACTGTCGCCAGCAAGCCCTGCAGCCCCACCTTGAATGCCTGCAACCATACGGCCGGCATATTGATAGATAATTTCCGGATCTTCCGAGTAACCTTCATATACACGACCCCAACGGTAATCTCGCGGAGCTGCAACCGTTGGCGCAAATGTCCAGTCAAGACCTGTCGCTGCAATCTCCAGCGCGGTCGCCTTACCGATTTCATAAATAAGATCCGGATTATTTGCCGCCCCTAAACCAATGTTATGCGGGAAAACTGTCGCTTTGAAAACATTATTGTGGCCATGGACCGCATCGGTCGCCCACATAAACGGAATTTTAAATCCTCGTCCTTGATAAGCCTCTTCTAAAGCTAACCAATATTTATCTGACTCTTTCGCCCAATCTTGTGCTGTAGAATATTTATTATTATTAGGCCAACCACCGCCACCATTTAATAATGAACCTAATTTATAGCTTTTTGCTTCCTGCGGTGACACTTCACGCAGATCCGGCTGGATCATCTGCCCAACTTTTTCTTCAAGCGTCATTAGTGCCAGTATTTCAGTTATTCTCTTTTCAATTTGCGGATCTTTGCCAATCGCACTTTCTGTCGCCGGCCACTGTGCAAAATAAGGTACTTTCGACTCTGTTACAGTGCTTACTGAATCACTGCCGCTTAACATAATGTAAGCTGAAGAAATTGTGACGAGCACAATCACAGTTAACATCAATTTTTTACTACAGAACATAAATATAACTATTCCAAGATTAATAAAACAAAAGAGCCATCACTCTATGAGTGATGGCTCTTGATAATTAAGAATAAAGAATTATGTAATTCTAAATTCTATAATTCCTACCACCACATGTCAGCTTGTAGGCCTACAATGAAATCATCATCACCGGCGTTAGTAGATGCATGATTTAAGTAAGTACCTAACAGACGGATTTCAGGTGCAGGGCCTTGGCCAGTACCGATAATCCAAGTTGGTGCGATGGTAGCTTTAGCGTTATTGCCACTGCCTTCCTGACCTGTACCACTGTCCCAATGGTTGTATTGCGTACCGAATTCAGTAGCAATAAAGAAGTTATCAGATACAGGGAAGGTAGGACGTACCATTGCCGATGCCCAGTAATTTGAACTGCCATCTTCATTATCATTGTATTGAGCTTGCAGCGCAGGGAACAGATTAATACCGCCTTCTAGGAAGTAACCACCCCAAAGTAAGAAACGTGCAGACAGATCATCTTCATCAATGTAAGTCATCGTTGCAGGACCAGGGCCACCAGCAACATAGGCGTTGTAGACATTCAGTGTGCCACCTAGTAACTGATTAGAGCCTAGACCTACACCGACCTGACCGATAATTTTAGAGAAACCATTACCAGGAAGACCAAGGAAGCTATCAAGATGAACGATAGCAGTTAGATCGGCACCTGTTTCAGCGTATTCATTACCTTCAGCATCCCAGTTATCAGGCATAGTTTTAACCTGACCGTGCAACTCGAAACTACCAAAGTTTGCGCCAACATGAACAGAATGCATGATGTTATTAGTATTAGTTGAACCCCAAGGATACGGACGGCCGTCAGCATCATTTCTATCACTTGTCATATAAGCGAAATCAAATTTAGTATCACCGATCTCGTAATCGCTCACACCAATACCTAAACCAGACATCTGCGTGTAGAAGAAATCTGTCATAAAGATATAGTTGTCTTTACCGTAATCGCGTTTACCCGCCCAGAAAGTACCAGTTTCAGTAATACCGCCCATCTCAACATATGTTTGGCCAAAACCCATACTGTTAGATGTTGAGTCAGCATCAACTGAAGAACCCAGCGCTTTATCAGTACCTGTACCGGCAACAGCAACATGAATACGGATAGATTTTCCGTCATCAAATGCCCATTTTTTGATCAGCTCAAAATTCATATCATTGTCGGCTTCAATACCCAAACGACCCAGCGTTTCTTTACCACCTTGCCATGCTGAACGTTTAAAATCATCTTCAACGCTTAAGATCACACCTGAGCGAAAGTAGCCGTGAAATTCAAAGCCGTCAGTCGTTGCAGCATTAGTCGCACTAGTAACTGAAAGACCCGATGTTGCAAGAAGGCATGCAAGTGTTAATTTTGATAGTTTCATTGTAACTCCATAATTTTATTGCTTTTCCGTGTATCGATAAGTAAAACACCAAGTAAGCGCTTTCTTTTCTTGTTTTAAAAAATGACCAAACGTGATTGAATAATAGTCTAAAAACAATTAAAAACCCGTTGGCCAATTTCTGAAACAAGTATAAAGATAAAATGTAAGACATAAAGTGAGCAATATCACTAAAGTAAGCGCTTTCATTAGATCTGAGTCACACTATTGAAACTCACTGCTGAACTAATCTAATTAGCCGAAAACATCACAAAACAGCTCTGATATATCTGCAAAACGTAAAAAATGCAGATTTAGTGGCTAACTTGTGCATATGATTTTTCATATAATGTGCGGACGTCGTCAGAACGTAACGAAAGCGCTTGCACTGCGTTAATTCAAGGTTCAAAATTCAAAAAATAAAATTACAGTCACTGAACTGAGTGAACACTTTTAATAATAAATAATGTTCACTCCGTTTAAGCCGTTCAACAAAATATTATCAGGAGAGTAAGTTGATCACCATTAAGGAAGTATCCGAACTTGCCCAAGTTTCTCAAGCGACGGTTTCAAGAGCTTTAAATGGCCACCCTACGGTAAAAGAAATAAATAAAATTAAGGTGTTTGAAGCAATAGAAAAATTGGGTTATAAACCAAATGCCTTTGCTCAAGCACTGGCATCGAGCCGTTCAAACAGTATCGGCATGCTGGTAGGCTCACTTGAAGGTCCTTTCTACGGGCCTTTGATGCATAACGCTGAAGATACTGTTCGTAAAAAAAATATGCATTTAATTGTTACTAGCGGCCAGGAATCAAAAGAAAAAGAGATAGACTCGATTCGATTTCTTCAGTCTAAACAAGTTGATGGTTTAATCATTCACTCTGATACGTTATCTGATGATGAATTAATCAAAATAGCCAAAGAAACAACAGCGACAATTATTCTAAACCGCTATATACCTGAATTATCTAACCAATGTATCTGTATCGATAATGAGCTTGGCGGATACCTCGCTACTAAGCACTTACTTGAATCAGGCCATACTAAGGTTGCTTGTATCACCGGGCAGCTTAGCAAAATTGACAGCCGTGACCGCCTGCAGGGATATCGAAATGCACTTGCTGAATACGGCATACGCTACGATGCCAGCTTGATTGCAGAAGGACGCTTTGATCATGACGGCAACCATGAAAAGGTCAAGCGTTTACTGGATCGCGATAATGGAATTACGGCTATTTTCTGCCAAAACGACAATATCGCCTTAGCTGCTTATGATGTATGTAGTGAAAGAGGCCTTACGGTTGGCAAAGATATTTCCCTTGTCGGTTATGATAATGATACCTATAGCCAGCATATAAGACCTAAACTCACGACCGTTAACTTTCCTGTTATAGAAATGGGTATTGAAGCCGCCAACTGCGTACTCGCTTTAGTCAATAATGATGAATATTCAGTAACTAACAAACTGGCGCCTGAGTTGATCATTAGAGATTCAGTGAAAAAAATAAAGTAGTTAAGATAGCCAAGTTACTTGGCTATCTATCAGGGGAGCCTCACCCTCCCCTAACTCTATATCTGCATTAGCAGATACGCCCTATTTACCAAGGGTTAATTAACCGCGCTATTGCTCAACATCTCCTGCAAACTGCTAAATTATACCAATCCGCAAAACTAATTGATCTGTTTGAATATTTGGACGTGCGGTTTAAACCGCGCAATACTACTGGCGCGACTGAAGAACCAGGGTTCGTAGAACTTACCCGCTCATAAACCTGAACTGGCGTTCAATTCGCCAAACTTCCGAAAACAGATCACAAGATTAAGCGGATTGGTATTAGCTGTGAATTTATTCTTCAAGGGTTATCTGTTGCAGAATTGTGGTGACTTGTTGTTTCTGTAAGGCATAAAGCGACATTAATGAAGTTACTGCTGCACTATTCTTAAAAGGGTTCGCTTCCCCAAAAAAATCCCGAAAAAAAAGGCAGATAAACTGCCTTTAATAATAACGAATAATAATTACGTCCATAAACCTGAGGTTATTTTTAGCAGCTGCTGACGGATAGTGTCATCAATAATGATCGATGGTGAGTTACCATCATTTGTATCACTATTTTCCACAATCAAAACCTTGCCATCTTCACTAAGTGTATGTGTATGGTAAATGCCGCGCTTAATATTGTAGGTTTTGTTGATTTCCATATCCCAACTGATTATGTCTATTATACTGCCCTGCTTATCAAGCTCAGCACAAAATAAGATGCACTTGCCTGATAACAATACAAAGACCTCATCGGTTTCGTTATGACACTGAAAGTTATCAATTTTATCAGCTTCTAACTCATCAATGTAGTTGAGCATTGCGACTCGCCATGCCTGAAAGTCAACGACGGGAGAATATCCCGCCGTATTATATTCAGACACCTCTAAAAGGTGACTATTCACAGTTACTCCTAATGTGTTTTCAATAACATCGTTGCCGGGATAGAAACCGTGACCTGTTTAACGCCACTGCGACGCGAAAATATCTGACGGCTAAGCATTGTATTAAGTGATAAAGTGTTTAGCTGTACCGTTTCATCGTTCTCCAGTTTAACCTCTACTTTAGCAACACCATTTCCCGCAATCTCATATACAAAAGGAACCTGACAGTAAGTGAACGCCAACTTTTTCGCAGAGAGAGTGATTGTTTGATGTTCATTATTAAGATTAATGAAATCAAATTCGTCATCAGCAGATAAAAACTCAGTTTCTTTAAGCAGAGAAGGTTTGAAATGAATCTGACCATCTTCAACAATCAGACCTAATTCACCAAAGCGCGTTAGAATCTCCTCTTTTACTTGACCGGTCATACCCGGCTGTTGAGCACCGGCTTGCTTAGGCGTATGCGAGTACGGGTCCGTCGGGAATGCACCGTAAACGTCAGGCGTTTTATTAAAGCCGATACCTAAACGCACTTTATAGTAGTATTCAGCAAGCTTTCTTGTCTCCTGTGACTCAGGATCAAGTTTCCATGCAGCAAAATAGTTTTCCTGAACCGCAAGCAATAGTTTTGATACCATGTGCCAGTAGATAGAGCCAAGCCCTTCGTAACCGAACATAGTCCCAGAGCGACCTGTAAACGCCTGATGATTAAACACTTCTTCATAACTTGCTAATACATCAGTTAAGGCTGCAGAATCGATATCCTGATAATCAGATTTAGCCGCCTCTAACGCTGCTGCTAATACGCCTGCATTTTCAAAGTTTGCATTAAAGTGATAAGTACCTTCAGCATCCATTTCTACAATACGACGATCCTCTTTAGCAACCATCTCTTTAAGTAATGCATTACCGTCTACGCGTGCTGTATCGATGCAGTTTTTATTAGCAAAACGAGATAAATCACGATCAGGATAAAGCATGAAGGTTTTTTGATCTTCACGGAACATTTCACTGGCGTATAAATTATCAAGTAAAGAAACAGCTTCTGCTGGTGTTAATACACCTGCTGATAATACCGCCACTTGACCTTCAAGCATAGGATAAAGCAGATCTACATTTACACTGTCTGCTGTGTAATTGATGATGTTATAAGCATTGTACAAACCGTCTTTACGTAGATTAGTCTTAATACTTTCATCAATCACTTGCAAGCTAACGGTTAGCATTTCGCTGATAGCTGCACAGTCAACAGTTGTCTTACCTGAGAAACCATTTTTGTAAACAGCAGCGCGGTAATCCGCAGCAGCAGTTGCCAGTTTACGAAGAACACTGTTGCGTGCTTCGCTGCTGATGCTTGAAACTTTAATAAGTGCATTAGCTTCTTGTAAGATTTGTGAAGTACTAACAACCCATTGTGCTAATTCAGCTGACAGTTGTACATTACCACTGTTAGCTTTAAGTAATTCTTGTAGGAAAGCCACATAGCGGCGCATGTAATACAGAGTTACCATTGATAAACCAGTACCAACGATCGCATTATTTGCATCATTCCATTCAGGACGTTGTGTATTTAGCCAAATACCACCATCAACAACCAAGTTACCCAGTTTAGCCAGTAAAGGAACTAATAGTTTCTCAGTCAGGTTAACCATATAAACATTGTTATCTGTATCCAGTAACAATCGACCATCACTACCTAACTGTGCAACACGCTCTTCGATAACAGTTTGTTTGTCATCGTTGAAAATAACAGTGTTTTTAGCATCAGCAAATAATTTTTCTACACCTTCAATTTCATAAGGCACATTTGCATAACTGAAGATTTCAGCACTTAATAATTCATTAAGTTCTTTTGGCTGGTACTTCTTAGATAGTTCTAAGAATTTAAGCAGGTAAATAATCTGATGATCACCCCAGTAACCGATATTACTCCAAGCATCATCTTCCTCTAACATTTCCCAGTCAACACCTGCTTTGGTGATGCGGTAAGGGTTATAACCGTCAACTGTTGATGCATTAACAAACTTGGAAATAAATGATTTGATAAAGTTCGGGTAACTAAGACCTAATGCTTCCCAGTTTTGGAAAATATCACGCCAGTTACCTTGGTAAGATAATAGACGGTCACCATTTTCATCTTTTAATTTAATCTCAAAATGGTTCCACGGACGACTTGGATCACCATGACGACGACCGAAAGTAAGCGGCAGGTACTCATGACAAAGACGTACAAGCTGCGGGTCATTTTGCTCTGCCGCTGATGCGATTAGCTCTTGATATTCAATACGCTCAGCTAAACCAGCAAAGAAATCTGCATTTCTTGCCGCAACCACTTTATTGGTATTTGTCAGCGTCTTAATAAAGTCATCTTTTTCAACCCAGTAGTGATCAACTACTACGCCGCCACGCATGTTATTAAACAGCACATTGGCATAATGATGGACAGTCGTCTCTTCTTCAGCCGTTTTCTGGTAAGCATCACTGCCTGCCATCAACATTAAAAGATCCTGATGGTTGGCATCAATTGACTGCTTGATATTACTTTCAACAGCTACATTAGCCTGTAAATTCTGCTGTAGAGTCGCAATATCACTATGTGTTTTGTCGATATCAGCGATTATCTTCCAGCTGTTTTCCTGACCAGGTTTAAGCTGACAGTTTTTATGAATGAAATATGCACCTCTTAAACCACGACGTAACGTTTCATTGCAAACTTGTTCACCACGACGGAAAACATTAAGTTGCTCACTTGACAGTAATATCGACTGACAGTCATCGACAACACTAAACACAGTTGTTGCAAGTAATGATTCAGCAGGATCGGCACGATCGCTTAATTTTGCATACAAGCTGTAGGTTGCCAGTGTAGATTCCGGCATCAGTTCATTCCACTTATAAGCATCAAGTAACGCACTGCTTGTCTGCATAAGTGCAAGCGGTGCATTCGGTGGCAAGATATTTTGAATGCCATCCACTAACTCTAGTTCCACTTCCTGCTTGGAATCATTTTTTAATGTCGATGTTCTTACAAAACCGTATTGCTCACTGGTAGCCCATTGATATTTAAAGGTCAGACCCAGATCAAGGTTAATTTCTTCAAAAATAATCTTATCACCGGCAACATTTTTATAAAGATTACGCTGAACCTGGTAAAGACTATTGTGCTGAACATTGAACGGTTCCCATTGTCTGCAACCGTTTTCGCTTAGCACTTTAACAATTGTCTTACTGCCTGTATTTTCCGCACTCTCATGGATGTAATCTACAGATTTATATGGGAATAAAGCATTTTCCGGACGAATTCTACCAGCAGATAAGCAGCCTGTAGATGAAATAAATAACCAGTGATCACTAGCCGATACAACACTGATAAAAAATGGTGCCATCTGATCTGCATTTTTGATCTGATAGTATTTATCGCCGTCAATGGCAACAAATTTTCCCGAGATATCGCCCGATGAATTGTTAATATTTTCGTTTGTCATGGTAAAACCCAGTAATGTAAGCGCTTTCTTTTGTGCGCTGAATAAAAAAAAGTGCTTATGTATGAATCTTAGCCATATTCATAAGCACGTTACGCTAAATGATTAATAGATTAAATATTATGGCAGCGGATGAAATGATCATCTGCTACTTGAGTTACTTCAGGGAAGCTCTCACTACAGCAATCTAATGCTCGCGGACAACGCGCTGAAAATGGGCAGCCTTTCGTATCAGGCTTCCACATTGGTATTTCCCCTTTTTTAGCTCCCAATTCACGACGACCGCTTCGTCCGGCTTCCGGCACTGCAGATAGCAGTAATTGCGTATACGGATGCTGTGGTGTTTGCGTAACTTTGTCGCTGCTGCCCCACTCAACCATATGTCCGACATACATAACCGCCGTTTTTTCTGCAAAATATCTTGCCGTTGCAATATCATGGGTAATGTACATAAACGAAATGCCGTGTTTATCTTTAAGATCGGCCATTAAGTTTAAAATACCTAAGCGAACAGATACATCCAGCATAGATATCGGTTCATCGGCTAAAATAACTTCAGGATCCACGGCGAGTGCGCGTGCAATGGCAACACGTTGTCTTTGCCCACCACTCAATTCATGCGGGTATTTCTCTGCAGTTTCAACCGCAGGAAACAAGCCAACTAATTCAAGAAGTTCATATACCAGCTTCTCAACCGTTTCTTTATTTCCGCGCTTATGAATAAGCAGAGGGCGTGCAATATGATGAAAAATAGAATGTACCGGATTGAGTGATCCGAACGGGTCTTGGAAAATCATCTGCACTTGGCGTGCATATTCAAGCGTTCCATGTTCCTTAACGAACTCCTCTAAAGGTTGCCCTTTAAAAGTGATATCGCCACCTGTTTTATCATAAATACGCGTTAGAATTCGAGCTCCGGTACTTTTACCTGAACCTGATTCGCCAACAATAGCCAGCGCTTCGCCTTTACACAAATCAAATGAAACATCATTCACCGCGCGCATTAAATTCTTTTTATTATTAGACTGACCGATAGGAAAATCTTTTATCATATTTTTAACTGAAAGTACTACTTCAGGACTTTTTAACGTATCCATCATCCATTCCTTATAATTTGTAACAAGCGGCTTTGTAATCGACACTCAATTCAATCAACTGAGGTTCATCTTTTTTACAAATATCCATACAATCACCACAACGCGGATTAAAATTACAACCTTCTGGCAAATGTAACAAATTAACCGGATCACCAGGAATGCCGTAGAGGCGCTCCTTCGGCCCATGAATCGTCGGGAATGAAGAGATCAAACCTTTGGTATAAGGATGAGATGGGTTAGTAAATACTGTTTTCGCATCACCAATTTCAATCAGATTACCGGCATACATAACGCCAATACGATCTGCAATTTCTCCCATCAAACTTAAATCATGGCTGATAAACAAAATCGAAAACCCAAATTTTTCTTTTAAATCATAAAGTTCATTTAAGATTTCGCGTTCTACAACCACATCTAACGCAGTGGTAGGCTCATCCATAATAATAAGCTTAGGTTCAAGCGCTAATGCAATCGCAATAACAACACGCTGCCTCATTCCACCACTAAGCTGGTGCGGGAAACTTTTGAGACGATCGCCAGGAAGCCCAACAATAGCAAGTAATTCAACCGCCTTCTCTGTGGCCGCTTTAACAGTAATTTTTTTATGCGCGAGAATCACATCAGTAAGCTGCTCGCCGATGGTAATAACCGGGTTTAATGAATTCATCGCACTTTGGAAAACAACAGACGCATCGTTCCAACGAAAATCGCGCAACTCTTTATCTGACATTTTTAATACATCTTTGCCATTATAAAGAATTTCCCCTTCAGGTATTAACCCCGGCGCTCTATGCAAACGCGCAATGGCAAAGGCTAATGTGCTTTTTCCGCAACCTGATTCCCCTGCAATTCCAAGCGTTTCACCGGGTTTAATCGATAAGCTGACATTATTAACCGCTCTTGCGATACCATTTGGGGATACATAATCAACACAAAGGTTATTTATTTCTAACAGTGGTTTGTTCATACTAGACCTCTACGTTTATTTGCTTCTTTATTCAATTTTTTCCATAATTTCAGATGCGGGCCGGTTTTAAGTTTCGGGTTACTGACCTGATCAATCGACATATTGATGAGTGCCAATGCACCGCCCGTTAATGCTAAAGCAATGGCAGGAACAAGCATCTCCCACCATGCGCCAGTATATAAAGAAGAAGATACTTGCGCCCAGTACAACATTGATCCCCAGCTTACTTCTGTGGCATCACCTAAACCCAGGAAACCAAGAGCCGCTTCAGCGCCCATTGCATAGATAACGGTGCCGAGAAAACCACCAAATACGATTGAAATTAGATTAGGCAGAATTTCCACAAGAATAATACGTACTTTCGATTCACCCATCACTTCCGCAGAAATAATAAATTCTTTGCTGCGAATTGCCAATGTTTGCGAGCGGATTACCCTCGCCCCCCAAGGCCAGGAGGTTACGCCGAGCAGCACGGCTATCACTATCGAGCTAACCTGCCCCAAAAAGGCCGCAAGTACAATCAATAAGGGCAGCTGTGGAAATACCAGGAATACATTAGTCGCAAAGTTCATCCATTCATCAATTTTTCCACCAAAATAACCAGAGGTAACTCCGACAGAAACAGCTATTACCGTGGCAATAATGCCGGCAAAAAGAGCAACGCTCAGCGTTTTTCTTGCGCCTTGAAGTACTTGACTAAATACATCTCGGCCATTTCGCGTTGAGCCCAAAATATGATCAGCACTTGGGGCCTCATGCGGTCTAGCGACACGCTTATCTGGATTATGCGTGGATAATACCGGCGCGAATAAAGCACCAAGCAGAATAACTGTCATTAAAAAACCACCAATAATGGCTGGCGGATTACCGTGAAAAAACGCTTTGGTTTTCATCCATGCAGCGCGACATTTCTGTCTAAACTCACTTTCATGATGAGGAACAGGTGCATTAGCATCTGATGTGATTGAATTATTCATATCTATACCTTATTTAGAAATACGAGGGTCAAGCCATACATAAAGTAGATCGGCTATGAAATTTGCTGTTAACACGGCAGAAACCAGAATCAGTAGAATGGCTTGGATAAGAGGATAATCTCGCGCCATAATCCCTTTAAGCAGGATATTTCCCAAACCCTGATAGTTAAACACCACCTCAGTCATAATTGAACCGGCAAAGGAGAAACCAATCGCCATCGCGATTGCTGTTGCAACAGGTAATATTGCATTTCGACCTGCATAACGATACATCACACGGTAACTGCTTAAGCCTTTGGCTTCAGCCATTGTCACATAGTCTTCACCAAGCACATTGATCATCGCATTACGCATATTAAATACCCAAGTCGCGATACCCACTAAAATCATTGAACCCATAGGTAAAATCGCATGTTTTAAAACACTGCCGATAAATTCTAAAGTGAATCCAGGATCTATTGCCGGGTCGTAGGTATATGCAAGCGGTAAAAGTTCAAGCTGTAAGCCGAAAAAGTAAAACAGTAATAGCGCTGTTACGATATAGGGGAAATTACTCAAAAAAGCTAAAAATGGCGGGACAAATTGTCCGAAGAAACCTTCTCGACGATATGATGCATAGGTTCCTATCGAGACCCCAATAATTAAAGCGACAATCAATGAGCCTAATGCTAAAAACATGGTCCATGGCAGAGACATACCGACAACCGTCGTCACATCAATAGGGAACATTAATACTGAGGGTCCAAGATCTAGGGTAAAGACACTTTGAATATATGATATGTACTGCTCAAAAAGAGAGCCGTCCATAAAACCATACATCTCTCTTACCGCATCCATCTGTGCAGGATCCATTTTACCTTGTGCAGCGGCGAACATTGCCTCAACAGGATCGCCCGGCATCATTCTTGGCAGTAGAAAGTTAAAGGATATTGCTATCAGGAAAGCAGTGAAATAAAAGCTAAGTCGACGTAATAAAAAACTCATGATTTTTTCCAATTATTAAAGAGCCACAAAGTGGCTCTTTTGATAAAACTAAATTACTTGAGGTGAAGATTGTTGATAATTAAGTTACGGTTACCGCCATTGTAAAAAACTGGTTGCACATACGGATTTTTCTCACTAGGCCAGCCAACAAATTTAGCTGTGCTGTACTGGAACCAGGTTGCATTTGAAAACAGTGGAATAAACGGCATATTTTCAGCTGTAAACTCCTGCAGTTCGTCAAGTATAGCCTGTTGTTTCTTAGCATCATTAGTGAGGCCGAAACTGTTAATCAGCGTATCAATTTCTGCTGAATGTACACCATGACCAGCATGCCAGCTTTTACCAACCTGCGACGTTAAGAAATAGGTCTGGTAAGCTTCAATCGGGTTAGTACCAACCATTGACCAGTTAATAGACATTTTGTATTTACTGTCTTTTAAACCAGAGTCATAAGTAGACCAGTCAACTGTTTTAACGTTCGCTTTGATTCCGATCTCTTCATAATACTCTGTCACCATCTGCACTACTTGGATCCAGTCAGTCCAACCACTAACAACATTAATATCAAATTCAATTCTCTGGCCATCAGCCATATCTCTGAATCCGTCATCGTCACTATCTTTATAACCCGCATCATCAAGCAGCTGCTTGGCTTTTTCAGGATTATATGTCGTAAGTTCTTTATATTTTTCTGAAATTGATTTGTTGACAAATGGGGCATAAAGTTCAGCGATACCACCTGCATTAAAGTTAGCCGTCGGGTAACCATAAGCAGCAATATCAACAATCTCAGCACGATTCAATGCCATAGATAAAGCTTTGCGCACGTTCAAATCATCAAAAGGCTTCTCTTGAGTATTTACATAAAGGTGGATTGCGTCATTAGCCGGGTACCAGTAATGATTGTTTTTAGGATCGGCAGCTACATAAGTATTATCGATATCAGCAATAAAGTTAGAGCCCCAATCAATTTCACCTTTCATTAATGCAGGTTGAATTTGCGAATTATCATTGTATGAGCGGAAAGTAATACAATCAATGTAGGGACGGTTTTCAAGGTAGTAGTTGTCATTACGACAAATTTCCAGCTGTTGTGGCTTGACATATTTAATATCAGTCATTGGGCCGCTGCCAACAGGATTTGGATTGATAAACGTTGCTAAGTCTTTAGCAGCTACCTTACTCCAAATATGCTCCGGCAAGATATGGTATTTAGGCAAGCCCCAAATAAATGTTGAATCTGCAGTATTTAATTTAAAGACAACAGTCGTTGAATCAGTCGCTTTCACACTTATTAAATTACCAGTAGTCCAAATCGCTTTTTGGTCAAATGCAGGTGCGCTCTTGGTCATATTGTAACTGAATGCCACATCTTTAGCCGTTAACGGTTTACCGTCAGACCATTGCAATCCATCACGCAGTTTAACAGTGATGGTTTTCAAATCATCAGAATATTCAGCGGATTTTGCTAAACGGTATTCAACACCACCAGTCATATTGTTAAACATCATTAATGGCTCATACAACACACCGTCATATAATCCACCCGTTGTATAAGGGTTGAAATTATCAACAAAACCAGTATTGATAATAGGAACGACTAATGTTCCTCCCTGTTTAATATCTTCAGCCATTACACCGGTTGAAGATATCAATAGAGCACTTACGATCGATGCTAAAATCTTTTTACTATGCATTAAATAATCCTTTTTAGTTTAAGATAACCTGAAGAAAGCGGTTACTTTTCGATGTATGAGCAAATACTGTTTAGTATTATTAATTTAACCATGTTGCAAAGAAAGCGCTTTCTTAATGGGATATTATGCTACGAAAACCACTGGGGCAACATGATTTATTAGAAAGCTGTACTTCGATCACACTTAGACAATAGTAGTCTATTATCTGCGCGACCTTTAGTGGTTAGTGGTAATTAAAATTAATATGATTAATCAATGTGTTAAATAAATTATAAGTATTAACCGTTATTTGTCGGGCGCAGGCTATTATTTGTGCGCAGGCAGGAATATTCTCTGTAGATATTGCCTTTTATTATATAAATTAACTGTGCCACTTTTTATGGCTTAAAAAAGTTCTTTACAAAAAGGATATTTACTTATACCAATTACGTTAATTAGGTGATCTATTTAGGCGTAGGGAAAATGGATGAAAGCAAGGCATTGATTGCAGTAACTAGTTGTTCTAATTACACAAAATTGTATGAATGATTTTGAACAGCTTTAGCTGGCCACGAAGTGGTGAATAACAGGATGTTATGAATCAAATCAATAACAAAACTAGCATTCATTTTAACAAGCATAAATGAATAGAAAATTATCGGATTTGATATTAAAGCTACCTGAAGTTCCATCTCCAGGAGCTTTAAATAAAAGCGGTTAAATAACCACAGTATGAATAGATCTCGGCAGCATAGTGATATAACAACCCTTATCTATATTATGCAGTGCGTATGTTAAAGTTTGTTCTGAATTATTGCATACGACTAATACCTTTTCACCATTAGGATTAATAAAGCCTGTTGCTTCAATAACATCAGTTGTAGTACATACCGCGATACGCTTCGCACCTTTCTTTATGAATTTGGAAAAATGGCCAAAATAATAATATGAAGGATTTATAATCACCTGATCGTTAACCGTATCTCCAATAATGGGTGCGCTGCAAAGATTATTAACATGATTTGGTCCACCCGTCTCATCAAGAAATAGGTTCCAGTCACACCATGCGGATGTGTTATGGTTCAAATCATTAATCATCGAGTGCGCATAACGTTCGCCCACATTCCAGTCACCAAAATGAGGCCCCTCTTCCTGACAACCTTCGGTAAACCATATTTTTTTATCGGGATAGATATCATTAATCAACTTCAGGTTCTGATAGTTATCTCCCATATACCAGTGAATACCGATACCATAGACATATTTGCATGCAGCTTTATCATCAAACATTTTCTGAGCTCGATCATACGCTTCGGCACGATTGTGATCCCAACATACTAATTTAATATGCCCTAATCCCTCTTTTTCCAAAGTAGGCCCAAGATAATCTCGGACAAAATCACGCTCCTCTTCCGAAGTATATACACATGAATCCCATACCTGTGTTGCCGCAGGCTCATTCTGTATTGTCAGGGCAGATATAGTTATCCCCTCGACTTGCATCGCTTTAATATATTTACAATAATAAAGTGCCCATGCCTGACGATATTTATCTTTTAACTTTCCGCCATTATTCATCTGCCCATTAGTTTTCATCCATGCTGGCGGACTCCATGGAGAAGAAAAAAGGGTTATCTCTTCATCTGATAGTTGTTTAGCCCATTCAATCATTGGAATTATCTGTTGTTTATCGCGATCCAGATTAAAATCATTCAGTTGTGGATCTTCTGTTTCACAGCATGCCCAGTTTTCTAACGAAAAATCACAACTGTTGATATGAGTTCTACAAAAGTTATAGCCGATCCCCTTCTGCGGGTGAAAATATGCTTCCATCATCTGTTTCTGCTTATCCGGACTCATTCTATTAAGAACATCTGCAGCGGACTCGGTAAACGCGCCTCCAAATCCTTCCCACTCCTGAAATGTTTTCGATTCATCCATATAGATCTTATGCAGTTCACCGGCATCGGTATAGGTCGTTGTATCCTCTTTCTCATAACCTTTATGAAGATCAACCAGATCCGTTTCACTCAAAAGAAAATCGCTATCTTTAACTGTTTGGTAAAGTTTCATTATTTCTCCAATAAACTATTAAAAGCTAACTAATCAGGAAGTTTAAAGTATCAAATAATCAAAACCAGAAAAGAAAGCGCTTACAAAGACACGGGTCACATTTTATATAAAACAAAATCAACACAGACCTGCTGCATAAATTGCAGATTCATTTTATTGACCAGGTAATCTATATATCCAATATTGACTAATTTTATCGCTCAGTAGCGCTTAATATCGCTAGCTTCATGAGTGAGCAACTCAACGTCTTTTTGAGCAAAGAGATAATACCCATTACTTTCGGCTAAAGCTTATTACAAAGGAGATACAGGTAGGGATAGTGGAAATAATATTTAACAAAAAGAGTTCAATAAGTGAGATCAGAAAAGTCAGGAACGACAAACGTCACAGATAAATAACACTATTATTCCATGCAGTAAATGCTGTTAAAAATATCATTTGGAGTTTTTAAAAAGGAATCGCTGTTGGCGCTAAAGATGGTGGGCGATACTGGGCTTGAACCAGTGACCCCCGCCTTGTAAGGGCGGTGCTCTCCCAACTGAGCTAATCGCCCATCTTTAAATTGGTTTA
>JABXKR010000262.1 GCA_013619145.1 Psychromonas sp. | reverse complement strand
AGATTTAACTATGATGGAATTATGTTAAAAAAGATTAAAGTAACGCAATTGCGTAAAGGCATGTACATCAATAATCTGAACTGTGGTTGGTTTGATCATCCATTTACGCTTAATCGTTTTAAATTAGAAAATGAAACCGATATTCGCAAAATCATTGCCGCGGGCGTAAAAGAGATCGAAATAGATACATCAAAAGGGCTGGATATTTTTGTTGAAGAAAGAAAAATAGAAAAGGCGACTATTGCTAAGGATATAAACAAAGATAGTGAAGATTCAGTTAAGAAAGTGACTGCGGTACAAGAGTTAGGTCAAGCCAAAATCGCATTTGCAGAAGCGGGTGAATTTATTACCGAGATGATGGCAAATGTAAAAATGGGCCAGCATGTAGAGTTAGAGCAAGTTAACCCTGTGATCAATAAAATGAGCGCCTCCATTTTACGTAATCAAAATGCTTTATTGGGGCTTTCGCGCATTCGCGTAATGGATAAATATACCTTTGAGCATTCTGTTAGCATCTCTGTTTTAATGATGTCATTTGCTAAAAGTATGGGGTTATCGATAAGAACAATTAATGATGTGGGAATTGGCGGGTTATTACATGATATAGGAAAAACACTTACGCCAAGTGAAATTCTAAATAAACCAGGGAAATTAACGCCACAAGAATTTGTGATTATGAAAAATCACGTTGTAGATAGTCGTAATATTTTGCAAAAAACTGCCGGGCTATCACAAATAGCACTGGATGTGGCCGCACAACATCATGAAAGGTACGATGGCAGTGGTTACCCTTTAGGGTTAAAAGGTGATGTGATCAGTCTTTATGGGCAGATGTCTGCAATAGTTGATGTTTATGATGCGCTAACGGCTGATCGTTGTTATCACAAGGGAAAGGAACCTTCAGAGGTCTTAAAATTATTACTCAAATGGAGTGGTACCCATTTTAATCCTGAGTTGGTAAAGAAATTTATTCAATCTGTTGGTATTTATCCAGCTGGAAGTTTGGTTTTATTAAGTAATCAATATTTAGCAACGGTAGTAGATTTTAATGATAATATGCTTAAACCTGAAGTTGAGGTATTTCTTAACACTAAAAAGCGCTGTTATGTGCCACGCAAAATTATCAATTTATCCGATTATAAAGATATTAAAATATTAAGTGTTGAATCGCACGCTAAGTGGAATGTACAACAGTAATTTTTTGTGATCTAACGGCAATAATGGTGGATATTCCAGCCATTATTGCAACTCTTTATAAAGACCATTCTCCCTTACCAAAGCGGTAAATAATTGCACTACCCAACTGGTTTTCATTGGTATGTGTTCGGGTGCTGTAATAATGGCGCCAATCACCTTGCAGTGCCCAATTATCATTAATTTTATAATGTATACCTAGTCCGCCATTGATTTGGAAACGTTTTTTATTTCGATCTTGATCGCGCATCATTTCACCTACACCTGTGGTGATAAATGGGCGCCAGTCTGATTGCGTGTTTAGATAATACTGCATATCCAGGCCGTAATTTTCATAAATGATACTGTTGTTGCTTTGCTTATCTTTTACTTCAGCTCTACTGTAGTTTAGACGGCTTGAAAAGCTGCGTGTAAAATATAAACCGACAGAAAGCTGTTTCCCATAGGCATTACTCATACCCCATTCGTTATCTAAATTCAGCCATATCCCGCCTGCAGAAATGCCAACAATTCCAGTATCAACAGGATCAATGCTATCACTTCTATAAGGTGCATATTTGGCTTTTTTACCGCTAATGCCAGGCAGTGCTTCGCTATCATCTGCACCGAACATATAGCTGACTTTAAGTCCTACTTGGTTTTCTGTTTCCCCTCCATAAGGCAATGCAGCCTGCTGGAAAGTAAAATAACCTGTACCAGCTTTGATGATATCGTCGCCAAACAAGTAGTTAATATTTCGACCAATAGAATCAACGGGATCAAGTAAAAACAGAGAGGTATTGCCGAGGATTTCTGAGCCTAGAACTGTACCGCCATTAAGCCAAATATCACGCTCTGTATTAAAAGCCCATTCTCCATAAACCCAACCTAAAACAGGTGTTACAACTAAATCTTGAATGGATGGTATTTCCGCAAAGGCTTCAAGACCGTATTCCCAGTAAAAAGTTGACATCATAAATGAGTATACAAATGCATCCCATTGACGATAGCCCGACTTACGAGCCGATTGGTAAAATACCCCGCCAAAATAAGGATGCGCCAGGTAATTTAAGTACCAATCATCACGATCCCATACTGGGCCGGCAGTGACATTATCCACCCATTTACTAGAAAGGTCATGATCATTATCTTCTTCCCAATTGGTTATTGTACTCGGCATTGCTCCTAATACGGCAACCACACCGACACCTAAACCGAAAACTGTATAGGTTTGTGATAATAATCGATCCGAGTCTTCTCCATTTTCGGGACTAAACAGGGATATCTGATAAGGGGAATCATAGAAGCTTGAATCAATCTCTTTTTCTTCCCAGAAAGAGTTCGTCGCTTTAATTTGATAAGCTTGGTCAACTGTTTGGCTGGATTGTGTCGCGTTTATATCATTATCAGCCATTGCAGCGCTTGAAATAAAAATAGCACTGAGGAAAAGGGCGTTTTTAGCTGATTTTGTTTGTTGACTGTTTTGGAAAAGCACGTGTTTGTTACTCAGAATAAATGGTAAAAATAGATGCTAAGGTCATTAAGCCTACTAGCAAATCACCCAGCAAAATAGGACGCAGGACGAATTTACAGCAAAAAGCAAAGCGGATCAAAAAAAATTGTAAGTAGAAAATCAAATAAACTAAATCTGAGATCTATATACCCAAGCCACCTCAAGATGCAGGAATCAGCAAGACGATAAATGATGATATTCTAGGCAGAAGGTTGATGATCTAGCTATTCTAAATCAAAACCTTCTAACAACGAAGATCGTCGTTTATCGACTTGCCCTACGGGAGTTTCGCCCGAAAGCTAGCACTGCGTTGCAACACTTGAAAAGGGAATTACCATTCTCATCATGTTGCGCCTTGTTCTAGCATCCGGGCGAAGCTCTGAATCTGCATGTTGAGGTGGTTTGGGTATAGTTATTTAATTATCCGCTGGAAATTTTATCCCCGTTAACTTACGGATTTCAGTAATGACTTCTGCGGTCTGTTTAGAGCGTAACACTGCATTTTCATCCATTTTTCCCTGTTTGATCTGCTGGGCAAAAAATGCTGCTTCATAACTCATGCTGTTTTCATGCTGGGGTAATGTTAAATCAGTTACTTCCTGTTTATGTAAACGGACTTGTTCACATAATGAAATTTGTTTAATTACTATACTGCCTTGTTCTCCTTGAATCTCACTTTCTAAAACAGAGTCACTAATTTTTGAATGATCTATGGTCACAGAGAACTCACCATAATCCAGCATTACACTACCACAGCCATCAACACCAGTGTCTAATAGCAATGCATCCGCTTGAATGTTTTTAGGCTTACCAAACAAAGCAGTTGCAAAAGCAATACAGTAATAACCAATATCCATAATTGAACCGCTGGAAAAAGCAGGATTAAAAGTATTCGGGTTTTCACCATCTAAATATTTTTGATAGCGTGTTTTCCATTCTTGATTGTTGGTGGTTTTTTTGTTATTGTATCTCTGGTCGTTTTATATAGTTTTAGACGCAGTGGATTATTCAAAAG
>JABXKR010000245.1 GCA_013619145.1 Psychromonas sp. | reverse complement strand
CTATTAAAACAGCGAATAATGACCAAACTTACCTGAACGCCCTCTTTAATGAATTAAAACGTTTAGGAGAATGGGAGCATGGTAATCCACTGTCTGAACTCAGAGCGCTGAAATATAAACAGCCTGAAATGGGCTTTTTAAAACCAGATGAAATTAAGATTGTTTTTGACGAGTTAAAACAAGGCCGTAATTATGATGCTTATCTTATTTCTAAAATCTGCATCTCGACGGGATGCCGATGGGGGGAAGTAGAGCGGCTTAAAATAAATGCAGTTGCGATACGCCCATGTTAACAGGCCACCTTAAACCCGCATTAAAAGTCAGTCTAATATACAGACAGGCATCCATGCAGATTTTGTATGGATGCCTTTTATTAAATTACAAAGTTTATCTTCTAATTACAACTAGCAAAATAGAAGCAAATAATCTCTGAATTATGCTTACGCTATGGTTATTAACTAGCCTGAATATTTGGCCATAAAGTCATTTGTATCGTTAACCATATTTTTACTGCCGCAGAAAAAAGGTATGCGCTGGTGTAATTCTGTCGGCGTTACTTCCATGATGCGATTATACCCGTCACTTGCCGTACCACCTGCCTGCTCAATCAAAAACGCCATCGGGTTACATTCGTATAATAAACGTAATTTTCCTTTAGGTGCAGTAGCGGTTGAAGGATAGAGATAGATTCCGCCGGTTAATAAATTACGGTGGAAATCGGAAACCAGTGAACCGATATAACGTGATGTATAAGGGCGGTTTGTCGGTGTATCGATCTCCTGACAGAATTTAAGGTATTTTTTTACCCCGGTTGGAAATTTCAGGTAATTACCTTCATTGATAGAATAGGTACGGCCGTCTTCCGGAATACGAATATTTTCATGAGAAAGATAGAATACGCCCAGTGACGGATCGCAGGTAAATCCGTGCACACCGTTGCCAGTTGTATAAACCAGCATGGTAGATGAACCGTAGATGACATATCCGGCTGCAACCTGTTTAATACCAGGCTGCAGGAAGTCTTCTGAAGTAGCCGGCTGACCAACAGGGCTAATGCGTTTGTAAATTGAGAAAATTGTACCAACGGAAACGTTTACATCAATGTTTGAAGAACCATCCAGCGGATCCATCAACACGACATATTTACTGTTGATACCGCGCTCACTGTCAAAAGCGATAAATTCGTCTTCTTCTTCCGATGCAATACCGCAGACTTCACCACGCGCTTCCAATGCCGCCTTGAACGTTTCATTAGCATACAAATCCATTTTTTGCTGGACTTCACCTTGTACATTCTCAATACCGGTCGCCCCGATAATATCAACTAAGCCGGCTTTATTGATTTCCCTATTTACCACTTTAGCCGCTAAACGGATAGCTCCAAGCAATAGAGTTAACTCACCCGTTGCTTCTGGAAAGTCGTGCTGCTTTTCGATGATGTATTCACCAAGTGTGATCATGTTTGTTCCCTTTCTAATCATGGAATGGTACCTTGAACGAAATTACTCAGTTTAGTAATTGTTACCAATATAATGAGCAACACTATCTTTCGAGCGGTTATTCTGAATAAAAAATACACAATGATATATACCGATATAAAAAAACTCTGTTTACGTTTGGAAAAGATAAACGTTAAGCTTAGGACCATGATTTTTTTCTGTGCGGAAACTATCTTTTAACTAGAGTGCGCTTAGGTAATTTTGTAATATATACCCGCTATCATTCAAGATGCAAAAATCAGCAAGTCGTAAGGTGAACAGATTCTAGGCGTGAAGGTGAAGATCTAACGAGTTAAATCGAGACTTCACAACAACGAAAATGTTTGCCTTACGGCTTGCCCTGCGGGTCGCTAGCTCGAAAACCAATACTGCGTTGCAACATTTGATAAGGGCTAGCCATTGTCATCATGTTGCGCCTTGCCTTGGTATCCGAGCTAGCGACTGATAAATGCATTTTGATTGGTAACGGGTATATACTTTTTGTCTTTGGAGGGATCTAATATTAAAAGCCGAGCTAACCAGATGCTTATCTTACACATCTTAAACATAAGCGGCAATTTCACCAAGGCAGCTGAAAGATTAGGGGTTTCTACTTCTTATGTCAGTAAACAACTGATGCAGTTAGAATCTGAACTCAAGGTTCAGCTTGTACAAAGAACCACTCGAAACTTGGCATTAACTGATGCGGGTATTGAATATGCTGAGTATTGCGCACAGTTACATTCAATTGTTCAAAATGCTGAAGTGGCAATGATGGATGCCACCGCACAGATGTCCGGCACCATACGTCTTGCGCTGCCCCGTTCTTTTGGCATACTGCATGTTATTCCGGTCTTAGATAAGCTGCAGGAAAAATATCCAGAAATTAATTTCGAAATCACGCTGACTGATCGAAAAATAGATATGTTAAATGAAGATATTCATTTATGGATAACAACCTATGAGAATATTAATGAAGGTTATATAGCGCAAAGGGTCGCTGATGGTAACTTTGTGCTGGCGGCCTCTCCTAAGTACCTTAAAAGCCATGCAGCACCAACACATCCACAAGATTTATTAAATCATAATTGTGTTACTTATCACAGTAATACACGCGACTATAGCCATTGGCCATTTATAAAGAATAATGAACAATTAAATATCCATGTATCGGGGAACTACCGCGTTGATCTTTCTGAAGCGGTAAGGGATGCCGTTATTGCCGACCACGGTATCGGTTATATTGCCACTTACTTGTTATCAGATGAGTTTGAAACCGGGAAACTGGTTCAGCTGCTTCCTGACTGGAAAGCAAATTTAGTGATGCCTGTTTATGCTGTTTATCCTCGTAAAAAGCACCTTCCGGAAAGGCTTAATGCCGTTATCTCTTTTCTAAAAGAAAATATTGAATGCCCCCCCTACTGGGATGTTGCTTTGAGCCCCTGGCTTAATAACAGTTAATCAATAAAAGGCTCAAATATATTTGAGCCTTTTAGTTTTTAAGCTGCTTTCCTTTATGTTTATTCTTTATCTCTAATCTTTTCTTTCTAGCCGTCCATCTTTTCCGTACAGCAAAAATGCTTTTACAAAAGCCTATATATCGAGTCTTTTTTCGGGCGTAATATAAATCACATCATTTTTCTATACATATTTTCTTCTACCCACGTAGATACTGGAGCAAATTAATGTCTGATTTAAAAACAGCTGCTTTACGCGCACTTAAGTTAATGGATTTAACCACGCTAAATGACAATGACACGGACCAAAACGTGATTGATCTTTGTTATAAGGCAAAAACAGCTGTAGGCACTACTGCTGCCATCTGTATTTACCCGCGTTTTATCCCAATCGCTAAAAAAACATTGGCTGAGATTGGGGCGACAGAAGTACGTATTGCAACCGTTACTAACTTTCCTCACGGTAACGATGATATCGCTATTGCTGTTGCAGAAACTAAAGCGGCTATTGCTTACGGTACTGATGAAGTAGATGTGGTTTTCCCATATCGAGCATTGATCGCCGGTAATGAAAAAGTGGGTTATGAGCTAGTCAAACAATGTAAAGCCGCTTGTGGTGAGACACTGCTTAAAGTGATTATTGAGACGGGTGAGCTGAAAGAGCCAGCATTGATTAAACGTGCATCAGAACTTTGTATTAAAGCTTGCAGACGTCGTTGGTTTTAAACCTGCAGGCGGCGTGAAAACAAGTGAAGATGCAGCGCAATACTTAGCCATGGCAGATGATATTTTAGGCGGTGAATGGGCTGATAAAATGCACTACCGTTTTGGTGCATCAAGCCTTCTCACCAATCTACTTAATACACTGGAAGTGACATCTGAAAAAGCTGATTCAGCGGCTTACTAGATAGCGGTTCTAGATAGAAATTCCAATATTACCCGTTTACCCTCTTTTTAAACGAAGAGGGAATCAACAACAAATATTCTACAATTTAAAACTCAATGAAGAGTTTGGAGACACGTATGTTTTTACCTCAAGAAATTATTCGTAAAAAACGTGACGGTCAAGTACTGACCGCCGAAGAAATTAACTTTTTTATTCAGGGAGTAGCAAACGACACCATTTCAGAAAGTCAGACTGGTGCTTTTGCGATGACTGTTTTCTTCAATGAAATGACCATGCCTGAGCGTATTGCCCTTACTTGTGCGATGCGTGATTCTGGTATGGTGATTAATTGGGAGCATATGAATTTTGGCGGTCCGATTGTAGATAAGCACTCAACGGGTGGTGTTGGTGATGTAACCTCTTTAATGTTAGGTCCAATGGTTGCTGCTTGTGGTGGTTTTGTGCCTATGATTTCCGGTCGTGGCTTGGGTCATACGGGTGGTACATTAGATAAACTAGAGTCTATTCCTGGTTATAACATTACGCCAAACAATGACGTTTTTGGCGAAGTGACTAAAGATGCAGGTGTTGCAATTATTGGTCAAACGGGTGACCTTGCACCTGCTGATAAGCGTGTTTACGCGATCCGTGATATCACCGCTACGGTTGATAGTATTTCACTGATCACCTCTTCTATTCTTTCTAAGAAACTAGCTGCAGGGCTTGACTCATTAGTGATGGATGTAAAAGTGGGCTCGGGTGCCTTTATGCCTACCTATGAAGCATCTGAAGAGCTCGCTAAATCGATTGTTGGCGTAGCGAATGGAGCTGGTACAAAAACCACTGCCATTCTGACCGATATGAACCAAGTGTTAGCCTCTTCTGCGGGTAATGCGCTAGAAGTGCGCGAAGCGGTGCAATTTTTAACGGGTGAATATAGAAACCCTCGCTTGTATGAAATTACTATGGCACTTTGTGCTGAAATGCTGGTTTTGGGTCACTTAGCAAAAGACACTACTGAAGCGCGTGAAAAACTGCAGGCTGTTCTCGATGACGGCAGCGCTGCACAATGTTTTGGTAAAATGGTTGCGGGTCTTGGTGGACCAAAAGACTTTATTGAAAACTATGAAAATTATTTAGAAAAAGCACCTATCGCTAAACCTGTTTATGCAAACAACAGCGGCATTGTTTCAGCAATGGATACCCGAGCGATTGGTATGGCAGTGGTTAGCATGGGTGGTGGTCGTCGTGTTGCAACTGATGAGATTGATTATGCAGTTGGTTTTGATCAATTTATTCGCTTAGGTGAAACAGCAGACAGCCAAAAACCATTAGCTGTTATTCATGCACGTAGTGAAGCACAGTGGCAAGAAGCTGCAGATGCCCTACTAGAAGCAATTAAAGTCGGTAGTGAACCTTACGTGGCGACACCTGATGTTTACCGTCAGATTCGTGCTGAAGATATTTAGTAGTCACTATGCTTAAAGAGCTGCTGTTTTTTCAGCTCTTTAAGCATTCGCGCTCAGCAAACAGATTCTGCAATCACAGTACCCGCATGAGTATAGGAAGAATAAAAACCTTTTACCGAAAAATATTGATTTGAACAATATTTTTTAGCGCCTGTCTCTTATACACATCTGACGCTGCCGA
>JABXKR010000162.1 GCA_013619145.1 Psychromonas sp. | reverse complement strand
CACTATATGAATAATTTCCTGCGGCAATTAATGGAAATCCATTTTCAAAAAGTGAAGTACTAATTCCCTTATCTTCTAGCAGTGAAAACACCACTGAAAACTTTAAGCTATCTATTATCTTATTTTGTTGATCAAAAATAATGCTATTTTTTACTCCATTAAAACAGCTTGTTTGCAGGGACATTTTGGTTGAATGTTTAATCTCTAATACATTTCCACTTAGATATTTTTCATCTTCACTTGAATGTATCATTGCTGTTTTCGAAGTATGATAACTCGGATTTAAAATATCATTTATCTGTCTAAGATAAGCCTTGCCAAAATCAATTGAATCAAAGCCTTTTAGTGCTAAGCCCTTTATTCCAACAAAACTGGAATATTCTATTTCTTGATCTTTCGCTAATGCCCTTAGTAGATATAAATTATGCTTAATTTCTTCTAATACATCCTTTAAAGAGTATTTCATTTTATTACATGCATTTTGAAAAGAGCGACTGATAATAACTCCACAAGCCATTTCAACTTGAATATTGACTGATATTCCATCTTGAGTAGTAAAAACAAAGGCGTAATCTAAGCCTGTTTCATGGTTTGTTAATGCATCTAATTCATCTTTCTTTATTAATGAACTAAATTTTTTATAATCATCGCCACCAAAATGCAATCCATAACCACTAGGATGTGTGGATCCCATTAATTTAAGTAAAAGGGTTGGAAATTCTCGAATACAAAGTGCAGCAAGAAAATTTAAGACTTGATCATCTGACTTACTTTCCGGACACGCCCCGCCACAAAGTGTTCTGTAATAGTTAAACAAGCTGATTTCACCAACTTTACTTCTTGTTAGGAAGTATTCTAGGCTAGTCCCATCCGAACCTCTGCCATTATCCAAGACAAACTGAATACGATTGTCTTGTATCGTTTGCGACAAATCCCTTAATACAGATAACTGTATTTCTACAAATGAATACTTATCAAAATCAGTCTCATCATTAATCTTTTCATTTGTATTTAAAATGTAATTTAGGAGGTTAATGCCAATATACTGCTTGATGATTTGAAATTTATCTTTATTCATTTGTTTTAACCCATTTCGACTTTATAACATGTATTTATCAATCATTTAAATTCTTTATCTTATTCGCTTTATAGCTCGTTATCTAACGGATAGCTCTTGTTCTGTAAAATCAAACCAACACGGCTACGAAAATTTCCGTTTACGTTTTTCTTGGCTGGGAAATGACTTTAGCAAAGGAAATCATGGATGATTTCATTAGGCTTGGCTCAGCACAGGGATGTGCTGTCCAAGCCGGTGCGTTAAAAAGTTATTGAGCAGACAAGAATAAAAAACGTTCGGAACGGCACTTTTTTGGTTACTTTTTTCTTGCTGTTGAGAAAAAAGTAACTCGCCGACAAGGCGAAACTCCAACAAAGAAAGTTAAAACATTCGCTTCAAGCGCAAGCCTGCTCATTGTAGAATTAGAGAACAGCCAAACCTTTTTTGTTGTGGGCTAAAGCCCACGCCCCTTTTTACAAATTTAACAAATAAACCAAAGCAGCTAGGAATGGCCGTGCTGAGGTGGTGCGTTAGTTGGATTTAATACAACTCACTAGCAAATTCTTTTTCAACAATTGAAGTTGGGATGGCATAACCAAATACTTCAGAACCAATCGTTTCGCCAGCGCGATAAACAGCAGTATTAATACCAACCACTTCTCCATCTGGAGTAATTAATGGGCCGCCACTATTACCTGGAAGTATCTGAGTATCAGTAACAATATTCCCTCTTTCTTGGCCCATTATAATTCCCTTGGAGACATAATCTTTAAAACCCAGTGGGCTACCAATTGCATAAACGTCCATCCCTTGAGTGAAATGGTTTGTATTTTTAAGAAATGGGGTTTTGTAGATCCCGGTCAATTGTAGTAAAGCTAAATCAAACTCAGGGCTTAGCTTAACTAGGTTAGCCTGAAATTCAGTATTATCTTTGAGAATAACCTTAAATGTATTGGTGATTCTAGACTGCCTAATTTTCCTTTTTTGTTTTGAAAATGCGTCTTTGGCTTTTATATAGTCAGCTGTAATTTTTTTCTGTTCTTTTTTCTGATTATTGTAACGTTTTAAATAATAATTATAGGTATTCTGCATAGCCGCTTTGTCATCCTCGGCCGCGATAACAATACGTTTTTTGTAATCAGCTAGATCTTTTTCATACTTTTGCATCTCTAATTTTTTTTGCTGTAAATATTCTCTCGCTTCTTCTATTTTCAGCTCACCCGTCTCAATTTTTTGTTGCTCTGACTTCCAATACTTGGTTGCAGTAATACGCACAACATGTTTGTTAGTAATAATGTGTCCCTGCTCACTAACAAAAAATCCAGAGCCTGATCCTGTGGGGGTTTCTATTTTTACCACTGAAAGGGTCGCTTTTTCGATATCATTATTCGGCTGAATTAAATCGGTCAAATAGGCCTGCAGATCTTTACCTGTTTTCTTATTGGTTGATTCAAATTTTGTTTCTGCATTATCAACGTCAAGCAGCACTGCATTTTTATCTTCGCTGGGAATCACGTTTGTAAAATGCCATTTTCCTTCCTCATCTTTGTAGCGATATACCTCGGCATGACTGCTTACAATATATAGAGAAACAAGCATTATTAAGGTTGATACAATACGTTGGGACATTTTAATTATTCTCAAATTCATTAACGATTAAAGAAGTATATTAATTTTTCTAGGATTCTAACCAATATGAAATATTATTACCCGTTATAAGCCAACAAAATCAACAAATAATAATTACTATTTCAATGGCAAATTCGGGGACCAAATTCGGGGACAGCCAAACCTTTTTTATTGTGGGCTAAGCCCACGCCTCTTTTTACAAATACCCCCAACCAAAGCAGATAGAATCATGGAGTGAATTGAACGCCAGTTCAGGTTTATGAGCGGGACAGGCTCTGCTGTACACGGCACGGTAACTTATGCGACAACATAGTGTCACAAACTGGCTAAGATCTGCATGCCCTGTTTTTCTTGCTGTTGAGAAGTATATCTTCTTCGTACTGCGAAACTTCGTTTCGTTTACTCATCATTACTCGCCTTTAAGGCGAAAACAGCAACGATAAATGATCAATCATTAGCTTCAAGCGATAGCCTGTGAGAAACCAAATTGGCAGACTAAAAAAAGCGGATGGTGTTATCTATTTGTTCTAAACAAAATATTAGGATCTCCAGAATTGGGAGTTGCTTACTTGATTTTTTTGATTGTAGATTGTAGCTTGGCAATCGGTTTTACCACAAAGCCTAAAACCGAATAGCTGCATCTGGGCGTTATTACTTATCGTCCCTATCAATATTGGCTATTTTAAAAAATTACTGTTTTATTTTGTTTGGATCTTTCTTACCTTGTTAAATATACATTATACGAGCCTAATTTTGCTTTTTATCTCTTTGCCTGCACTATCCGGAGTTGACCTTGTAAAAGTAACTAAATCTGAAAATAGAATGTATTTGCTAGATAGGGGCAAAGTTATTAAAGAGTATCATGTCGCTTTTGGAGAAAACCCAAAGGGACATAAACAACAAGAGGGTGATAAAAAAACGCCTGAAGGGACTTATACCCTGGACTATAAAAAGGAGGATTCATCCTTTTACAGAGCAATGCATATTTCTTATCCGAATAGATCTGATCTTGCCAATGCAGCATCAAAAGGAGTGTCGGCAGGAGGTTTCATTATGGTTCACGGTCAACGAAATAAGGTGAGTAGGTTGTCTTCAATTATACAGCAGTACAATTGGACCAATGGCTGCATTGCACTTACCAAGTAAATGCAAGCATTTAACATCTTGAATGGTTGCTCCCTTATCGAATGCTGTAACGCAATACTGGTTTTCGAGCTGAGCCCCCGCAGGGCAAGCCAAATTGCATCTTGAAGTAACATGGGTATATGCTTGGTTAAAGTTTTCAATACAAATTCGGGAGACAACTCTTTTATTTTCCCCCGAACAGAGCTAGGCAATTTCCGTTTATGTTTTTCTTGGCTGTGAAATGACTTGAGCAGATGAAATCATGGAGCGAATTGAACGACAGTTCAGGTTTATAAGCGGGACAGGCTCATCCGTCCCTGCATACGGCACCGTAATCAGCTAAATTTTTATATGAGAAAAAAAAGCAAGAAGAAACAACCCCATTAACAGAATTGTCACCGCATGTTTATTGCCGCTTTTTTTCTTGGAAACCCAAAACTTACCTTCACCTGCAGTTGTCTCTCTAAGCTCTAAAACCTGATTATCAGCTTTTGAGCCGGGACAAATAAAACCATCCCTACAAAATATCAATTGCATTGAATCAGGATCCATTCCCTTATCTAACATACTAATAACCATTTTCTTTACACGGTCTAAACCTTCCTCGGTGAAATTTTCAGAATTTTGCAAACTAAATTTTACTTCTCTATATTTGTAGCTTTTCATTTTTTACAACAGATATTCGACATGGAACTGAATCCCAACGTATTTTTGAACAAAGTTGCCACTGACTGAGTCAAGCAACGGTTTTACTTTTAATAACTCCCAATTAGAGTGTAATTAATTTTGCATTTTATATGAATTCAGAACAACAATTCCATTAAAATACACTCTCTTCAAACCATTAAAGTTACACAAATTCTGTGACGGTGAAATTGACTGTTATTTAGCAAAAACATGTGTGATTTATAATCATTATGATTATAATCCACTGAGTTTGACGATAGATTTAATTGGAAATGGATAAATGAGCAAGCGCTTTAACTGTAGACAGTGCCGATATTTTACTAAAACAGACAAGGGTGGTTTATGCCGTTTTCGAAACGCCAAACCCACTGGTATCTGCTCTCTGTTTCTAGTAAAAACGAAGGTTAACTAATAATCGATCTTTTTGCTGCGCATATTTTTTGTTTGTCCGCGTTGCGTTTTCTGATCCATACGGCGACGTTGCGAGCCTTTGGTTGCTTTAGTCGCACGACGCGCTTTTTGGACCACAACAGCAGATAGAATCAGCTCTTTTAAACGTGCCAGTGCATCTTCTCTGTTTTTCTCTTGGGTACGATGCTTTTGCGCTTTAATGATAATCACCCCGTCACTGGTAATGCGGCTATCCGATATTTTCAGTAAGCGCTCTTTATAAAATGGCGGCAGTGTTGATGATTTAATATCAAAACGCAGATGAATCGCACTCGATACCTTATTAACATTCTGTCCACCCGCACCTTGTGCACGGATAGCAGTAAGCTCGATTTGCCAGTCGGCAATCTCCACTCCGCTTGAAATTTTTAATGGCACGCCCTACCCCTCTTCTTTATCAAGACTATTTTTATCAAGGTAATGCTTCTGATAAATATCAGCAGGCATTTTAGATATTTGATAATCGATCATATATGCAAAACTTTTCAATAAAGGTTTAAATTTTTCGCTGTTATTTTCTAATTGCGATAACAGATAATAACCCGCTTCAACGGTTGATAATCCATCTTCACGTGGTGATTTACGAATACGGTATTCACTTTTTTTATCGATATTAATAGATACTTTCGGCAAACTCTGCAGAAATGGATTGCTCATTAATAACTTGTAAGCTTTTTTCCAACTTCCATCAAGCAAAATAAACTGGCTGTTACTATTGATATTTTTAGTCTCACAAAGTCGATCGGCAGCAATTGCCGACTCACCAGGAAACACCAAGTAGCTATTATCTAAAACAAATAAACTTGGATCAAACAACTCACCAACACTGATTTTTGCACGTGTTAATGACAAATCTAAAATTCGCGCCGTACCAATCGCTTTTTTTTCTTCACTGGGATCTTGCAATATATGTAAAAAGTGTTGATTATCAATCGACTGAATAGTCGCACAAATACAGGCCGATGCTGCTTTTAAGCAACGCTCACAAATGGCTCTTTTGCCCATAACTAAAACCTAATAAAAAAAGGAAATGCATGCGTTCTCTTATTATCGAAACCGCATTAATAATATTAATAACAGCAGTGGTTTATTTGTTTGAACCTCAAGCCAGTCAATTACTCGCATATTATCACACAGGCATCACTCAATTCGATCTTTGGCGACTGATTAGCGCAACTTTTTGCCACACTAATTTTAACCATCTAGCGATGAACATTGCCGGATTAATTATCACCCTGTTTTTGTTTATTGATACCTTTAAAAATATCAAAATTTGGCCTTTGATTCTTTTCAATAGTCTATTCATTGGTATCGCACTATTTTTCTTTGAGCCTGAGGTAATCTGGTATGTCGGATTGTCCGGTGTATTACATGGCGTGTTCAGTTACGGAGTCGTTGCAGATATAAGTAATAATGATCGTTGGGGGTACCTGCTTGGTGGCGGTTTTCTGGTAAAAATCATATATGAACAAGTTTATGGCGCGCAGCAAAGTACTATTGATTTGATCGGGGCTCCAGTATTAGTTAATGCACATTTATACGGGGCATTGGCAGGGGTTGTTTTTTATATCACAAAATCACTGCTTATAAAAAAACAAGCGGAAGAAATTAATGAAAAATAGACTTAACGCTTATCTGCAACTCGGGATAAAGAAAGATAGTGTCAATTACCGCAAAAGCATAACAGCAAATTTTATTCTTCTTTTTTCATTAGTAATCTTAATTGTTTTTACCATCAGCAATTTCTTATACGCGAACCTACCTCTCTTTTATAGCAGCGCATTTATATTTGTGCTCTATTGTATTTCTCTGCTTATATTTAAAGGTAAGAAGAAGTTACTTGTCCATATTGTTTTATCGATAATGGGCGGTGGTATTTTATTACTTGTCTATATCAACAAAGGCCAGCAGTACATAGCAGTCTGGTCATTCATTTATATTTATGCCTCGATGATCCTGTACGGCCATAAAAAAGGATTAATACTTGCCATAGCCTATTCTTCAATCCTTCTTATCATGCTCGCAAATTGGATCGGCGAATCATTTGCTACATTAGCCTTTATCCGCTTTAGTGCTGTTATCTTGGTATCTGTTTTCTTCTCTTATATATCTGAGTTTTTGATTTTTAGTACAGTTAATAAATTATCCAAAACAAAAAAACACCTTGAAAAAATAAATAAAATGGATGGTTTAACTAATGTTTATAACCGCCGTCAATTTGATGCCGTTTTTCGCAAAGTTATTAATACCGCAAAACGAAATAGAAATTTATTAGCCTTTGTGATGCTTGATATCGATTATTTCAAAGATTATAACGATGCTTACGGACACCAAGATGGTGATCTGGCTTTGGTTAAGGTTGCACAACAATTAAAAGATAAAATGAATCGTTCAAATGATGCTGTTTTCAGGCTTGGCGGTGAAGAATTTGCTTTGTTATATCAAGTGAAGAAAGAGCTGGATGCAGTTGCTCTGCTTGAAGAGATAAAAAATGCAGTTGAACAACTACAAATTGAACATTCAGGAAGTGACATATCAAACTACCTAACTATCTCTGCTGGTTTATATATCATTAAACAGGAAGATAACATTAGCGATCAAGGCGCTTATAAAGCCTGTGATGATCTTTTATATAAAGCCAAAAGCAGGGGACGAAACCAAATTGTTCACTCAGTAATTAACTCCAACTAAGGATACAACTACTCAAGTGACCTGCAAACTTGTATTTAGCGGAACAGCTGTCCAACTTGCAGATATTTCATGCCGGAGGCATCATTGCGTAGCCTGCTATTATCACTTAGAGATATGCAGGCAAGATACAGGTTCACAGCAAAAAGAAACACGCATCTTTACAATATCCCCGGTGTCAAAAATCCGCGAATTACCAAGAAATGATCCCAGATAGACAATTACAGAATGACTCTGTTTTTTTGGAGGATGATTAATCGCAATCCGCTTAATTAAAGCGTCTAAAATAGCAAGGAAAAATTAAAGAGAAGAAGACATTTGCTTGAGCAGATATTTGTAGGGATTGCTATAAAAGGAAAAAGGTAGCCGAAGCTACCTTTAAATGGGTGATCCATCGGAGAAAATGAGAGTAAAAACCAAAGAAACTTTCACCCATTTTACCTTGCAATGGATTAACTAATAAAAGCTAATCCACCTGTATTGACATTACTAACCTTGCAGTAGTGATAATACGTTTTGTGTACTTGCGTTAGCTTGCGAAAGCATAGAGGTACCCGCTTGTTGCAAGATTTGCGCTTTACTCATTTTCGATGTCTCTGCGGCAAAATCGGCATCCTGAATTCGGGAATTAGAGGCTGATAAGTTTTGCGAAACATTTTCAAGATTGGAAATTGTTGAACCTAAACGGTTTTGAATCGCACCTAAACCCGCACGAGATTCTGATATTTTACTCAATGCCAAATCGATTTTATCAAGGCTTGACGTCGCATTTTTAGAAGTGGTCACACTTAAACCTAACTCAGTTACCGCAGTACCACCGACCTCATTTACACCCAATCTAGCAAGTGCAGTCGTTCTAGTCGCAACAGTCCCCGCGCCACTGGCAATAACAATATCTCCATCATCTGCAGAAGTGTAAATTAACACGGTTCCGCTGACCGTAGCCGTTACACCAGTTTCATCTGTTAGCTTATTGATATCAGCTGCAAGTGTTGCGATAGGCGTACCTAGCGATGCTTCTAAAGAAACACCATTTATAGTAATGGCATCAGCTACTGTGATTGCAGTACCCGATGGCGCATTACTCGTCACAGCAGAGCCATTGGAAACCAGAAAACCAAACTGTTCTGTGTCTCCCGCAGCCCCTGCAGAGCCAAGTCCAATACTGACCGGAGCGTCGTCTTGACTGGTTAAACCAAGGTAACCTTGATAAGTAGTAGGTGCGCCTTCTAAGCCAGATCCCGCCACGGTACCGCCGACAATAATGGCCATCCCGGTATCGTTATTTAAGATTAATTGACCATCATCGCCAACCGTTGCGGTTAATCCCTCTACATCGCGGTTAATTGTTGCCGCTAAATTATCCATTGATGAGGTCGCACCGAGTGTCACCGTGGTGCCATCACCTACCGTCAATTCAAGGCCATTAGTAATACCAGTTACAGTTGTCCCCGTCGTTCCTTCAACCACATTATAGGCATCAGCAACAACCCCAGTTGAAGCAGTTTCAAGATTAATAGCCTTAGCTATTTCATCTGCACCACCCGGTAGTGCAACAGCTCCAATGTCAACACCGTTTATAGCAACTTCATTAGCGGTAATTGCACCTGTAGTTATACGGCCTCCGTTGAGGTCGCCTTTATTAACGCCGCCATCTAAACCGAGCGCAGCCGTTGTTACGCTATCAATAGAAAAGGTTAAACTTTCACCTGAGTTCGCACCGATTTGTAATGTGGTTGAGCTGTTTGAACCATCTAATAAGTTGGTACCATTAAACTGCGTTGTATTGGCAATACGATCTAACTCAGTATAAAGCTGGTCCACTTCTTTCTGGATGGATGCTTTGTTATCAGATGAATTAGTATCATTGGCCGCTTGTACAGACAGTTCACGCATACGCTGCAGGATATTGGTCATTTCATCCATTGACCCCTCTGCCGTTTGCGTCATTGAGATACCATCATTTGAGTTACGCACCGCCTGGTTGATACCGCGAATTTGTGACTGCATGCCCGTTGAGATGGCAAGACCTGCCGCATCATCTTTTGCGCTGTTGATACGCAGACCGCTCGATAGACGCTCCATCGCTTCATTTTGCGTGAGCTGACTTTTGTTTAATTGACGCTGTGCATTTAGCGACATTATATTAGTATTAATCATTTGTGGCATAATTTGCTCCTTTGTTCCTTTTGTCCCTTAGTCGGGGAAATCGGCAATTATTGTTTAATTTGCCGTCAATTTTTACTCTCAGGTTTTATAATGCGAGTTCCATGCCAACTTTTAATGTGGTGCATATATCATTTAAAAAACAACACGTTACAGATTGATAATTAAGAGGCGGGAGCGTAAAGGATCTTTAGATCTTTATTTACATAAAAAATAGACAAAAAAAAAGAGGCAATAAATTGCCTCTTTTTTTATTACTTACAAGCAGATATTTCTAGAGCAATTTGAATAGACTCATGTTCTGCATCTGTACAAACGTTTTTTGTGTTATCTCTAATATGCTACTTTGCATAGAAAACTCGCTAATCGCGGCAGCCATATCCAGATCTTCTAAATTTGACAGTGTTTTTTGCGTAGCCAGATTAAAATCTAAATTCGATTCTTTTTGATTGTCGACAGTAAGTAATCTTGCCCCCACTGAGGTACGAATTCCCGTCACATTGCTGATGGCATTGTCAACTTGCTGACGCCCCATATCTAAGCGCATTTCTCGTTGCGCTTTAGCAGCCCCATCGTCACCCGGTATTCTTAACGCATCAATAGTATCCTGGATGGTCGAAAAAATATCCTTGGTACCACTTGGACTTAAGGTAAAGCTATCGAACTCTGCAACATTACCTTTTAATTCTGTTTTAATACCGTTGAACTCAATAGATTGCCCTTCTGTATATAAAGTGGGCTCTACATATTTTGTTAAACCATATTGATCGCCTGCATTAGGTAAACCATCTACCTCAACAGAGATACCATTAATAGTAATTTCCTGCGCTTGGGTGTTATTAGAATCATAAATAGCAGGTAATGATGATTCTCCATTAATTTGAACTTCAAATTCACCAGGCGTTGCGGTGGCAAGAAATTCAACACTAACATCGCTGCCGGCAGCAGGGTATATGCCGGCAGGATTAACATTGCCAATACTAGGATCGGTTAAATCTATTTTTGAAATTGTTACATTCGCGCTACCGGTAACGGCAACCTCTTTTAAACCATAAACCGAATATTCAGAATCTCCTGCAGGTACCGATTCACTAATCGAGATCGTATAATCTTGATCTAGAAAACCACTGGCAGCTTTATTATCAATAACGGAGGCCGTATTAATAACACCTGAACCGCTATTATTAAGATTAGCTTCCGCAACAAAGGTACCATTACCCTCTTTGATATCAGTAAAGACTGAAGAGCCGGAGTTATTACCCTGGACAAATACCCCCGAGCCCACTTTATAATCTCGCTCTCCGCTATCGCCATGATAATCAATCGTAGCAAATTCATTCTCTTGAAAAGGCTGAGTATCAACTTGATAACCGGCAAAGATATATTGGCTATTGCCGTCTTTGGTATTAGCAATGCCGATCAACTCTTCACGTAAGCTTTCTAACTCTTTAGCAATCGCCTCACGATTTTGATCGTTATAGGTCCCATTACCCGCTGAAACCGTTAATTCACGCACCTGTTGTAATATATTGGTGGTTTGTGCAAGAGCCGTTTCTTCCAGTGCATTGGCAGTTTGAGCCATTTCTCCATTTTTAATATATTGCTCACCCAATGAGATATCTTGCTTTAAGCGTTGAATAGTCGAAATCGCAACCGGATCATCAGCCCCAGTAAGAACACGCTTCGCCGCCGACAAATACTGGTTTTGCTGACTCAGTTTAGCTTGCTGTGACATCACATTGTCTGTACTGCGTTGATAAAACATTTGCGTGGAAATGCGCATAATTGCCTCTCTTATTCTTTAATGAACTTATTCGCTCAATCTAACGATTCTAATGCAATAAACATTCCAACTAGGCAGTTGTTTGTGATTTTAAAAAGGATAAATAAAAGGATAGCTAACAATCGGATTAAACATTGTCAGCTATATACCCGAAGGGCAACCTGAGAGGCAAGCATCTTGATTGGTAACGGCTATAAATAGAAAGGGCTTATCGAGCAGCTTGTAAAATAGTATCAAAAAGCTCACTGGCAACAGAGATAACACGCGCCGCAGCGCTATAATGTTGTTGAAACATTAACAAATTTGCGGCTTCTTCATCCATGTTGACACCACTGTTACTTTGAATCCGCTCACTAGATTGCGTTTTTAATATATAGGTCGACTGCATTGAAACATCGGCATTGGCAGTTTTTGCACCTATTTCAGATAACATACCACTGTATACATCCTGGAAGGTCGCTTTATTGCCATTCATGATTTTCTGACTCTGCAAGCCAGCAATTTCCATGATATTACGGTTATCACCAGGACCCGTTTCATTAAAATTAAGGGTAAACTTATCACCAGCAACTGGAGAGCCTGCGTACATCTCTACCTCAATACCAGCCAAATCAAAGGTTACTTTCCCCGTTAACAGATCCGGCGTTACCGTTAATCCGGTAAGCAGATCGCCCGGTAACTTTGCCGGCGTATAGTTATTGGCTGAATCTGGTGGAGCGGGCAAAGTAACGACATTATTATCTTTATCCCGAATTTCATAAGTGATAGTGCCCGCAATATTGTTAGTAATAACAATTTGCAGTGGGTTATCTGCATCCATATATAACTTATCAAGCGGATTATTAAGCGCACTTGTGCGTAATACGGCATCGCCTGTATTTGTATCCGCAGCGACTGTTTTAATTTCAGCATCAGCAGCCGCAACCTTTTCCGGATCTTTATGCAGTAAAGTTGCTTCTTGTGCTGCTAAGCGTGTCGGACGCAGTGTAAATGCTTTGCCAATTTGTGGTTGATCGAGAGCGTTAATCGAATCAATGCCTAAACTCAATCCCGAATTTGGGATTTCAATACGCTGTGTGCTAGTCAGATCTACTGGCCCTAACACTTGTGTGTTGCCCGTTGTTTTATTGGTTACAACAAATCCAATCTCTTCAGGTGGACCTGCTGCATAATGATTGACAACTAAGTCATAATCATCGGGTGAAAGCTGACTGAGATCATCAACACGCAAACTCAGTTGTGCACTGCCCAAACCATCATTATGCGCCAAAACACGATCTCTCATTGCTTGATTGGAATTAATATCATTAAACAGATTATCACCAATCTGCCCATCCAGCGTCTGCCCCTCTTTCTGCTGCTCATTAATAGAATGGGTTAAACCGATAATATTTTGCCCGAGTTGATTAAATGCACGATCCAAATCGTTATCTCGCGTATCAAACATAGCGGCTACTTTGCCGCCTAATCGGCTGCCATCCATTTTGACAATATTGCCGTTGATGTTAATTGCCATATCTTTACGAGAAGGATCCGGATCGCCGTTTACAGCAATAACATTTAATGATTCATTGCCCATCACTAACGCCTGGCCGCTCCCCATATAGATATTGACCATACCGTTATCAGCCTGCACAACGGAAACATTCACTAATTCACTGAGCTCGGTGATAGCTTGATCTCGTTGATCCAACAGATCATTGGCATTACTTTGCCCGCCGCTGCCTAAAACAGCTGAAATTTGTTCATTGATGTTTGCTAAATTATCTGCCAGCGTCGTAATGGTCGCCGCGGTATTGACAATGTCGTTATTAAGACCTGTATATTGAATTTCAAGATTGTCATAAAGGCGATTATATTGATTAATCATATTCGCTGAAGACTCGAGGAAAACGGTACGGGACTCAAGCATATTAGGGTGATCGGCGACACCATTAAGCGTTTCAAATACATTTAAAACAGGCTTAGTTACTGAGGTACCTTCATTTGAAAATAACATATCCAGTTGACTGGTTTGCGCATAGATCTCTTTGGAATAACCATATTGCGAGGTATTCATAATATTTTCAGTGAAGGCGAATTGATCGTACGCGCGCTCAATTCCCGTCACCATCGCACCTTGACCGATAAAATAATTACCGTATCGTTCCGAGCCCGCCGTTGAAACTTGTACTGTTTGGCGTGAATAACCAGCAGTATTGACGTTGGCAATATTATTCCCGGTAGTGGCAAGGCTTGCTTGTGATGAATATATTCCCGACAAACCAATTTGAAATAGATCAGTCATTGAAATTTCCTCCAGCTAAAACTGCTTGAAACTCTTCGTTTTGCATGATTTTTTTAATTTTTTCTGCGTATTGCGGATCGGTTGCATATCCAGCCTGCTGCAGTTCTTCAATGTAGCCCTGCGCATCTTTACCTTGCTTTAGTGCACCTTGATAACGCTTATTAGTTGTAATGAAATCGCGGTAATCATCAAAACTCTGCGCCAGAGAGTCATACGCTCTAAAGTTAGAACGACGCTTAACGCCCACGCCACCTTCAACTTCTAAGCTGCTTTTTGCCACTTTATCCCCCTGCCAGCTATTATTCGCTTTAATATTAAAGAGGTTAAAACTGCTTTGATTATCGCTTGTATTAATGATCTTTTTACCCCAGCCCGTTTCAAGTGCTGATTGTGCGACTAATACTGCTGGCGAAATACCTAAAACCTGAGCCGCTTTTTTGGCGTACGGCAGTAATGCGTCAATAAATGATTTTTTATCTGTAAATTCCGGTTGTTTTTTATCCCTGAATTCCGGTTCTTTCTTTTGCTCAGCAAACAAAGTTGCAGAGGTCATTTTATCGGGTTTATTGAGATCAACAGCCGGTAAGGCTTTTTCTAAATCGATCATCTGTTGCTGTTGATTATTTGGCATATTTAACTGCTCCATTGGCACTGATTTAGCTACTGCAATAGAGCTTGGATCAAGCTGTCTCACTAATGCGTCAGCAAGGCCTAACGAACCATGGCGACTGATATCAAGTGCTAGCTGTTTATCTTGCATATCAGTATAGAATTTTGTCTGCTTGTTATTAAACGGGCTATCGGTTTCAAATGCTTCATTTGCTTGACGCATCGATTTAATCAACATAGTGGCGAACATCGACTCAAATTGGTTTGCCACCTCTCTAATCGAATCTTTGCTATTACCTTGGGCTTTTTGACGCAACTGGTCTAAACCTTGTAAATCAAAGTAATTGCTTGCTTGTGTCACTGCCTGATTAGCCATTTTCAGCCCCGTTTATTATCTATTACAACTCTTTAAACAAATAAAGCAAAAATAGTGCCATTATTTTTCACTACAGGGTTTTAGATATTAATTAATTACCTTTATAAAAATTTACAGTCACGTAGAATGCCCTCTTTTTTCCATAAAGGACTATATATGATTAACCCAGTTTTACTTTCGGTATGCGTAATGCTTGCGCTATCTTTAATGCGCATTAATGTTGTGGTGGCCTTAACGCTCAGCGCATTAATTGGCGGTTTAAGTGCAGGTATGTCAATAACCGATACTGTCAGTGCTTTTGAAGGCGGACTTGGCGGCGGTGCAACTATCGCGTTAAGTTACGCAATGTTAGGCGCATTTGCGGTGGCAATTTCTACATCAGGCATTACCGATCTGTTAGCACAAACTGTTATTAAAAAAATTCATGGCAGACACCCGGATCATCTCACTAATGTCATCAAATATTCAGTACTTGGTTTGATTTTATTAATGGCTGTCTCCTCACAAAATATAATCCCTGTACATATCGCTTTTATTCCAATTTTAATTCCACCGTTATTGGCTGTGTTTAGCAAATTACGTTTAGACAGACGTTTGGTCGCATGTGTATTAACCTTTGGTTTAATCACCCCATATATGGTTTTACCTGTTGGTTTTGGTGGTATCTTTTTACATAATATTTTATTAAAAAACTTACATGAAAACGGCTTAGATGTAACAGCAAGCCAAGTACCTACAGCAATGATTTTGCCAGCATTAGGCATGCTCACAGGTCTATTTATTGCGGTGTTTTTTAGTTACCGTAGACCGCGAATTTACCCGCAAACAGAGCCTGTTATTAAGCAAGCTGAACACAAACAATTAGATAAACGCCATATAGCAGTCGCGGTAGTGGCAATTATCGCAACATTAGTGACACAGCTTTTATCAGGTTCAATGATCATCGGTGCATTAGCTGGTTTTGTGGTATTTACTGTAGGTGGCGTTATCGCATGGAAAGAAACACATGACGTATTCACTAAAGGTGTACACATGATGGCGATGATAGGTTTTATTATGATTGCAGCGGCTGGTTTTGCGGCCGTTATGAAAGCCACTGGCGGGGTTGAAACTTTAGTTGAAATGCTTTCTTCTACTATTGGTCACAATAAACCATTAGCCGCGTTATTAATGCTTATTGTCGGTTTGCTTGTAACCATGGGCATTGGCTCTTCATTTTCTACCATTCCAATTATTGCCACAATTTACGTGCCCCTTGCGATTGCATTTGGCTTCTCACCTATGGCAACTATTGCCTTAGTGGGTACAGCGGCTGCGCTTGGAGATGCCGGTTCACCGGCCTCAGATTCAACCTTAGGACCAACATCGGGGTTAAATGCGGATGACAAACATGACCATATTTGGGATACCGTTGTACCAACATTTATTCACTACAACCTGCCATTGATTGTATTTGGCTGGCTTGCAGCAATGAGCTTATAGCTTTTACTTCTTAATAAAAAAGGGGATGTAGCATTACTACATCCCCTTTTTTATCTGTAACTAATTTTAGATAATTATAAGCTCACCCTGCAATGCACCAGCTTGTTTCAGCGCTTCTAAAATCGCCATTAAATCACCAGGTGCTAAACCAACCTCATTTACTGCGCGCACTAAATCATTAAGACTCACGCCAGCATCAAACTTAAACATTCTACTATCTTCTCTAGTGATATTTATGGTGCTGTTATCCACCACTTCTGTTCTACCACCTGCAAATGCATTGGGTTGTGAGACCTCTCTGTTTTCACTGACAGTCACACTCACGCCACCATGAGTGATTGCAGCGGGTAAGAGCTTAACATCTTGGCCGATGACTATTGTACCAGTGCGAGAATTAACAATAATTTTTGCATTGCTGCGCGCTGGTTCAAACTCTAAATTTTCTAAGGTTGATAAATAAGAAACTCGCTGCGAAATATTACGTGGTGCAAGCACTTGAACTGATGTCGCATCTAATAATGTTGCCGTATCAGGGCCGACTAAGTTATTAATTGTATCCGCCATTCTCTTGGCGGTTGTAAAATCCGACTGGTGTAAATTAAAGGTAATGCTATCTCCTTGTGAAAAAGGAGATTTAACTTCACGCTCAACAATCGCACCATTGGAAATACGACCGACAGTGGGAGTATTGATTACAACTTTTGAACCATCGGCACCTTCCGCACCTAAACCGCCGACCACTAAACTACCTTGTGCAAGAGCATAAACATTACCATCCACCCCTTTTAAAAAGGTTTGTAGCAGCTCACCACCACGCAGACTTTTGGCTTCACCAATGGCTGACACGGTAACGTCAATTTTCTGACCTCGTTTAGTAAAGGCTTTTAATTCAGCGGTGATCGCAACAGGCGCGACATTTTTAATTTTTAATTTTTCACCGACGGGAATATTGATACCAAAATTACGCAGCATAGTCGCAAACGCCTGCTCAGTAAACTTACTACTTTTTTCACCAGTCCCAGGTAAACCGACCACCAGACCATAACCGACCAGCTGGTTACTACGTACCCCCTGCACACTGGCAAGATCTTTAATACGCGCGGCATAACTCGGTGTTAAAAAAGTCATGAGTAAAACAGACAATAGTAATCGCGAGATTGATTTCATAATTAGTTCCTTGTTTTAACCTTTACACTTTGAACTTAAAGCGGCCAGTATGGGCCATTAAAGAATGCGGTTAACCAACCCTGTTCTTGTGTATTTGCAAAATCACCTGTGCCGCCATACTGAATACGTGCATTAGCAACCCGCATTGATGAGACGGAGTTGTCTGATCTGACATCTTCTGAACGGATCACCCCTTTTATGCGCACAAACTCTTCACCGTTATTAAGCATTAGCCATTTTTCACCACGAATTTCTAAATTGCCATTAGTTAATACGCGCGTGACATTAACTGTGATACTCCCCTGCAAACTGTTACTTTGATCTGCATCCGCATCACCTTCAAACTTGCTATCCTGACTTCCACCTATAGCGAGACCTGAAAGTGACATTGGATTTGTACCTGAGCCGGGTAGTGTCATCTGATCTATATCCAGATTATAGCTATTGCTCTTCTCTTGACTACTGCCCGCTTTTTTCTTCGCTGAGGTTGCTTCCTCTAAATAGACAGTGATGATGTCACCAATACGATGTGCTTTAATATCTGAATAAAGATTATTTGCGTAACTGTCCTGGAACATTGATCCTGTAGTGGCGATATCATAATCAGGTTCAACCGGCTCGACAGGGATAAATTCAGGATCATCTTTTACCGTTTCGTTAGGCAGAGAAGTACAACCCGCTAATAAAGTAAGGCTAATCAATAGTGTTAGTTTAAACATAATTCACCACCTATTATAATTGCTGACTAACGTAAGAGAGCATTTCATCAACGGCAGAAATCACTTTGGAGTTCATTTCATAAACGCGTTGGCTTTCAATTAAGTTCACTAACTCTTCAGTTACATTAACATTCGATGTTTCAAGCATACCTTGACGTAAAAAACCCATGCCGTCTCCACCAGGCACACCTTGCAGTGGCGCACCACTTGCGCCTGTTTCTGTATATAAATTTTCGCCAATCGGCTCGAGCCCAGATGGGTTAACAAAATCATTTACATTTAGCTGACCAACCACTTGATTCTCGGCTTGCCCGGCAATGCGCACGGAGACTTCCCCTTCCGCACCAACACTGATTGATAGGGCATTCGTTGGGATTTGCACTTGCGGTAATAGTGGGTAGCCCGATCCAGGGGTGACAATAATCCCCTCTTCATTTAACTGAAACTGACCATTACGCGTATAACCTGAGCTGCCATCGGGCATCTCGATTTCAAAAAAACCACGCCCGTCAATCATAATATCTAATGAGTTATTGGTAGTTAGTGCATTACCTTGCGAAAAATTCTTCTGCACCGCCACCACTTTTGCACCGGAGCCAAGCATTAAACCGGATGGCAACTTAGTATTTTGTGTGGCATTAGCACCAGGCTGATTAATATTCTGGTAAAGCAGATCTTCAAATACCGCACGACTTTTTTTAAAGCCAACGGTACTGGCATTGGCCAGATTATTGGAAATAGTTGCCACGTTAGTTTGTTGGGCATCTAACCCTGTTTTACTTATCCATAAAGCGGGATGCATAACCTTTCTCCTTAATTTTTTGAATACTGCTTGTTTAATCCAGATCTAGTGCTGAATTAAACAACACGTAAGAGTGATTCTGAACTCTTGTCTATCTCTTCCGCTTTCTTCATCATTTTAATTTGCATTTCAAATTGGCGTTGTAAATTAATCAAACTGGTTAACTCACTGCTTAAATTCACATTAGAAGCTTCAAGGCTGCCACTTTGTAGTGATACCTGCTCATCGAATTCAGGCTCTGCACCGTCGATACGTCTAAATAATCCATCTTGACCGCGCATAATATCTTTAACATTAGGATTTGCGAGTTTCAGCTGGGCAACCTCTTCCATTGCATCCGCTGGCGCACCTTCCGGGCGAACTTCGACCATTCCATCTTTACGAATGCTAAATTTTTCAACGGGTAATGGAATATAAACAGGATTGCCTTGCTGGTCTAATACTTGATTGCCCTTGGCATCCACCAAATAACTTTCTTGGTTAATATTTAAACCGCCAGAGCGGGTCATCGCCTGACCGCCTAATTGTGATTCAACCACTAACCAACCGTTCCCTTGAATGGCAACATCCAAATCTCGTCCGGTCATTTGCAGTGCACCGCTTTCAAAGTTTTGCCCCGGCTCTTCTGCCACGGCAAAAACGCGAGTCGGTAATCCTTGACCGTAAACCTGCATGCTGCGCGCCTGTTCAAAGCTCGCTTTAAAGCCTGTTTTATTTGCATTTGCAAGATTATTACCATGAATTGCCAAAGCATTCATACTCTCTTTGGCACCGGACATTGAGATATAAAGAAAGCGATCCATTTTGATTCCTTAACCGATTTAAAATCGATACCACGATTTAGTTCTATTACCAGTAGAAATGCAAAAGTTATGCCAACAAATATTTATAATGAGAGATAAACAAAAACGCACCTGAATAGGTGCGTTTTAGAGATGATAAACAAGACAAGCTGCTGATTATCTAATCTGCAAGATAGTTTGTTGCAATGTGTTATTAATTTCCAATGCACGTGAATTGGCTTGGAAGTTACGTTGCGCGGTGATCAAATCAACCAACTCTGTCGTTAAATTGACGTTTGACTGTTCAAGCGCTGCTGAGTTAATCGTACCAAATGAACCGGACGCAGCTTCACCGGCAATTGGGTCACCGGAATTTTGCGAAGCAATCCAACTCGATCCTGTTTGCGAAAGGCCTTGTTCATTACGAAAGCGGACAATTGCAACACGTGATAAAGGTTGTGAAGTACCGTTACTGTAGGTGGCTTTCACTAAACCATCACTACCAATCTCAACCCCGGTTAATCGCCCTACTGTTAAACCGTTTTGATCTAAAGCGGTCACTTCAAATGAAGAGGCAAATTGGGTTGGTTCTTGAAAGTTTAAAGTAAAACGCTGTGAACCATCTGCACCGGGATCTAAAATACCCGCACCATCACCACCTACAGGTGTACTTGGATCATCCACCCCTAGCGCTTGAAAGGTTAAGTTTGCTGGTGAACTCCCCGTATAACCGCCGACCGCATCAAAAGTTAATACCGCGCCGGAACGTGTAACACCATTTGCATCAATATATTCTGCATTGGCAGTTGTATCTGCTGTACCATCGTTGTCTGTATCTTGACCATAAGTAGGCGTAATTTGCCCTGGCGTTGGAAGTTGTGTTTCCCATGCCGAAACGGGTTGACCGTCAACTGTTACAAATGTTACCCATTGGTTAGTACCTGTGTATGATGCATTTTCTGGTTTTATATAATAGGTACTGGTGATATGTGACTCACCTAATGAGTCATAGATAGTTACCGATGTGGCATTATTATAAGTTGACGGATCTTCCGGATCAAAGTTAGCAGGATCTAATGGCGCGTCACCTGCAGGCAAGTTCAAGGTGATACCGATTTCAGAAGTAGAAACTGGTGTACCTGCTGTTTCAGGAATTTGAATCGGCTCAGTGGTACTTAGACTCACTGATGATGAACTTCCATCGGCATTAACCGGGAACGCTTGTAAATAGTTGCCGCTATTATCGACAATGAAATTTTCATTATTGAGTTTGAATTCGCCACCTCGCGTATAACTTAAATCGCGATCCCCTATATTACCCGATGTAGCAAAAAAACCACTGCCGGTAATCGCTAGATCAAGCGGGTTTTGTGTAAATTTTAAACTACCTTGATGAAACTGCTGCGCAACCGCGGCAATAGAAACACCATCACCCGTTTTTGTTTTACTGTTAGAAAACAGTGAGTTTGCATATACGCTATCAAACTCAGCACGTGATTCTTTAAAGCCGACAGTGCCAACATTGGCAATGTTATTTGCAGTTGTATTGAGATCTGTTTGAGCCGCCGCTATTCCACTTAATGCAACATTAAAAGACATAATATTTTCCTCTTATATATTTTCTGCAACTTCAATTGCATCTGAAAGTTTGATACCGCCTAAACCTTGCAGGTTTAGATTTACCCCTGACTGACCACCGCCTAAACTAACACTTTCTACATGTGCATATGACGCCGTCATTAATTCTTCACCTTGGCCATTAACAACACCCGTTGCTTTTAATGTGTATTGTCCGGCCTTAACACGGTTACCATCTTTATCTAAACCATCCCATGAGAACTTCTGATTACCCGCCCCAATATCACCAAGACTCATAGTACGAACAACAGCACCACTGGCATCTTCAACATTAACCATGACACTATAAGCACCGGTCGTGCTGCTGATTGAACCAGATACATCACCGGTTTCCGGCAGATAAGCTTCATTACTTGGAATCAACACCTTTTTACCGACAAGTGATGAGGCTTCTAAGGCTTGACTTGAAGTTAATACCTCTTTCATACCAGCGAACTCATTACCCATAGTGGTAATACCTTCAGCTGTGGTAAACGAGGCCATTTGCGCAATCATTTCTGAGTTATCAACAGGTTTAAACGGGTCTTGATAAGCAAGTTGTTGCGATAATAAGGAAAAGAAATCATCTTGCCCTAAGTTTTGCTGGCCATCGATCTCTTTATTGGCTGCAATCTGCTCTTCTGTTAACGGAACATTTAAATTTAATGAGCTGTAATTATTTATTGATGTCATATATTACCCCTTAACCTTTGCCCATTTGCAATGTACGACTTAACATCTGTTTGGCAGCGTCTGCAATCTGCACATTGGTCTGGTAAGAACGCGAAGCGCTGATCATATTTGCCATCTCTTCCATCACATTAACGTTTGAATGATATATAAAACCATCTTGATCTGACTTGGGATGATTTGGTGCATACTCTTTATTTAAAGGCGCATCACTTTCAATAATACCTTGCACTTTCACCCCCACATTACTGCTTAAACCTCCTTTTGCACGGTTTAATTCTGCAGCAAAAACAGGATGACGAGCACGGTAGGTTTGCTCAGCGCTGCTACTAACACTATTTGCATTTGCCAAGTTACTAGCAGTTGTATTTAGACGAACAGACTGGGCACTCATCCCCGTTGCCGATACATCCAATACTCTTAATAAACTCATAATGATTCTCCTAGCGACTGATTATTGACCTTTAATGGCTTTGCGCAAATTTGAAATTTTACTGTTTAGAAAGTCTAAACTTGCTTGATATTCCATACTGTTTTTCATAAACAAATTACGTTCAACTTCCAAATCTACGGTATTGCCATCACCAGTATCAGCTTGATTACCAGCGCGGAACAATTCACCAGACTGTGCCATAGAAAATGATTGAGCAAATTTATGGCTCTCATGTGTGCGATTTAAGAAAACACCGGAACGAGACTTGGCACTTTGCAATGCATCTTTAAAGTCAATATCCCGTGCTTTATAATTTGGTGTATCAGCATTAGAGATATTACCCGCTAAAACTTCAGTACGACGGGCACGAATGCCTAAGGTGTGCTGATGAATTCCTAATGCTTTTTCAAAGTTAATCGCCATAAATTTCTCCTCTGCAATAAACAATGCAACCCTTATGCCAAAAAATCATTAAGGGTAATAAAT
>JABXKR010000103.1 GCA_013619145.1 Psychromonas sp. | reverse complement strand
TTCTTAAAGTATTTGCTTTCATAAAATATCCGTTAATAGTGATAAGAAAAAGTTATAAAATGCACGCGATTTTCACTGTAAGCCCCATTGGCACGTAACGGTTCAAAACCTTGTGACTCTATTTCACCATCACCTAAGTGTTGAAATTGATAAGCGATGGCAAATTTTGAGCCAGACTTAAGTGTTTTTTCAGCACCAAGACCTAAGCGCCACTGTTTATCAAGCGGTAGCGCGACATCACGGTGCTGTTTATCGACAGGGCTTGAGTCCATGCTAAACCCAGTTTGTAATAACCAACTGCCCATTTGATATTGGGCAGCCAAACCAGCACCAAAGGTGTTGTCATAATCGACGTCATAATCACTCCATGATTGCCAATTACTACTTGCTAATAGAGTTAGGTTTTCTGATAGCTTCTGGCTGATACCAAACTCAACCGTTGCGGGCCAGTTAATGGCCATGTTGCTGAGGTTAGCCGGGTTATTTTCAAGGGTGATATCGTGCTTAGTGCCATGTTGGTAATTGAAACCAAAACGTGTTTGCTCGCTTAGCTGATATTGAGAGGACAGTGAAAAAGTGGGATTAATCGAACTGCCTTGAATTGTTTGCTCCCATGCTAATACTTCAACACCAGCATATTGAGCAATTAAACCGGCACCGAGTGAAAGCTTGTCATTAACTTGGTAAGCCGCGCTGGCGGTTAAGTTAAGCATGGTTATTTTATTTTCTTGCACAATGTTCAGTTCCCCACCACTTAGCCCATTACTATATGCAACACCTAACCCGCCAGGTGAGTGTAAAGCGACACCCGCTACCCAATCTTCATTTAAACGCTTAGCATAAGAAATATGTGGTATAAACTGATTACCTTCACTGGTTGTACCTTGTTTTTGGTCATCTCGGTCAAACTGTGATTTTACATTTAATAGTTGTCCCCCCAACATCAAGCTTGAGTCTTCTATTCCCGCTAGACCAGCTGCATTGGTGACAGTGGCGGAGGCATCTTGGTTGTTAGTCACACCAGCAACACCAGCGGTTGCAATACTGCTTGCGGTGCCTATTTGTGATAAAGACAAGCCAGCAGCTAAAACATTACTACTCACAAGGGCTAAAGCTGTCATCGGTAGGGTAAATTTACTATTTTTCATTGGGTTCTCAGTGATTAATTCTTATGCTTTGATTTGATGGTTCATGGCATATATTTCAGGTAATTAACATCGCTCAACGGATTAAGACAAAAGGCATTTTTCAAAATAAACTTATACAAAATACAAATAAGCAGTTAAAAGGGAGCCATCCATGGCGATTGCCAGACTTGTTACTAAGGCAGAGACAAGCCAGCAGTCCATTAAAACCTTAAAAACGGGTACGATAGGTTATCCAAGCGTTATTGTCGGTATCCCCCGTAAAGACAATAACGTTATCTTGATCCACTTTATAACCAACTTGAAACTCCGCCGAGAAATCTCTTATCTCTTCGCCATCAAGGCCATAACTGTATTGCGGTGCAAGCTGAACGTAGAATTTTTCAGCAAAATCATACATTAAATAATTAACACTGCTGATGATTTGTGTTTCTTGGAATTGATCATTAGCTTCCCACATTTTGCCGTAGGTGATTCCACTATAGAGTCTGATCTTGTCTGAAATAGGGAAGGCTTGCATTAAACCAACTGTTGCATAATTACTGGTTAATAGATCGCTCGAAGCATCACTACCTGCATCGATGAAAAGACCCGTTCCGGTTTTTTTATTGGGTGTAAATAAACGCGTTCGAAAATTTTCAAAGTTATTTTTTGCTTCTATTTTACCCAGTAATCCCCAATCTCCTTTGTTTAAGCCAAATTGAAAAGAGGCCCCTAAACCTTTATTACCCGCAATGATTTCACCGCCAGTATAAACAGCCATAGGGTCACTCATATCTTGAGCTTTTTCAGCAAAGGCCAGCGATGGTAAAAACACTAATGAAGCTAAAACAGTTAGCTTATTAAACATAATTTAATCCTAAAAAAGTGAGGTGAGCTTTACGCCCACCATTTAGTTTATTGTTCTAATGCAACTTGTTAATCACACATACTCCTAAACGAGTGTTTGCTTGATAAAGCGTTCTGTACAAGATGATTGCTACTGTAAAAGTAAATACGATAAAAATGGCTAATAGTGACTATTACGATTATTAATAGTGCTTTCTAAAGTGGCCGAGAAGCCTTTGGTTAGTGAATTGGTGAGCTTTCCTGCATAACAATATGAAGGTTTTGCTTTGCTTTTAACGCGTGGTAGCTATGTTAGTGGGACACACTTATAGGTATTGTTTTTGTAATAATTAATCCACAAAGGTAAAGGCCATGAAAAAAACGATCTTAGCGTTAACACTCAGTAGCGCATTTATTTGTACCTCTTTTTTTGCAACTGCAACAACCGTTGAAAATGATTCGGCATTACAGCAAGTGACACTTGCGACTCAAGCACAAGATCAGGAAAAAATTGCACAGCTTGCTTATGAATATGCATTTTCAATTGATGAAGCCTATAAATTTTATTATGAAACGGTGGTAAAAACTGAATATCCATTGAATCAATTTGAAAATATTCGCCAGTTAGCTGATCATACCTATACCGCTCACCCATCCATTAATAACGATACGTTACATATAATGGGCTGGATGGACCTTGCGGCAGAGCCGGTTATTATTACCATTCCAGATCATGATCAAGGTCGTTATTGGTTATTTCATACCATGAATATGCAACACTTCACTGATTCCGCGTTTGGCTCGCCTGATCGCGGTGCAGAAGGCGGCATTTTTATGTACGCAGTAGAAGGTTGGCAAGGTGAAGTACCTGCTAGCGTTGATGAGGTTATTTATGTTGAGCACCCGTTAGTTAAAATGATGGGCCGAATTATGGATTTAGGTGGCGATGATTCACCCCAAGCTCAAAAACTGATGGACCAATGGTCGGTGCGCACTCTCTCTGCATTTTTAGGCACCAAAGGCCCACAACAAGTGCAACGTGATTACCCTGATCCAGCTAACAGCAACTGGGTAGAGCGCACCAATTTTATATTATCTGAAGGCACAATGGCTAAGCATGATGAGAAGCTATTAGCACAATTTAAAGCGCTCGGATTAGACGGTTCTGCAACTACGTTATTAACGCCTGAACAGCTTAAAGTAGCAAAAACGGCACAAAAATCTGGTTTTGAGCATATTAAAAACTCAATTTTCACTGACTCACGAGATGTATTAGGTACACGTGAAGAGATGGAAGCGGTGCCAAGTTATCAGCATGCGTATGGTACTTTCATGGGCCAATGGGGATTACCTGCTGAGCAGACTATGTATACTGGTGATTTTGTTGATGTAGACGGCGATCCACTCGATGGTGAAAAATATGACTACACAGTCACATTTACAGCGCCTGAAGTCGCTGGTTTTTGGTCATATACGACCTACAGCGCGAAGACACGTTTAATGGAATTTAATGCCTTAAATCGTCACTCACGTGGTGATCGCTCACTAAAAGCAAATGATGATGGTAGCTATACAATTTTCATGAGTTCAGATAGCGAGGGCCAAGAAAACAACGCTAACTTCCTACCTATCCCTGACCATGGATGGTATGCAATATTACGTATGTATACACCGGGTGAATCTGTACAAAATGATCAATGGAAACCGACTCCCTTTACCAAGGTAAAAAAATAATTTTCTAGTATTAAAGGCCATTAACCTGTCTCTTATACACATCTCCGAGCCCA
>JABXKR010000097.1 GCA_013619145.1 Psychromonas sp. | reverse complement strand
ATCTAGCCCGGCTTACGCCCTTTAGTTTTTCATTATCTTGCTCCGTAAATGTCATCTGATTTTTTTCAGCAATGTCTTTCCATGCTAAATAATGAAACTTAGCTGTATCGACAAGCACACCATCTAAATCAAAAATAATGCCTTGAATTTGTTCTGAATTAACAATCATCATTTTATTCCTTATGTAATTACAAACGGGTATCCCATTGGCCAGCAAATGCATCGACTGGACTAACGCCTTTAAATTCTGAACGGCCAAGCAATTTATCGACAACAGCTTCAATCGTATTATCATTACCCGTGTAGGCATTGATATAGGTTTGTACTCTAGCCACATCCACAAGATGATAAGGATTAGCAAATGACACAAACAGGGTTGGAATTTCAGGACTAAACCATGGTGTATCAACGCCCATCGGTCGCGCCCAATTGATACGTAATGTGGTTTTGTTACTGGCGGTTTTAAAATATGCGCCATAAATCACGACATCATAATCGGCGGTAAAATCTTCAACCGATTGCATCATATCTTTCATGGTAAATTGCGAAGTATCGTAGAGGGTGACGTTAAAACCTTCAGCTTCCAATTGCGCTTTAAATTTTTGAACGACTCCTTGTTCCTCACCAAACATACCTGGCTCATCCCCCAAACCGATTAGCAATACGTTACGATGTTCGTCTAAACTCAGAGGTAAAAGATTCTCATTATTTTTGACTAATGTAATCGCTTTATCTGAGCAAGATTTTGCTAATGCTTGATGCTCTTCACAGCCTATGATCTCAGTGTTCATTGTAGCTTCATACTTATGAAGACCTAATGCCGCTTTAGTTGCAAGAGTACGTGTGATCGCCTGATCAACTCGAGCCATGCTTAAGATGCCATCCTCAATGCCTTTTTTCATGAAACCGAAATCTTCTTTAAGATCTTTATTAAATAAAAACAGATCACAACCGGCAGCGATTGTCATTGGCACCGAAAGTTCACGTTTCATTGCTACTGTAAAGCCAGCCATAGTAGTCGCATCGCTTACAATCATGCCATTAAAACCAAGTTTCCCACGTAGTAAGTCATTTAAAAGCTCTGATGAGATAGAAGCAGGCATGATCTCTTGATCACTCAGTTCGGCGTTAAGTTGCTTAGAATACTCCGGCATAGCAATGTGCCCCGCCATCACAGTAAGTGCACCTGCATCTATACATTGTTGATATACCTTGCCGAAACTTTTATCCCACTCTTCAGGTGTCATTGTATTAACAGACAACACTAAGTGCTGGTCACGATAATCAACACCGTCACCTGGGAAGTGCTTGATTGACGTGGCAAGCCCCTCTTTCTGTACCGCTTCGACATATGCAGTTCCCATATTTGCAACCAGTTCAGGATTGCTACCATAGGTTCGAGTATTTGTAATCGGGTTCTGACAGTTATAATCGATATCAATTACTGGGGCGAATGCCCAATTACATCCGGCGGCCTTACCTTCTGCGGCAACCACACGCCCTAGTTTTGTGGCCATCTCAACATCATTGGTTGCACCCACTTGCATTTGGGTTCCAAACTCCGTGCCTTCAAACACTGATCCGTTACCACCACTTTCTAAGTTCGCAGCAATCAACATCGGAATTTTGCTGTTTTTTTGCAGATAGCGATGCACATTTTGCACCTCTTCAGTTGCGCCAGGGCGGAACATGATCCCTGCAGGTTTGAATTCATCTAATAGCGTTTGTAAATCTGATTCTTCGGCACTTAGGCCAATTGGACAAAAAAGATGACCAATTTTATCATCTAGAGACATCGCATCTAGCGTCGTTTCAACCCACCGAATATCATCGTCTGCTAAGTGGAAAGGACTAGCGTGTAAGTCGATCATATAAACCTCACTGTATTATTGAACATTTAGAACGTGTTAAATTTGATGAATGAAGTGTATGCATTTAACGCAGTAAGAGTGCAGTCCTCTTTTGACCAACATAGGGGGGGGATTTTGCCATTGGAATGGAATTGTGATCAGAGTCACTCTTTCGAGATTATCACTTTGTTACTGAGAAATGGGGCAGAGCTGGTTTAACTTACTGAACAATAAATGTTTTTTTGTAGGAGTGGGCGACACCAGAAACATGTTCTCTTTCACAGCCCAAGGTGAATTCCAAAGATCCCCCCTATTGGTCATCAAATTTGCCCCCTCCCTTGTGCAAGTGATTGATAATTTACTAATATCTATAAATATATTTGATTACCACCTAGATTCAGCCTTCACAAACTAGACTTAGCGTAATTCTTTTATGGAGGCAGATCCAATGGCTAAGAACCAAGTCCAATTTAAAAAAAGTATTTCTATTCATGTGTTTATTGAGATGTATGGTCAAGAGGAACAATGTCAAAAACGTCTGTTCGATATGCGTTGGCCAACTGGTTATTGTTGTCCTTTTGTGAGCATGACAAGTATTACCAGTTAAAATCACGATCTGTATATCAATGCAATTGATGCCACCATCAAGCTTCTCTTACTTCTGGCACTCTATTTTCCTACTCTAAACTGCCATTAACTATCGGTTTCTAGCCATTTATCTCATTACACAAGAAAAGAACGGTATTTCAGCATTAGAGTTATCAAGACAACTTGGTGTGTCTTATAACGCGGCTTGGCGACTGAAACATAAACTCATGCAAGCGATGAAAGAGCGTGATGATGAAAATCCACTTTATGGGTTCATCCAGCTTGATGATGTCTATTGGGGTGGCGTAAAACGTGGTGTTAGAGGTCGGGGAGCTAAAGGGAAACGGCCTTTTGTTGCCGCCGTTTATATGAACGAAGAGGGGCATCCCATGCATATGCGTTTTAGCGCAGTAAATGGATTTAAGAAACAAGAATTGACCCAGTGGGCAAAGACTCATATTCGCCCCAAATCATTAGTAATTTCAGATGGTTTAGCTTGTTTCCGTGGCATTGAAGATGCAAACAGTTTCACCAAGCCATTATCACTGGCGGAGGGCCTGGTTGTGTCTAGTTACCTTATTTTAAGTGGGTAAACACTATGATAAGTAACGTTAAGAATTCAATGCATGGTACATTAACAAAAAGCATCTACCACGATATCGTGCTGAATTCTGCTTTAAGTTTAATAGACACTTTAACTTGGAGAAAATGATTGAGCAGCTTATTTATTCAAGTATTCAAACAGCACCGATGCCACAGCGGCTTCTTAAGCTAGCTGAGGCTCGGTGGTAATCAGGTGGTTTTAGGTACTGAGGGATCTCTACAAAAATCACAAATTATACAACCGCATAACGAGGTTGGGTAATTCATGCAAAACCCAAATAATAACTTCATCATCTACCATGTATCGCTCATCATCAATAACCTCTCTGCCAAGATAAACATGTGATAAAACACGTCTGTTTTTTACAGTATTCACCTGTAATGAGTGATGGTAATTTAATTGCTCTGCTGCAAATCCGATGCACCATAAAATATAGAGAATGAATGATCCAATAAGAAGAAGTATATCAAACCGCTCTGGAGTTCGTGAGTTTGCTAACTCAAGGCTAATGCCTAGTTTGGCATTCATTGTGTCTCTGAATGCTTCTTCAATTTGTATTCTTGTTTTTTTCCTTTCTTTCTTGCTCAACAGGCAGACACATCTATAATTGAACATAGCGGATATGACAGCTCTGAAGCGGCAACGTCGTAGTTTGTGCTTTCTTGCTTTATGCCGAGAGGCTTGGATTGTTATAAGGAAACCATATAGATTTTAATAGGT
>JABXKR010000092.1 GCA_013619145.1 Psychromonas sp. | reverse complement strand
AACCTCTTTCGTTCTCAGTCATTTGGCGTTGTGCCCCGTGTCTGTGGGGTCGCATTATAGAGATAGCGATCACATTGGCAAGTGTTTATTTACATTTAACTTCCGTTTGCCTATTTAATAAACAAAGTCTATTTTCCTTCATTTATATGCTAGTTATATTCATATCCATGCCATTTGTTAATTAGCAATAATGCATTTCTAACTTGTTTGGATATAAAGACAAATTTTATAGATTTATGACTAGTACCTTGCAATGTGATTTAGGTAACATAGCGCCCTTTCTTGTTTTCAGTTTTATTTTGAGTGGTATTTTATGACATTTTCTTTGGGCCAACGTTGGATCAGTGATGCAGAATCAGAATTAGGGTTAGGCACTATCGTGGCTATTGAGGGCCGTATGTTGACCTTATTGTTTGCAGCTTCCGGTGAACAACGCCTTTATTCTATCGAAGAAGCACCTATTACCCGTGTTCGTTTTAATATTGGTGATGAAATCCTTAGCCATGATGAATGGAAGTTATTGGTGAGTGAAGTGAATGAGGCCGATAATTTAATTACTTATGTCGGTACGCGCGTAGATACAGGTGAGCCTTGCCAGTTAAAAGAAACCTTTTTAAATAACTTTATTAAATTTAATAAACCGCAAGATAAACTCTTTGCGGGTCAAATTGATAAATTCGAACGTTTTGTATTACGTTATAAAGCGTTAACTCATCAACATCAGCAACAAAAATCTAATTTACGTGGTTTATTAGGAGCACGTGTTGATCTTATCCCGCACCAATTTTACATTGCAGAAGAAGTTGGCAAACGCCATGCACCCCGTATTTTATTAGCGGATGAAGTGGGTCTTGGTAAAACTATTGAAGCGGGTTTAATTATCCACCAGCAGCTGATAACAGGTCGTGCAAAACGTGTATTAATTGTATTACCGGAAAACTTACAGCACCAATGGTTAGTTGAAATGGTCCGTCGTTTTAACCTGCATTTCAGTATTTTTGATGACTCTCGCTGTAACGAAGCATACCTTGATGAAATCAACCCTTTTGAAACTGAACAATTAGTTTTATGCAGCATTAACCTATTACGTAAGAAAAAACATTTTGAGCATGCTTTAGAAGCTGATTGGGATCTGTTAATTGTTGATGAAGCGCATCATCTTATTTGGGATAAAGAGAAGCCAAGTCGCGAATACCAAGTTGTTGAAGCATTAGCGAATGACATTCCAGGGGTTTTATTATTAACCGCAACACCCGAGCAGTTAGGGCATGAAAGTCATTTTGCTCGTTTACGTTTACTTGATCCAAGTCGTTTCTTTGATTATCAAACATTTGTTAATGAAGAAACAGGCTACAAGCCAGTTGTAAATGCAGTTAATCAGTTACTTGATAACCAGCAATTAACAGATGACGCTAAAAATAGTATTACTGAACTCCTTAGCGAGCGGGATATCCAACCGTTACTTAATGTTATTGATGATCTTTCTCTTGAAAACAGTGAACGCCTACAAGCCCAACATGAATTAATTAGTAACCTATTAGATCGCCACGGTACAGGTCGTTTATTATTTCGTAATACACGTTCTGCCATTCAAGGTTTTCCAAAACGCTGCTTAAAATCAATTGCCCTGCCTTTACCTGAGCAATATAAAACAGCAATTAAAGTATCTAAAATGTTGCCTTCCGGCACAGTAGAACAACAAGCGTTTACTGCTCTTTATCCAGAACAGATTTATCAAGCATTTGAAGGTACAACGAGTAATTCATGGTGTCTATTTGATCCGCGCATCAGCTGGTTGATTGATCTCACTCAGCAGTTAAAAGGCGAAAAGATCTTAATTATTGCCGCGCAAGCGGAAACAGCATTAGCGATTGAAGAAGCGCTACGCACACGAGAAGCAATTAAAGTCGCCGTTTTCCATGAAGGTTTATCACTGATTGAACGAGATAAAGCGGCTGCCTACTTTGCACAAGTCGAGGATGGTGCGCAGGTAATGGTCTGTTCTGAGATTGGCTCTGAAGGGCGTAATTTCCAATTCGCACATCATCTTGTGTTATTTGATCTTCCAATCAATCCAGATTTACTTGAACAACGTATTGGTCGTCTGGATCGAATTGGCCAACGTTGCGATATTCAAATTTACACGCCGTATTTAAAGGAAACTTCTCAGGAGTTCCTGCAACATTGGTATGAACAAGGTTTGTCAGCCTTTACCCAGACAACGCCAACGGGTCATACGGTTTACGAATCAATCAAAGATGATTTAATTCAACTGTTAGCGACGGGTAATAACGATAATGGTGAGTTTGATAAATTAATTCAAACAACTCGTAGTTTTAATGAGACGCTTAAAAAGCAGCTGGAACAAGGACGTGACAAACTGCTTGAAATAAACTCAAGCGGTATTTTACATCCAAGTGAATTACTTGATGATCTAACTGAAGCGGATCAAAAACCCGACTTTACCCAATTTGCTCTGCAGCTGTTTGATGTTGTGGGTGTGCAACAGGAAGATCAAAGCGAGCATTGTTTAGTACTTCGCCCAACCGATCATATGCTAACCTCTGATTTCCCAGGTTTAAGTGAAGATGGCGCAACCGTTACTTTCAATCGTCAAACCGCATTAAGCCGTGATGATGTGCAATACCTAAGCTGGGAGCATCCGATGATCACAGGTGGTATAGAGATGATTTTAAGCTCAGATACTGGCACAACATCCATTGCGATTCTTAAAAACAACTCTCTGCCAGCAGCTTCTACTTTCTTAGAGCTAATCTACGTAGTTGAAGCACTTAATACCGATAATGCACAATTAAGTCGCTTTTTACCGACAACTCCGATTCGTTTGTTACTTGATAAAAATGGCAAAGATTTAGGACAAAGTGTGACTTTTGATAGTTTTGATCGTCAATTAACGCCGATTAACCGTCATATTAGCCGTAAAATTGCCAATGCATCACAACCATTAATTCATCAGTTAATTAAAGATTCACTGCCAACGGCACAATCATTAATGACAGAGATTCTGCTTGATGCAAAACAGGATATGCAACAGACATTGCAGCAGGAGCGCGATCGACTGCAGGCATTACAAGCGGTAAACCCAAATATCCGTGAAGATGAAATTCAATATATTCGCGATCAACAAACGAATTTTGAGCAGATATTAGATCAAACTCAATTGAAGTTAGACGGGATTCGTTTTATTGTTTCCACACAATCGTAATATTTTAACGATTACATTAACTGTATAAAGAGGAGTTAGCTCCTCTTTATTTATTCAATAGAGTCAATATGCCAAATTTTGTTTACCACCCACCACAAACGCCCTACTTAGATATTCTTTATCAAGATGAAGATATTGTTGTATTAAATAAACCGGCAGGTTTATTGAGTGTACCGGGTCGTGAAAAAAAACATTGGGATAGTTTGGCACTGCGCATCTTACGAGTCTGGCCCAATGCATGTGTTGTTCATCGCTTAGATTTAGCAACCTCTGGAATTATCATTTTAGCTTTACGTAAATCCGCGCAGAGTCACATGGGACGTCAGTTCCAACAAAAAGTGATTGATAAAACCTATTACGCACGTGTTGAAGGTATTATCGAAAAAGAGAGTGGATTAGTCGACTTACCTATTCGCTGTGATTGGGAAAACAGACCGCGTCAGATTGTCGACTTTGAACAGGGAAAAAGTTCACAAACACAGTGGCGCGTAGTACAACGTGAAAAACAAACAACGGTAGTTTGTTTAAAACCATTAACTGGCCG
>JABXKR010000155.1 GCA_013619145.1 Psychromonas sp. | reverse complement strand
AAAAATAGGCAAATCAACTGTACGGTTAAAAGTACACCCACCTAAATCCAATAAAATCCTAACCCCATACTCTGAATTTTGAGGGATTAGCAGCGTATCAGATACGTTAAACACAGATAGAGAAGATGCTGACAGATTTATTTTATTTTCTACACAATAAGTTATCGCAGCTTGTACATCTGCTGTTTTGTCACCAACACCGTCACCGTCAGCCCAATCTTCTATAAATAAAGTCCTACCTGCCCTACTTGCTGCGCTTGCAGGTAATGTTGAATTTTCAGCTATAACCTCAACGTTTCCGCCATCATTTGGCAGTAGTGTGTAATTTCCTCCACTAGTTACCAAATCACTTCCATCAACGCTTTGTATAGTCTCACCAGCACCAACACCAGCAGGAATGCCCCAAGTTACTTGCGCGCTTGCGTCATAGATATATAAAACACCACCACCTGCGCCTATAGGTGTCGTGGTGTCTGTGCTGTAAACCCCCTCTGTATCTTTCGCGTTTAGTGAGCGAAGTACAGATCTTAAATTACCAATGGACACAGCAAACCACTTACCCAGCTCTGGAGCTTGAGTCGGGTCTGTTCCTGTTGGTGTGTATGGCAAATCCTGGTTTGTGCGCCACAATGCATCCTCAAAACCAACAATAGATTTAGATGAAAGAACATCATTAGTACCTGTTAGCTCTGGAGTGTTTGCGAAATCACCTATTACATCCCAACCGGCGTTAGATTCCCAGCTAATGTACGGGATTAAATTAGGGTCATCTTTTGCTAGTGGGTACGCGCCTAAATTAATAGAATACCCAAGAGCAACAGCAGGACTTAATTTAAATAAAGCGCCGTTGTCGTTTAAGTATTGATTGTAAGCCGTGTAAGTTTTTGATCCAGAGTAAAGCCCGTCATCAAGCGGAACTCCTGAGAAGTCACGAGCTTTTGCTAAGTATTCCGCTGTTTGGTCCCCACTAAAGGGAAGATTGTAATCAGCCATGTTTTATTTATCCTATACTGTGATTAATACATAAGAGTCGCTGTTTCCGTCTCTGAATTTACTTGCTTCTGCCGCTAGGTTGAATACCGTAACATTTGCGCCTTTTATTGCGCCACCGGCTAAGCCAGCGTTGCTAATAGATACAAAATCAGTTTGTTTTGTTCCTTCGATAGCCGTTGTGGTTGCTGTGGAAAATCCACCATCTAAGCCCCACCTGCCATCGCCAGAGCTTGAATCTGCTTGTGCCGTTGCTGTAACTGGTGGCGCAGTTCCAATTGTCTGAGTGGCAAAATTTGTTGCTGTTGCTCCAATTCCGCCGCCATTAAATGTGCCGTCTTGCCCTGTTTGAATGTCTGGTGGTGATTCTAACTCACCAACAAATCCACTAAGCGCACCGGCAGAGCCAGAAGGAATGCCAGAGCCACCACCGCCACTTGTTGCAACACCAACAGAAACGCCAGCTGGATCATCTGTTACATAAGTCGTTGCTGCTGAAGATCCACCACCTCCACCAGCAGCATACATTTCGCAATCTGTAACGTAAGTATCAACAGTTCCATAGTTAAGATATAACTCTGATTCTATTCCGTCAGACTGGTATATATCACCGCCATCTGTTGCGTTAGTTGTTGTTGCTGCTCCTGCGAATCTTGAGTTAGTTACAGAAGCGTCACCACCATCACCACCACGAGCTGAAACTTTAGAGCTGTTAGTGAATATAAGTTTTATAACACTTGCCGCATCAAACGCACCAGCCCTAATGGATGGCACGTTGTTTGCCGTAGATCCTATTGTACACTCATCAAAAACAAATGTTACATTAAGCGGCTCTGGTGGCGCGCCTGCCCTCGCGTATAGATTGACATCGAAAACAGTACCGCTTATAAATATAGTTAAATCGCCGCCTGGTGTTGATGCTATCAATGGCACGTAACTAAGAGCCTTAACATCGTACATTCTGCCAACACCGTTAAGATTTGGCTTAATCTCTATCAATTGAGATCTGATTCTAGCCTGCAAAAACTCTCCTGATGGCGTTTGCGAGTCCCTTGTTACTATATCAACCACATCACCAATTCTGCTATTAGCTAGCTTACGCTCTTCCATTTTAAAGCTTAGCTCTTCAGGTGTCCTTGCGAATCGCTGAACATAACGAGACACAAGTATAAAAGCGCTATCAGGCGTTATAAAGTTACTCGGCTCAAACTCTTTTACTTTTATTGATCCGTATAAATCCGAAGATTCAGTTGTAATATCTTTGTGCAATGTCAGCTGAGAATAATTTGTTTCATCTTCATTCTCTGCTTGGAAATCTTTTTTATTATAAATGTAAGCTCTGCTAAACCGTGTATTCGCGCTTGTCGAGGTTCTTAGGTCGCTTAAATCATTCTCTTCTGTAATTGTTCTTATTGATTGTTTCCACGCTGTTGTTGCACTTACAACGGCTTTCTGTATTGGCTGGTCTAGCCACATATCTATCATGTAATCAGTAAGTAAATGATTGATTAACTCATCCGCCTCAGTTGGCGAGTGAAACACACCGTACAAAAAAGCATTTTCATTCCAGTCAGAAATCTCATCATCCCACTGAGTGAAATCAACGTAAGCAGAAAGACCTACAGCGTTAAAAATATCTTGCAGAACATTAGATAAAAACGTCTTACTCATCACATAACAGATTTGCACCGTTGAATCTATCGTATGATTGTTTGTGTTCGTCTTGTAAATTGTCGTTGTATCAACCGCTTGATACTCAGAGCCACGAGTGTAAACAGTTAAGTTATTAACGTTAATGCTTTGGATTCGCATTAGCTCTTTATCGATTATAATCACATCTTCAGCGGTAAATAACGACCCGTCATCAACTGGAATTGTTGTTGTTACATCGTCAATATCAACAGTTAATTTAGCTTCTGTTGGTATTGGGAATTGCTGGCTAAATGCCTCCAAATCTTTCAATGCGTCCTTTGCGCTTATTGAGAATTTGCCTTTTGTTAGCGTGGCTTTCTCTATAAAGTGTGTTGACGCACTAACTTCAACCGGCGTCTCTGATTCTGGCGTTATAGTGTAATAATGCGTGATTATCTTTTTACCATCTAAAACATTGCGAGCTTTCAGCTTTCCAAAAAATGTACCATCTTCGCTAAAGTTAATCGGCCCTGGATCACCCTCAAAATCCGTCATAGTTAAGGACATTGTCCCTCGGCTTGCCATTCCTTCACCCGGCTTTAATCTTGCTGTCGATTCGCTTGCACTTGATACGCAACGCCAAACAGAGCTATTCAATTGAGACTTTATACCGATTGCTGTTGATGGCGGACTCATTATAGGTGCAGCGTTTCTCGTGAAGAAAAGCGAGTATTCAGAATCGCTACTCTCCTCACAGGTTACCGGCGTGTGCCATGCTTCGGTCAAGTCACCAACTGGCGTGCATACTGTGCAATATGGTAAAACCAATTCGTAAACAACAAAGTGGCTTTGTTTGAAATTCTCTTTAATTGTCAAAATAAGGCCTCCGTTGATTTTGCAAACGCATTAAAGTTTATTGTCGAAACACCTAAAGACCTTGTTTGAGCGTGTGCTTTTGTCATAGCTGGAACTGCATTGAAACCGGCGTAAGAGTGCGTTTTATCACCATCCTCTAATATATAAAAGGTATTATTAGCAGCGAAGTTAATAAAATTATACCAGCCGTCAAAGTCTCTTATAATATTATTAGGAACAGTTAAAACGCATTTCAATGACCGAGATTCATAAGATAAATTAATAGGCGAGTTATTAAGCCCAACCGCTGAGCGAGCTTTGATATTTGGAACTGTCCACGGGCGATTATAACCGCTTTGCTCTCCTCTTGGTATTTCGTAATACTCGCCTATCGCAATCTCTGCTATTGATATTTGACCTGTACCTTTCACGATAACAGTTACGCGCCTAACTCCTGCTGTGTCAACTTTGTACATTAATACATTTGATTCGTTTTTACCTAATTGCGAATCATCAACAGTGCCACCTAAACTAACGGTTAAATCAAAAGGGTCGTTAGATACTAGCTGCTCACTACTAACAGTTTGCCAGTATATCGGCTCAGGCTCGTTTGATGTCGTTACCTGGATAGAATCTTTTTTTGCAATGTTACTGCCGCCGATTGCAATATAGCCCACGTAAATCTCAGCAGGAAAAACGAAAGTAATAGTTACCTGCCCGGCTAAAGTGTCAGTATAAACAGAAGAGTAATCACCGTCAGTTATTACATTAATATCCTGCAATGCGCTATCTGGTAGCGCTGTTATTGTTGAAGTGCTTGCTATGTTTGTTATTGATGCGATCATGATATAGCCCCGTTTACTGTTGCTTCGTTCAGTATACCATTAAGTGCAACAGCTAGCGCGTCATTATCTCCAGACTCGAATCTGATTACAATATCCCTACCAAGCCCCCCTTCTTCTGTGCTACTAACCGCTAGCTCGCTTGTTGGCTCAGGCACTTCCGTGACAGCCGCGTCACCTCCAGCCGATGAAACAGACCCGCCGCCCTCTGAAGCGCTAAGCACATTACCCAATTGAACAGCACCAGCAACGGCAACGGCAGCGGCCCTTGCAAAAGCTGTATATGGATCACCAGACCCCATTTGATGCATTACTGCCACTGCTGTTTTTGTTACAACTAGACCAGCATCAGCGGCCTTGTTACCCTCGAATATTTCACCTGCTACATCAAGAGCAACGCCTGCGTATATTTGATCGCTTGTTGCCTGCCCTTTGTTTTTCTTGTCTGTGTCTTTTAACGCTGATTTCTTTGCTTTTTCATCTGCCTTTGCTAGTCGATCAATGCGCTCAAGCTCTTCTTGTTCGGCGGCATTATCTAACTCCATAATTGCCTGTATAAATTCCTTATGAAGCTGCAATTTAAGCTCGTTATTTTCACTGGCAATTATTAGTTCACGCTCTAACTTTTCGCCTAGCAATAATTCCTCAGATTTAAATCTATCTTCTAATGCAGCTAGCTCATCACCAGTACCGCCAGTTCCACCTACGGCAGCACCGCCAAGAGTCGCTGAGATATCGCCACCTTTAGGAGTGGTTGCGCCCTCGAGCCTGACTATCTGCTCGCCTAATTCCTCAGCCCTCGCGGTTGCCTCTTCTATCTGAGAAGTAAGCAGAGTAACCCTGTCTGATTGGATGCCCTTACCGCCTAGCTCACCGCCCTTGCTAATTGCATCGTTAAGCTTTTCCTGAGCCTCTGCAACTCTTTCTATTGCTTCTTTTTGCAAGTTCATTGCTGAGTTTATATTTGTTACGTCTGCCGCATCTTTAAACGAGTTTATGAAGTCTATAACAACCTGTGTTGCTTGCGGCACGACAGTTATTACACTGCTAAAAAATTCACTAAGCATTGGAGCTAATTGTGCCGATATCAATGTGCCTGACTTGCTAAGTGAAGCTGTCATTAAGTCAAAGTTAGTTGAAACAACCTCAAGCCCCTTTGCTTCTTTCGACGTTATTGCCATTGATTTAGATACGTTGTCATATCTATTTCTCAGTTTATCAAGCTCAACATTGTTATCAGCAAAAAGAGGTAGCAATCTTGAAAGGTCATTACCCATCGACTCAAGAACAAACGTCATCTCATTTGCGCTTGCTCCAGCCTCTTCCATTTTACTAACCATCTGCCCGATAACTTGATCACTACTCATGTTCTCAAATTCAATTGCAGCAGCCTTTGCCTGATCTTTAGTTAGCCCTATAATATCGGCGTAATCTTGAAACGCACCAGTTCCGACCTTTCCAAATTCACCCATTTTATCGGATAAATCTTTTGAAATATCAGCTATTTGTTCTGCATTGATTCCGTATTGGCTTGTTGCAAATGACAGGGATTCAAAATCTTGAGTTGATAGCTTTGCTTGTCTTGACAATAGTTCAAGTTCTTTTTGTGATTTAGCGGATGATACGATAATTGCAGACATTGCAGTCGCTAGAGCAAGCCCCGCAGTGGCTGCGGCCCCAAGTGTTTTAGCAACCCCTATTGATGTTGCGCTTAACTTTTTAAATGAGCTATCGTTTTTCTCAGTCTGCTTATCTAGCTTATCTAGCTTCTTATTGACAGATAACAAGTCGGCCTCAAGCTTCCCAACTTTTGAATCCAGCTGAACTATTAATGGTTCTGTTGCCATGATTAAACCTCTTGATTCATGCCTAGAAATTCGTTTGAAGCGCCGTTTCTTTTGCGTTCAAAATTAAGCATTAATGATAAATCTTGCTTGTTACTATCTTCTAGCTCGGCAAGGCAGCGTATCTCTACAAAATCCAAATTCCAAGCTTCGGAAGGCTGAATCTTTAACTCTTTAACGCAGTATTTCCAGTAGCCGAAGTGGTCAAAGTCAAACGCTTTTAGCTTTCTCTTAACTGGCGTTTGATAACTGCATATTACTTTTTTAAATTGCTAACATCCATTTCAAACTGCTTGTTTATTTCGTGCGCAATAGGAACCAAAACAAAAGTCCAAGGCTCAGACATATCACCAGGTCGATCAGTAGGCAACCAGCCGACTTTAAACATCGCATCTTCTATTTCTTCAAGCGGAATAGATTTATCTTCAGTTCTGATTAGTGAATGAAATAAATGCGCAGCTGTTTCGAAATCAACAATTTCATATAATTTGCGCATACGAACAACAAGAGATTCGTCTTTCGATTCCGCATAAACCTCCATGAATTGCAGTAACGTACACCACAAGTCTTTGCCGGTTGCTTGCTTGAATTGCTTCATGGCACCGAGTGACATCTTACAAGGATATTCTTTATAACAAAGCTTCATAGCTTCCCCGATAAAAGTAAGCGCCCATAAAGAGCGCGATAATATAACGATTTAATGTTAAGGCGTTTGAGGTGTATGCGTCACAACTCCGCTAGACATAAGCGTAAGTGACGTTGAAACTTTATCACCATGCGGCAAAGCATCGCTTAAACCAGTTGGTACAAATGTCCCAGGGATAGTTTCCCCTGTTGCACCATAAGTCACAGTGTAAGCGCCTTGCGTTCCTGAAAACGAGTCTGCACGTACTTTTTGATATTGTGCGTCATCATTGTAAACACAAGTTAAAGCAACCTGAAATTGCTTTGTTGCTAACTCTGCGTCTAGCAAAACAACCCAGTCACCAAGCGATTTGTTACTAATATTAATTGGAGCTCCGTTAAATGTTACGGTAGCTTCACCTTGTCCAACTATCTCACCTACGCTATCAGAAATGATAACGAGCGTTCCATTCAATTCACCTGACATAATTTTTACCTCTGTTTGTTTAGAGTGTTATTATACACCCATTAGTTGAATTAATTAAATTCTGCTTTGAAAGCTTGTGTAATCTATATTTACATCGCGCCTATAGTGAGCGCCATCAATAACAGGCTGTGCAATAGTTACCTCGCCTATCTGCACATCGTCAATAACAACGCCGTTGTAATAAGTTTGTTTTAATGTGTCGATTATTTCTAATTGTCGATTATCAAAAGTTTTTGCATTTGACTTTATGAACACTGATACTCTAAATATCCCGCGCTCATCGTCACTTGAAGCTGATGTTTTTCCGCATGAATCAGAAGTTGCTGGAATAAAGTAAGCCGCCATAAAATCATCTTTGCCGGTCGGATCAAACCCTGCGTTCTCGTAAGCAATGTCGGTAATCGCCAATGTTTCAAGCTTAGTTAATAATGAATTTCTTATTGATAGTTGACTCATTTAATGCGCCTTATTGCTGTTTGCATCTGCGTTATTTCACGGTTAACCCAGCCGCGAGTACCTGGCACTATAGCCCAATCTGTATAGTTTAGTCGGTTAATGTAAGGCAGATTATTCGCGTAATAAATATTTAACCCTAAAACGTAATCAGGCATTCTAGCTAATCTAGCTAGTGAATCAGCTCCGCCTTTTGATGCTGATGATGGTAAAGTTTCTAGTGGTGTTCCGTCACTTAGAAACCAACCGTTTCTTGCCATGCCCTCAAGAACCGGAGTTCCTACTGCAATATTTGATAGCCCCTGCAAATAAATGGCGCGCAGATGATCGTTCATATCATTAACGCGATCTTCTATTGCGTCTTTAACCTTTCTAAGTCCATGCAATGGCATTACTGCTGCCTGACCAATGCAATGTAAGCAAGCGGAACACCTGACGGCTCTTTGACATCTACATCAACAACAATTAATCTAGTTGTGCCATTTTCTATAATGTCATTAGGGCTTATCAGCACATCGCCATTACTGACCATTAGGCGATCACCCGCTTCTATTAATGAAGAGAATGTGCCGGTATTTGATTGCCCTATATTTTCTGTCGTGCTTTTAAATATCGCGTCAACTAATAACACTGGGCTTTCAGTTGGTACAGTTGGGTTTGTTGGTGTGCCATTTCCTCCGACCATTTCTATTAGGTAAACTAACGGAGCTGTTGCAGAGCTTGTTGCTCCTATAGCCTTGTTTAGTCCAGACCTTACCTTTGCTTGAATATCAACACCAGCCATTAGATCCACTCCTGCCCAAAGTTCTCGCGATACAAACCACCACCAGTGCCACAAGGAGAGCTTGCGAAGCCTGCCTTGGTAAGTGGATAGAGCGAGTTAGTAACGCCCTGTATGGTTGCATTTAGCTTCTTGCTTGTTCCGTCTTGATATGTTTCAGAGTAAACACCTTGAACGTTAAATCCTGACAAGTCTTGACCGTCATTAGTGCCATTTGTTTCTGTTCCGCTGTTGATTGAATCAGAGTAGTAAAGCTGTGCCAATATTACTGATTGCGGTATTGATTCACTATCAACTAATACGCAGTTATTATAAACGCCAGTACGCGGGAAAATGCCAGTCTGAATATCAAACGTTCGATAACCTTGTAATTGCCGCTCTGAATTAAGTAACCCAAGATAACCCTGTCTTAATTGCACCTCGGCTTCTGGATCAGTAGCAGCAATTGTCAATCCGTAATTAGCAGCTAACGTGCGAGCATCTGCAAGATTGATAAAACTATCCGCATCTGCAACGCCCGTACCATCTTCAATTGTTAAAGTCATGTTACACCTTCATGCTTAGCGGGCAGGCCATTTCCAAGCCAATATTCCCATCGTAAAGAGTTAGATCTGCGTCCACTGAGCAAGCAGCCCAAAGTGAAACCTTATCCCCAGGCTCTAATCCTTCGACAAAGCCACCGCCTGAGATATTAGAGGGTAAGTTTTGCGCCGCTCCACGCTCACCCGTTACTCGCTGACTGAATGAAACTAAACCAGTTCCGAATTTCTCAATGCCAAACACAAAGCCTATAACGTTGTTGTTGGCACTCGTTGAAATGTCCAGCCATGCGTGAGGCGTTCTGTAGTCCCCTGCACCGTTAGCCCCTATTACAAGTTCACCGCCGACAACTGAAACCTCGCCGCTCGCTGTTATTTGAGTAAGTCCATTGACCTTAACATAGCCGTTATAGCTTCCTCCTGTGGGTGGTTGTGGCGTTGTTGGTGGTGGTAGTTGCTCGTCACCTGTTCCTGTTATTGATACAGGACCAAGTAGACCATCAGTTGCCACGGTATTACCGAATGATGCCCTGCTATTTAATAAGACGCTTAGATTTGGATCTTGATTAACAACAGGATTAATTGGATCTGTATTGTCTACCAGATTGCCCGTTACAGTTAAGACTGCGCCGCCGCCTTGCCCTGCAACTTCTGACAATATCTTTTCAAGCAATTCATTTCTAATGCCCATCTAAAACCCCTTTGTTATTTCTGCTAAGTATTCATTAGCGTACAACACCAATTGATAATTAACGCTAACTCTTGTATTGACAGTTTTACCTTGCGCTCTAAATCTCACCCAAGTCTTTTCACCTATAGCTACCGGGTTGCCGCCAAAGGTAACAGGGGGTGACGCATCAGAAATTTCATTGACATACTTGGCAATATATGCCGCGCCGTCAACTGACAATTGAAGCCTAATTATAGCATCATCATTGCGGGAGCTTGTGCTGTGTAGTCCATTCAAAAAAGCCGTGTGACCATCTGGTACAACATAGTGACACATCTCTGTTTGACCGTTGCCTGCGTCTATTCTAAACTGTACATCTCCAGCAACTTCCGCTGTACCTGTTATATTTGCAGCGTTAACAACGGCTGAATCTGGTGCCACCTGTGAACTGTAAACACTTAGGAATTCATTAATTGTTGTTGTTGCGCCAACACTTAAAGTTAAAGTCTCTGTCAATAGATTATAATCATTATCTACGCCTCTAATTATAATATCTATCACATCCGTTGAAGCTACAACAATCTTCTCAGCGGTCGATAATCTCACTAGCGTTCCGCCCACGCTCCATACGTCCTCCTCGTCTGATGTGTCAACATCTGGATTATATGCAAACTTAGCAACCTGTAAGGCTTTTTCTGGATTCAATCCTGCGGATATCGCCAAGCTGCCAGCCAGTATTCCACTTGAGCCTGTTACGATATTCTCTAGTAATTCATTGCGTATACTCATTAAGCACCGCCAAGGGCTAGTAGCCAGTCTTTAAGGAGGGAGTTTCTATTGCTTGGATTTGTTACCGTTCCGCCTGCCGCGATAACGATATCAGCTAATATAGTGTTCATTGCTCTCATTGCCATTTCTCCATGAGATAAGGGCCGAAGCCCCTTTATTTAATTGCTAAGCCTTAGCGCCTGCTTTTACTGCTTTATCAAATAGGTACTTGGTCAATTTGTCCTGACCCTCTGCCTTGATTGATTTGCCTTTAAAGTTAAAGAATGAAAAATTATTCTTGTCACAAAGCTTTGCTTTAGGGTTTCGCGCGCGTAGAACTGCAGCTTCTTCTAGCGTAAACCCGTCTTTAATGAAAATATCGGTCATAATCAATCCTTAAAGTGTGATTGCGGCAACTAACGCCGTGTCTTTTGTGCTAGTTGCAACTTGAGTCCAGTTAGCTGCTAGAGCTAAATCGGCATCATCTGGCTGAACAGGCCCCGCGTAAGTCATGCCCTTAACGCCTAAATTAAAGCTAGCTTCCTCTTTAATTAGCTGCTTGGCATTATCAAACTCAGTCTTGGTTTCAGTGTAAACGCGAGAGTCGCCGTTATCTTCGACCATAACGCCCATAGGAACGAAGCCAAGTTGGTAATAATTATCTGTCCCTGCATTATCGAAGAATAATGCCGGTGAATCAGTCATTACTAAGATGCGATTAAATCCATCGTCCATAACCTGAACATTATCAAACACGAATAATCTGTTTGAGTTCGCTAGGGAGTTTGCATAAATATCATGCAATGATTTACTGTGCATAATCCAAGTTACAAGGGATGCAGAGCGATCACCAAATAAACGAGCCGCACTATTTAAGCTAGTTAAGTTTGCTACTGCAGCAGTCCCGCCGTAAGTTAAGCCTGTTGTAGTTACAGCAGCAACAGCAGCAGCAATAGCGCTATTTAGCATGTACTGGAACTTAGCTTTACCTACTTGCTCACCAAACGCAATGCCAGCCTCTTGAGGGTCGCGTAACGTCCAATCAAATTGTGAGCCGGTATATTCCATTGGCAAAGAACCCATGCCAACTTTAACAGCAGCTTCTTTCAATGTAGCAAGTGGAGTTGATGCAAGCGCAGCAACTGAAGAAGGATCTCGGTTCCCGTATAAACCAGCCATTAACGCATAAGCAGATTTTTCAGCTAAGTCACCGGCATTATCTGCCGCGCTCACTAAACTTAAAGCGTTACGTGTCGCGCCGTTCCACAAGTCTACTTGCTGATCGACGACTTCAGTGGACGTTAGTTGCGTCCACTTGTTGAAAATATCAAAATTACTTAAAGCCATTGGTAGTACCTCTATTTATAAAAACTATTGTCCGTGTTTAGCTTCCATGTACGCTTTTTTCTGCGCCATTGATTGAGAGCTAAATGGTTTACTGCTATCGAATGCGGCACCACCGCCATTACTATTTTTTGTGTCTGCCCCACTGGAATCGACACCTTTTAAAACTGATTTCCACGTATCGGACTCTTTGGCACTACCAAGGAAGTCTGCAACGCTTGTAAATTGCTTGTCACCGTCTGTGATTGTTGTAACGGCTTCACCTTGTTCATTATACGACACTTTTGTAATTGATGCTAATTGAGTCTTGACAAATGGCTTAAAGCGGTCATCAACGTTACTTAACACTTCGTTAATAGCGTTGTCAGAGTGAATTTTATTAAGTCGTGACTCAGCCAGCTCCTGCAATTGTTGGCTTGTCGCTGTTGCCGTTGCCAGCTCTTTAGCGTGAAGCTCGCTTAATTCATCCCACTTTTGATCATTTGCTAACTGCGCTTTTTTTGCGTCACTTGCAACCTTGTTGGCCGCTTCAATCGCTTGCTGTGCTGCTGTTATTTTTTCACCATCAGCCCTGCGCTCACCGATTAAATCATTGTTCTTTTGCTGTAGTCGCTCAACTGCTGCTGTAACAGCGTCATCCAATTGCTCTTGTGTAAATGTTGCATCTGTCATCGTATAACCCTCAAGGTTTGTTGTGTGGCTCAGCCACGGTTAGTAAATTATATCACTTAGCTTGCTCGTTTAAAACTCTTGACAATTCGTTATCTTTTTTCTTTAAATCTTTAATTGAAATTGGGTTGTAAGTGCTGTCAATTGTCTGTTTAGCGAATAGTGCGTTGTCATCCATCTTGCGAAAAGCTTTACCTAAAGTAGGGCCTAATACGGCGTCCTGACTTGCGGCGTCCAACTTTCCTAATTCATTGTAATAAATAGCCTTGCTTGATACGCGCTTTTTATCCTTATCGCCGTCGACTTCAAACGTGCTAGGTCTCTCACTTGCTGAGTCATCATAACGGTATCTAGCATCAACCTCGTAAATCATTCTCGATCTACAATTTGGATGAAGTGGCGGGAATGGTATGTTATTGGCATTTTGTGGAAATACTTGTTGATCTAAACTCCTGCACTGCTGAGAGGTGTCACCGTCAAGCGTGGCAATGAATCTATAACCAGTTAGCACTTTATCATTCTTATCAACAAAAGCCTTTGTTGCTGCGTTAGCGTAATGATTGGTTGCTGTCCTTGCCATTGTCTTAGCGCCGTTACTAGCTCGCTTTAAATCATCTGGCAGCGCGCTCATTATTGCATTGGCAATCTCTCGATTAGTGCCACCGGTTAGAAATCCAGCTTCGGCAATGCTGTTAATCATATCAGCATACTTTTTCCAGTACGCGTTAACATATCGATTGTAAGTAGTGAATTGCTTATCGCCTACTTTCATAGGCGAGCCGATAGCAATAGAGTTAACCGCGGCAACAGTAGGAGCTACGGCAGTGTAATCTACTGCAACAGTAGTTAAAGTTTTAGCGTTGAACTCGTTTTCATGCTCGGCTAATTCCTTGTTATTCTCTTTATATTCTGCCGTATAGCCTTGTAATTCACCGCGATTAATAGCATCAATTTCGTCTAGAACTTCGTTACGCTGCTCAGTGGTTAGCGCTCGAGCAGGCATCTTGTTTAAAACCGCGCCCACTCTGGCATCTATTCTTGCTAGGTATGGATTGACAGCCAAGCCAAAGCCAGCAGCCACGCGCTCTAAATAGATACTGTGGGACGAGTAAATGCCGGTCAATACATCATTGCTAGCCATTAGCCCGCCTCAACACAAAGCATATCAACACAAACACTAGCCGCGCTATTATTTTGAAGTGTTACCGTGATGGATTTTACCGGGCTTTTAGCAAGTGACTCGTAACCAATCACCTTTAGAATCGCGTAAAAATCAGACTCTTTAGCATTCAGCCCGTGCTTTGTTGCGCTGCCCCAGTCCCCGCCATTTACAGATAGTTCTATAGGGTTACTTAAGGTTACTTTAACAACCAAGTTAAACACCTGGTCAAAGTCTCCGTAATATTGGCACGCCGAAAGCACTTTCCACATAAAGCCGCTTCCTTTTCTGCATTCGTGTACAGCCATTATTCACCCGCCTTTAATGCTGCATTCTCTTCTTTCAAGCGCTCAATTTCAGCCTCCAATGTCGCTTGCTCTTCAGTAGTTCCACCAGGCACAAAAGCCTCATCTTCAATCGCTGTTTTGATTTCGTCATTTGTTAGCTTAGTAAAGCCAGCCTTACGAGCTGTATCGCCAAAGCTTGAAGGTGGCAACATGCCTTGCTGAACTGCAACAATGTGAGCGTTAACTTGTTCTGGTGTCATATCATCAGTGACAAACTCAGTGTTGAGCGTGTAGCTAATTGGAGTTGCGATACCTTTGAACAATTGCATCCACTCAAGCACCTGATTAAGCCCTGACGTTGCATTCTGGCTGATTCGTTTAAGTGTTGATGTACTCGCCCCAAACTCCATTTCCTTAGCGCCTAGCGTTGCCGTTGAGCTTGTATCTGTTACTACTTGAGCGCCTAACATAATCATTCGTTGCTCGTCGCGCAGCATTTCAGCAGGGATTGCTCCAGTTGCTTCAATCTGTAGTATTTCAACCTTGTCATCTTGCTTTAATAGGTTGCGACCCTTTGCACCTACATCAAGGCCGTTTGGATTATTTTCATCAAACTCAGTCGTGTCCATAGATGTAAAAATATTCGTCATACCCTGCCCGTGATAATGCAGGTTATCTCGGTTATCAGCGTCTAGAGTGTAGTGCCCTAAGTTTTGAGAGCCCAAGTCAAACATCGGTATTGAGCCAATTGCTGGGCTGTTATCATCTGCACCGAAGAATTGAAACGGTATTAAATTAAAAAGCTTACCACTTGCTTTCGGTGTTGCATCACTAACCATTGAGTAAACTTTATCTTTGCTGTTACTGCCTTCTTTACCGCGCCACACTTGATTGTGGTAAACACCATCAATCATTATTAAACGCCTAACTTGCGTCTTAGTTTCATAATCGAAGTCGTTATCTTTAACTTTTTCCTGGTAACTCTCGGTTAATCGTACCTCTTGCAAAGTGTTACCATCTTCACGCCAGTAGTAAATCTGGTCTGATATGTATCCAATCGCTCGCGGGTTATTAGCCTCTTGCTCAGCCATCGTCTGACCATCAGTGCTACCCATATCTGCCAGCATGCCATAGCGACCTACATCAATCATATCATCAGTTACTTTTTGGGCTACTTCGCGAATTGAGTTGCTACCGTCTGCTGTTTCATCCAAGAAGCTCATTTGTGGTGACCATTCAGGAGCAGGTGGCTTACTCCAAATCATACCGCCGTAAGCATCTGAAGTCCTGCCGGTTGCATTGAAGTATTTGGCACGATTCCAGTAATTAAACTTCCGCAGCCTTACTTGCTCGTGATTTGTTTTAGTTGTTCGATACAATGGAGAGCATAATCCGCCACCCATAGCCAACTCAAGCACTGCGTTTTTACCTTCAACAGCTGCGCGTGTCTGCGTCCACAATGGGAGCGCTTGTTCATAGTCTTTGTTCTTATCTAAAATACCCATTGCTTTTGCCTTATGTTAGTTTTGTATATTGTAGCACTTATTAATTATCGATGTTTAATCGCCCACGATTCAGCTTAACCAGATGAGGGCACGCACCCATTATAAATGCGTCCGCTTTGTTTGGTGACTTTATCCCGCGCTTAGCCAAGTCCTTTTTGCTCTCAACCATATCAAGTCCTCGCTTTGAGTAATCTTTGCGAGGCGAACACAGCTCTGTTTTGAGCGCTTCAATCTCTTTTATATCAGAGCTAATGCTTATTAGCTCACTGGCTGGATATTTCATTCCTTTATTCACTGCATTAAACGTATTTCTAAGCCTATCAGCAACATCACGCCACGCTTGAGCCTTTAAGTTCTCAAACTTCTGCTTGTTGGTTATCTTTGGTGCATATTCCTTTTCAGGCATAAAAGCAGCTTCAGCAGCATTAAATTTAAAATAGTCACGCTTGCCGTTATTCTTTAGTATTGCACCTACACCAGCACCCACACCTATTGAATCGTAAATCAAGCGACCGCTACCAACAAATGACCAAGCTCTTAATGATGACTTATCAAGCTCGTCCTCTGCGGCTTTCCACTCCTCGATATATTCACAAATAGCGCCGTTAAACTTAGCTATAGCATTCTTATCCTCGCCACTATCAGCAACATCATAGCCAATAGTTAAAGCGCCAGATAAGTCCATATCTAATTCAATGTGAGAATCAATAGCCGCCTCTATCCATGAGCGCTTAATTATCGCTGCATCATCGTCGCTTCTAGGGATGCCTAAATAAATATGTTGGTACTGTTCAAAGTCCTGCTCTTTCATTTCTTCGATAGTATCTAATAGCGTTTTAGATAGGAATTGATTCTCTGTGTAATTGATTAGCCTTGATACTGTATTGCGAGGAGGGTTTACTATAAAGTGTTGCCAAATGAAATCAGTTATTAAATCAGGGTTAAACGAGATCCAAATCTCTGACCCCTCTTTCCTGATTGTTGGCTCTAATATTTCCCATTGCTCTTTAGTTAGGTTGTGCGCCTCTTCTATCCAAAGAACGTCAGCACCCTCAAATGACTTAATCTCATCAGTGTTTCGCTCAATACCATAAAAGGCAAACTCAGTGCCGTTAGCGTGTTTTATCTCGCTAGCCATGACATTGTAGCCAGTTAACTTGAAGTTGCTTATTTGATTCTTAATGAGCGTATAAACAGAGTCTTTTATTTTATTCTGATAGCGGCGAACACAAAGAAATCTAGTCTTATATTCCTGCCCTATACCAGCCCCCCTACCCGCATACTCCCAGCTCTTAGACGATGCGCGACCACCAAACAATATACGGTTACGAGCCTTGATAAATTTACCGCTATTATCAACCCAAAAATCCTTGAGTGCTGGGTTAAGAGTCGCCATACATATCCGCGAATGATTTAACTACATGAGTATTCTCTGTAACTGTTGGGGCGTTGTCGCCTTGCATTAGGTTGTGCTCTTTCATTGCGGCAATGGCAGATTGCATATTAATCATGCCTTTTTCGGAGTCACTCTTCATAGCACTATCAATTATTTTTTCAAGCTTTTGAAGCTTATCTTGCTTGCTCCATACAAATGACTCATTGCCCATTCTCTTGTGCTTCTCTATAGCCTCCTGAGCCTTAACACCCCTTAACACCCTGCTAGCTGATTGCTCTGCTGTCTTGGGGCTGTAGTGTGCGTCAATAGCGGCTTGCTTGGCATTCTTGCATCCCTGCAAAATAAAGTTTTTTATTAACAGGTCGGAGTCCGGCTCTTTCTTTTTCTTTGTCATAACGAATCAACCTTAGCAAGCACCCTGCGCTTTAGCTCATCCATCATGTCAGTTAACAGGTAGGTTCTTGGAGAGCCGCAGAAATTGCGGATGTCAATCTCACTTCTAGATTTGTTTATTATGCAATTTCCATTCTCACTTATTGAGTAAGTATTGCCGCTCCAGTCTCTCATTTCATTTACATAATGCGTCTGACCTTTCGGCGCCTCTCTGCATATTCGCATTAAATCTTTGTCGTTAATATTTTCCATAAACACCTCTGATGTTTAGTTTCGCCGCACAACGGCTTTTGTTTAGTATAGCATTTTATTCAGCCCATGAAAAAGCCCACTGTTAAGTAGGCTTTTTCTATCCTTATCACCATAGCGGATTAATCTACATGAAGGGTAAAAGTATAAAAACCCTGGCTAATCATTTACTGTGATCCATTATGCTCGCCTAAAGGAGGAAAGGCTCAATCGCTATAATGGCAGTTCGCATGATATACACGCATTGCTATAATCTCATTTCTCTATTATTCGGTTTTCGAATCGTTCTAATTCTTTGCTGTTGAGCTCGTCTTGAATTTATTCTTGCAACATCTTTCAATGCCGTCACTGTGCAGAATAATAAAAGCACAATGCATATAATATCCTTAACCATAGTTAATCCCTTATTGAATAGCGCAAATCCTCAATGTAATCCTGAGACTTACCAGACTTTTCTAAGTCCTTGAAGATTGCTTCTGTTATATCTCGCCGGTTAACCTTGTTTCTCTCGCTGTTGCTTCTTGCATTCCAATAGCCGAACCCTATCGATGTCACAGCAGTTGCGACTACAGCTAACGCAGTCACCGCGCTTGAGTTTACTGTAAGCCACTCCAACATGCCGCCGCCAAGAGTTGCACCCGTTAAAATGTGCTGAGTTGTTTGCGCTGTGTTCATCGTTTGATTGCCTTATCTTTTTTATGATAACGCCTAGCCAGTTATACGCGAGAGTTATCAACGTTGCTAAGTAGACTATCGTATCTTTATTTTGCGCTAGCCACTCCAGCATAATAGCGCCCTATGATTAGTTAATATCCTATTTTATCTAATCATAGTCTATTTATCAAATAAAGGAGGCTTAGTGTCCTTTCCAAATATTTCATCGAAGTGTTTTAAGTCTACTTCTGTCATCTTACTTCCTTATCTAGTTAATAATTTACTTTGACCAATCAAGCCAACGGAAGCATTTAAATACTTTAACTCCATCTATTGCTTTGTTGTAAGTTCCGTACTTTCGCTTTGATATTCTTTTCATACCTCTAAGCTTTCCATGCGCCAAATTTACATTGTCGAGCTTCGTGTCTCTTGAGAGCATTGCGTTTAAGATTGAAAATTTTGGTTTTGTTAAATACAGTTTTTTATGCTTTATGAATAAGTTACAGCAAAGAACATCTATATTAAAGTTTAGCTCTTTCATACTTACCTCTCTTGTTTATTAAATGGTTAATGTATTTATTTTTTAAATTCAAGTGGTACGTAAACTTCCCACCCCTCATTAGATTGCGCATAAAGCACCCCGTCATCACCTAGACCAATAATCATACCTTGGTAGTAAGCATCATTAGGCATAGTTGAAAACTGTATTATTTTAGGTTGTTTGTTTTCAGTTATAGCTTTTTCACTACAGTCGATTACATGATCTAAGTCGTAATCATTATAAAACGCAGCAACTACTCTGCCAGTGTGTTTATCAACAAGCAGGTTATTTGATTCTATTGTGTGCTTATTTAATTTGTCGCTCTTTTCGAATTCCATCATCTTATCCTTTATTTAGTTAATTAATACTCTTTGGTGAATTAAACTTACAGTAAACCCTTTTTCCCCCATCTGATAACTATCTAAGCTTGAAGTAATTGCCTATCTAGCGAGCTATAAAATAACTATATCTATCAAATTGGTCTAATTACTTAGACGGGTACTAAACTTTCCCCCACCAACTTTATTTCTAAAGCTTGTCTAACGATATTCTGTTAAACCTGATCCGTAAAACACGGCTCAAAATTGGGACTATGTTGCAAAGGGCAAGCAGAGCATAGATTTAATTACAGTTTAGTTTATATAGCAATATCGCAAAAGCTTTGATGCTTAAACATGGATTTAGTTTGTCGTGGTAAACCGCTTTATAAAGACACGGCATTGTGAGGATATTTGAAAGGTTGGAGCGTTATATCGGAATCGAACCGATGACATTTAGATTGGAAATCTACTGCTCTACCATCTGAGCTAATAACGCATAAAAAAAGGGCTTAGTATGTAACCCCGTTGATGGAGGGGCGAAATAGATAGACCAAAAGCCCACCGAGATCACAAACTAAACCCTCTATCTAATTTCAATTCAAACAGCCATCACGCTGCACTACCAATTATACTCTTTACTTCACGTATTGCAATTAACCTTGTTAATTAAAGAATCAGCTATCTGCTCTAGCTCTTCAGGTAAAGCTGGAAGCTCATCCCATAAACCAGTTTCATAG